>JBBIQA010000195.1:0-7468 GCA_037442565.1 Rhodospirillales bacterium
TGTTGGTGAGGTGGTCGTCGCCGCGGATGACATGGGTGATGCCCATGTCGTGGTCGTCCACCACCACGGCATGCAGGTAGGTGGGGGTGCCGTCGCTGCGCAGGATGATCATGTCGTCCAGTTCCGCGTTGGCGACGCGGACCGGGCCCTGGACCAGGTCGTCGACGATGGTTTCGCCGGACCGGGGGGCTTTCAGGCGGATCGAGAACGGCGCGCCTGAGGGGGCGTCGGCCGGGTCGCGGTCGCGCCAGGTGCCGTCGTAGCGCGGAGAGCGGCCCTCGGCGACAGCTTTTTCGCGCATCTGGCGGAGTTCGTCGGCGGTGCAATAGCAGCGGTAGGCGGTGCCGGCCGCCAGCATCTGATGGGCGATCTCGGCATGGCGGGCAGCGCGGGCGGACTGGAACACCGGCGGAGCGTCGGGGGAAAGACCCAGCCATTCAAGGCCTTCCAGGATGACCTGGGTGGCGGCCTCGGTGGAGCGGGCGCGGTCGGTGTCCTCGATGCGCAGCAGGAACTCACCGCTGTGATGGCGGCTGAACAGGTAGTTGAACAGCGCGGTGCGGGCGCCGCCGATGTGCAGGAGGCCGGTGGGGCTGGGGGCGAAACGGGTGCGGACTGACATGACCGGGGGCTTAGCACAGAAGGGCGTTTGCTGTGGAGGGCGGGTGCGGTAGGCTGCTCCCAGAGGTTGAATTTGTATGCAGCTTTCGGTTGCCGTTCGCCATTTCATCGACTGGGACTGGGGGATTTCCACGCCGTTTCGCGAATGGGCGGCGGCGGAGCGGGGACGGTTCGGGCTGTGGTTGCCGGTGTTCATGGGCGTCGGGGTGGTCCTGTATTTCTCGCTGCGGGCGGAACCGCCTGGCTGGGTGGGCGGGGCGGTGGTGGGGCCGGCGGTGCTGGGCGCGGTGCTGGCGCGGTGGCGGCCGGTGCTGCGGAGCGCGTTGATGGCGGTCGCTGCGGCGGCAATCGGCTTCGCGTCGTGCCAGTTGGCGACAGCGCGGGCGCTGTCGGTGGAGCCTTTGCCGAGCAAGGGCGTGACGGTGAGCGCAGTGGTGCGCGGGGTAGAGACGCTGCCGGCGGGGCGGCGGATTATGCTGGAGCGGGTGCGGATCCAGGACAGCGGCCGGGCGCTGATGCGGACCGTGCGCGTGAAATTGAAGGCCAACGATACCAACGAAATAGAGACCGGGGATACGGTACGGCTGCGGGTGCTTATCCGGGCGCCGAGCCCGCCTGCCTATCCCGGCGGCTGGGATCTGCAGCGGGATGCCTATTTCTCCGGGCTGGGCGGCTATGGCATGGCGCTCGGTTCGGTGGAGGTGCTGGCACACACGCCGCCGGTCGGGGCCGGACAATGGATCCGCTGGCTGCGCGATACGGTGCAGCGCCGGATCCTGGCAGTACTGCCGGGTGCGGAGGGGGGGATCGCGGTGACGCTGCTCACCGGCATCACCGCCAGGATCCCCGAGGCGGACCGGGCGGCGTTTCGCGACTCCGGTCTGGCGCATCTGCTGGCGGTGGCGGGGCTGCATATCGGAATCGTGATGGGGCTGATGTTCGGATTTGCCCGGACAGCGCTGGCGCTGTCGGAGCGCGCATCGCTGTTCTGGCCTTGCAAGCAGATCGCCGCCCTCGTGGCTCTGGCCTGCGGCGGATTCTACCTGTTGATGACTGGCGTGCATCTGCCGATCCTGCGCAGTTTCGCCATGGCCTGCCTGTTCACCTTGGCGGTGCTGGCGGGGCGGCGGGCGATCTCGGTGCGCGGGCTGGCGCTGGCTGCGGTGGCGATCATCGCGATCGAGCCTTGGGAGGTGGTAGGGGTCAGCTTCCAGATGAGCTTTTCCGCCGTGCTGGCGCTGATCTCCGGATATGATGCGATGCGGCCGTGGCTGCTGCGGCTGAAGACCGCCCCGGTGTGGGGCGAGGGAAAATGGGGCCGGCGGCTGGCGTTGCATCTGGCGGCTCTGGCGCTGACCAGCTTGCTGGCGGGCACGGCGTCGGCGCCGTACGGCGCGTATCATTTCGGGCGGGTGCAGGTCTATTTCGTGATTTCCAACATGGTTGCGGTGCCGCTGACGGCGCTGTGGGTGATGCCGACCGGATTGATCGCGCTGGCGCTGATGCCGCTCCGGTTAGAGGCGCTGGCGCTGGTGCCGATGGGCTGGGGCCTGGATGCGATCCTGTGGATCGCGCACGCGGCAACCGACCTGCCCGCCGCCACGTTCGCCGTGCCGCACATGCCGGCCTGGGGCCTGGGGGTGCTGTCGCTGGGGATCGCTTGGTTGGGAATCTGGCGCACGAAATGGCGCCTGGCCGGGATCGCGGCGATCGGGCTGGGGCTGGCTTCGCCGGCGTTCGAGCGTCCTCCGGACCTGCTGGTTTCCGCCGATGCCAGGCTGATCGCACTGCGCACGGCGGAGGGGGCTTTCGTACAGAGGACCGGCGGCGGGTCGCGGTTCGTGCAGGATGCGTGGCAGCAATACTGGGCTTCCGGGGAGATGCAGCCGATGCCCTATGAGTTGGGCGAGACGACCATCACCTGCGAACCCGGCGCCTGCCTGTTGCTGCCGCGGCCGAACAGGGTCGGCGCGTTGCTGGCGCAAGGCTCGAAAGGCTCGCCATTCTGCGCCGACGCGGCTGTTCTGGTCTCGGCGGCGCCGGCGCGGGATGCCTGTCCGCGGCCGGCACCACTGCTGGTGGACCGCTTTACCGTCTGGCGGGAGGGGGCCGCGGCGATCTGGCTGGAGCGCGGCGGGGCGCGCATCCTCACCGACCGGGAAGAACGCGGTGACCGGCCATGGGTTGCGCTGGCGCAGACGCGACATGGCGCGGAATTACCGATGGCCGTGGCCGACTAGCCGGCGTGAATCCCCCTGCCCCGCCGGGACTATGCATTGCCGCGCGTGGGCCTATCGCATCGGCACAAAATGCCACAACAGCACGGCCGCGACGAGGGAGATCGCCACCGCCAGCACCATCGGCACCAGATGGCCCTTGCGCGGATTGGTCAACGGAGCGGATGCTTCCCAATCCCGTGCCATCCCGGCTTCACTCGCGTTCGATACGCCACTCGCCATGGTCGTTTCCTTTCTTACGGCAGGACATTTTCAGACACTGTCATTCTGCGCGGGGATCGCCCCATCCGGAATTGATCTGGATCATTTTCCCGGTGGAAGTTCATCCGCGCGCGGCTCTGGCATCCGGCGGAATTTCATGAGACCCTTGCGTCCAATTAACAAAACGCCAGGGAGGCGACCCTATGTTCAAAGCCCAAAGCCCGACCCGCCGTACCGTGCTCACCGGCCTTGGCGCCGCCGGCCTTACCACGGCCAGAATCCGCCCGGCCCGTGCGGCGCAGGTCCTTCGCATCGGGCACCTTACCGACATTTCCGGCCCTTACAGCGCCACCTCCGGCGCGACATCCATCGTCTGCGCACGCCAGGCGCTCATCGACTTCAACCCCGCCGCGCATAACCTGCAGGTTGAGCTCATCCCCGCCGACCACCAGAACAATCCCGACATTGCCATGGGGATCGCCCGGGAATGGTTCGACCGCGGCGACGTCGATGCCGTGCTGGAACTCAACAACAGCGCCATCGCGCTGGCTATGAACACGCTGACCCAGCAGAAGGACAAGGTCCATTTGAACTCCGGCGCCGTCACCTCCGCCCTCACCGGAGCGGCCTGTACGAAAAACATGGTGCACTGGACCTATGACAGCTGGATGCTGGCGCACGGGCCCGCGCTTTCGCTCACCAAGGCCGGCCTCAAAACCTGGTACATCATCGCGCCCGACTATGCCTTCGGCCTGTCCCTGACGCAGGATTGCAGCCGGTTCGTCGAGGCCCAGGGCGGCAAGGTGCTCGGCGTGGCCAAGCATCCCTTCCCCGGCGTGACGGACTTCTCCAGCTACCTTCTGGCCGCCCAGGCCAGCGGCGCCAAGGTCATCGCGCTTGCCAACGGCGGCAACGACATCGTGAACTGCATGAAGCAGGCGCACGAATTCGGCCTGCCTCAACAGGGCATCCGTATGGTCGCCCTCGCCGCGCAGACCACCGATGTACATGGCATGGGCCTCGAAGCCGCCCAGGGCCTGATCAACACCCAGCCATTCTATTGGGACCTCAACGACCGCACCCGCGCCTTCACCAAGCGGGTGCTGCCGAAGACGCCCGACAACTACCCGTCCATGACGCATGCCGGTGCCTATTCCGCGACACTGCACTACCTCAAGGCCGCGGCGGCATTGGGCGTCGACAAGGCCAAGGCTTCCGGACGCGACACGGTGGCGATGATGAAGCACCTGCCGACCGACGACGACTGCTTCGGCGTGGGTAGCGTGCGCGAGGACGGCCGTAAGCTGCATGCCACCTATCTGTTCGAGGCGAAATCGCCCGCCGAGAGCAAGGCGCCATGGGATGTGCAGAAGGTCATCGACACCATCCCGCTGGAACAATCCTTCAGGCCGCTGAACGAGGGAGGGTGTCCCTTCATCAAGGCCTGATCGTACGAGATCAGCGATCGGGCCGCGAACATCCGGCATCGGATAATGGTCCGAAATCGCAACGTATGATCCAGATCAACGCGCCCGATCGGGATCGGTGCGGTATCCTGCAGTTAGCCAACCCAAAGCGACCGATTCGCTGGAAGGTTGGCTGATTTGTGGGGTCCGCATGACCGACATCAGCCTTATCGATACCAACGTTACCGATTTCCGCCGCTTCGCCGCCACACCGCTCCAGTCCGTGCCTTATCAGCACATGGTCCTGCCCGGCTTCGTGCCGCGCGACGTCGCCGTTGCAGCCGCGGCCAGCTTCCCCGCGCCCGACCTGCCTGGCGTGCTGCCCGCACCGACGCAGATGAGCGACGACGCCTTCGGCCGCCTGCTGGCGGAACTGCGCAGCCCCGCCTTCACCCGCCTGTTCGCGGAGAAATACGGCCTACCGCTCTCCACCGACTGCCTGATGATCACGCTGCGCGCACGCACCCGCCCGCAGGACGGCGAAATCCATACCGACAGCGAGAGCAAGTTGGTCACCGCGCTGATCTACCTGAACGAGGACTGGTCCGCCGACGGCGGCCGGCTGCGCGTGCTGCGCGGGCCCGGCGACATCGAGGACATGGCGGCCGAAGTGCCGCCCGATGCCGGCACCCTGATCACCTTCCGCCGCTCCGACCGGTCCTGGCATGGCCACAAGCCGTTCGATGGGCCGCGCAAGGCGATCATGCTGAACTGGATGACCGATGCCGCCGCCGCCCGCCGGGAAATCCTGCGCCATGGCCTGTCGGCCCGCGTGAAACGCCTGTTCCACGCCTGATATTGCCCCGCGTGATCTTGCACAGAAGGATGGCATCGCCATGAACCATGTTCGTACCATGGACACGCCGCTGGCCATGGAAGGCGCGCGCATCCGGCGCGCGATCTGCACCGCGCCGCACGGCGACCTGCCCTATCCGCACTGGCTGCCGCGCAACGTGCTGCCGGCGGCGATGTGCGAGGCCTTGATGGACCTGCCGTTCGATGCCCCGGTCATCGCCGACACCCGCGGCAAGCGAGAAACCCACAACAGCGCCCGCATCTTCTTCTCCGAGGCGAACCGCGCGCGCTATCCCGTGTGTGAGCGGCTGGCCGAAACCTTCCAGGACGAGGCCATGGTCGCGCTGCTGCAGGATGCCTGCGGCCGCCCCCTGTCCGGCAGCTATCTTCGCATAGAATACTGCCTGGACACCGACGGCTTCTGGCTGGAACCGCACACCGATATCGGCGCCAAGCTGTTCACCATGCTGATCTATTTGTCCGACCATCCGGATGCCGAGGACTGGGGAACCGATATCCTCGATGCCGATCACAAGCTGGTCTGTCGCGCCTCCGGCGCGTTCAACACAGGTCTGATCTTCCTGCCGGCCGCCAACACCTGGCATGGCTTTGCCCCGCGCAAGATCCGCGGCGTGCGCCGCTCCCTGATCATCAATTACGTCACCCCGGAATGGCGTGCCCGTCACGAGTTGGCCTATCCGGCACAGCCAGTCCAGGCGTAACGCCCGGGCGCGGCGTCACCGCTGCCCGGTATGCCCCCAGGAATGCCCGCCTACATGCCTCATGGGCCGTCAGCCCCCGCCACCGCCAGCGGCAGGTCCGGTTCCCAGCCGCCGCCGAGCGCCTTGTAGAGCGCGATCAGATTGCCGGACACGTTCGCCGTGCTGATCGCCAGCAATTGCTCGGTGACCAGCAGGCTGCGCTGGGCGTCCAGCACCTCGATGAAGTCGGACACGCCGGCCTTGTAGCGGCTCTGCGCCAGGCCCAGCGCCAGGCGGTTCTGCTTCACCGCCTCGATCAGCTGCTCGCGCCGGCGCTGCTCGGCCTCATAGGCGGTCAGCGCATCGTCCACCTCGGTCCAGGCGTTCAGAACGGTCTTTTGATATTGCACCGCCGCCGAGCGCTGCTGCGCCTTGCGCAGTTCCAGCTGGGCCTTCAGCCGGCCGCCCTCGAAGATCGGGATGTTCAGCGTCGGTCCCAGCGCATACTGCTCGGCATTCCAGTTCCACAGGCTCTGGGTCTTCAGGGTCTGGATGCCAATGCTGCCGTTCAGCGTCAGGCTCGGATAGAAATTCGCCTTCGCCACGCCGATATCCGCGGTTGCCGCATGCAGATTGGCGTCGGCCTGGCGGATGTCCGGCCGCCGCCTGGCCAGCTCGGAGGGAAACCCGACCGGCACCTGCGGCGGCACCGGCGGCACCGGCTTCGCCGTGGACAGCTCCGCCCGCAGGGCCTGCGGCGGTTCGCCCAACAGCAGGCCCAGCGCGTTCATCAGGTGCGCCTCCTCCTGCTCGATGCGCGGGATCTCGGCTGCGACGGTGCTGACCTGGGCGGCGGCGTTCGCCACGTCCAGATCCGTGGTCATCCCCCCGGCCGCCCGCTGGGCGACGATGTCCTGGCTCTGTTTCGCGGTCTTGAGATTGTCGCGGGCGATCTGCAGCCTCTGCTGGGCCCCGCGCAGTTCGATGTAGTCGCGCGCCACCTCGGCCAGGCTGGACAGCAGCACCCCGCGCATCGCCTCCTCGCTGGCGGTGATCGAGGCATCGGACGATTCGACCGCGCGGCGCACCCGGCCCCACAGATCCAGCTCCCACGATGCGTCCAGCCCGTACTGATAAGCGTCGAACGGCTCGATCTGCACCCCCGTGATGGCGCCGGCCCCACCCGTAGTACCGTTCGCCGCGGTCGAGCCGACGGCATTCTTGCCGAGCTTGGTGAACACGCCCCGGTTGGATGCCTGCTGGCGCACATAGCTGGCATTGCCGTTGATCGTCGGATACTGCGCGGAAGCGACAATGCCGCGCTCGGCCCGCGACTCGTCGATGCGGATTGCCGCGATCCGGACATCTAGGTTCGACCCCGCCACCCGCTCGACCAGCGCGGTCAGCTGCGGATCGCCGAACATCTTCCACCAGGCGGCGTCGATCG
>JBBIQA010000196.1:0-1800 GCA_037442565.1 Rhodospirillales bacterium
GTTCGGGCGCCGGCGGCGGATCGGCGGCGGCGGGCGGCGCGCCGATCGCATCCTGCAGGCAGGCGACGAACGCCGCCTCCAGATCCGCCGCGCCGCGCTGCCCGACGATGGCCGCGGGGGTGTCGCTGACCAGCACCCGGCCGGCATGCATGAGCGAGATGCGGTCGCAGCGCTCCGCCTCGTTCATGAAATGGGTGGAGACGAAGATCGTCACGCTGTCCTGGCGCGACAGCTCGGCCAGCATGCGCCAGAAGCCGTCGCGCGCCACCGGATCGACCCCGGAAGTGGGTTCATCCAGGATCAGGATGTCGGGCGAATGGATCATCGCCACCGCGAGCGACAGGCGCTGGCGGATGCCGAGCGGCAAGGCATCGGGCAGGGCGTCGAGGATGGCGGCAAGGTCGAAGCGGCGGGCCATCTCGCCGATGCGCGCGGGAATGTCGCCGGGCGGCAGGCCGAACAGGCGCGCATGCAGGTCGAGGTTCTGGCGCACCGTGAGCTCGGCATAGAGCGAGAAGCCCTGCGACATGTAGCCGATGCGCCGGCGGACCTCCATGTCGTGCGGGTCCACCTCGCGGCCGAACAGCCGGGCCTTGCCGGCGCTGGCCGGCAGCAGGCCGGTGAGCATCTTCATGGTCGTGGTCTTGCCGCAGCCGTTGGAGCCGAGGAAGCCGAAGATCTCGCCGCGCAGGATGCGGAAACTCACGTCGTCCACGGCGGTGAAATCGCCGAAGCGCATGGTCAGGTGCTCGGCCTCGATCGCCGCCTCGCCGTCGCCCGCGCGCGGCGGAATGACCACCTCGGCATGGCCGCGGCGCTTTTCCTCGGGCAGCAGGGCGATGAAGGCGGCATCCAGCGTGGCCGCGCCGGTCTGGCGCAGCAATTCGGCCGGCGCGCCGGTGGCCAGCACCCGCCCGGCATCCATCGCCACCAGCCAGTCGAACCGCGCCGCCTCCTCCATGTAGGCGGTGGCGACGATGACGCTCATGCCCGGGCGCCTGGCGCGGATCTCGCCGATCAGCTCCCAGAACTGCCGGCGCGACAGCGGATCGACGCCGGTGGTGGGTTCGTCGAGGATCAGCAGGTCGGGATCGTGGATCAGGGCGCAGCAGAGGCCGAGCTTCTGCTTCATCCCGCCCGAGAGCTTGCCGGCCGGGCGGTCGGCGAACGGCGCAAGGCCGGTGCCGCCGAGCAGACCGCCGATCCGGCGGGCGCGCTCGTCGCTGTCCTGGCCGAACAGACGGGCGAAGAACTCGACATTCTCGAAGACGGAAAGCGTCGGATAGAGGTTCCTGCCGAGGCCCTGCGGCATATAGGCGATGCGCGGACAGGTCCGCCTGCGGTGCCCGCCATCCGCCATATCGCCGCCGAGCACCTCGACCTGGCCTTCCTGGATGACCCGCGCGCCGGCGATCAGGGACAGCAGGCTGGACTTGCCGACGCCGTCCGGGCCGATCAGCCCGACCATGCAGCCGGCCGGCACGTCGAGGCCGATGGCCTCCAGCGCCCGTGTCCTGCCGTAGGACAGGCCGACCGCCGCCAGCCGCGCGACGGGCGCGCCGCTCATCGCACCAGGGTTTTCTGCAGTCTGGCCGGCCATTTGGCCTGCGGGTCCACCTTTACATAGGCCATGCCGGGCAGGCCGGTCTTGACCTGCTGAATATGCTTGCGCAGCAGCTCGGGCGGGATCTGCGCCTTGATGCGGAACATCAGCTTCTGGCGCTCCTCGGCGGTTTCAACGGTCTTCGGCGTGAACTGGGCGACGTCGGCGACGAAGCTGATCCTGGCGGGGATCACGAA
>JBBIQA010000196.1:1900-7410 GCA_037442565.1 Rhodospirillales bacterium
ACGCCGATGCTGGCCCGGCGCGCCTGCGCCTCGGCCTGGCGGCGCTGGGCCATGAGCTGCGCCGTGTCCATGCGCGCGAGGACCTGGCCGGCGGTGACGAAGTCGCCCTCATTCACCAGGATTTCCTGGATGCGGCCGGCGGTCTTGGTGGCGATGTCGATCTCGGTGGCCTCGATGCGGCCGTTGCCGCTGGCGATGCCCTCGGGCAGGTCGCTGGCGGTGTATTTCTGCCAGCTCACGTAGCCGGCCACGGCGAGGAACCCCACGAGGACGGCGATGAGGACGCGCCTGCCGGCCTGGGTCATCGGCGGCCGCCGCCGCGGCCGGACGGCGGCGGGTTTCCGGCGGCGGCCGGGGCGGGAGCGGTCTCGGTCATGGCGTCAACCCGGGCGGATGGATCCGGACGCCGATACTGCGCCCGCCGTCCCGCCTTGTCGAGAAACCCGCGTTAAGCCCTTGGAGATTTTCGTTTCCCCCGCGCGGGGGGCTCAGGCTTCCAGCTTCCATTCCTCGGCACTGGCGCCGGCCAGCGCCTGGATGCGGTCCTCGTCCAGCGACAGCTCCGCCGCGGTGCCGGAATAGACCATCTGGCCGTTCTCGATCACATAGGCGTCATCGGCGATTTCCAGGCTCATGCGCACGTTCTGCTCGACCAGCAGCACCGAGATCCCCTCCTCGCGCATGGTCGCGATGATGCGGAACACCTCGCGCACGATGAGCGGGGCCAGTCCCTGGGAAGGCTCGTCCAGGATCAGCAGGCGCGGATTGACCAGCAGTGCGCGGGCGATGGAAAGCATTTCCTGCTCGCCGCCGGAGAGCTGGCGGCCGAGATTGGACTTGCGTTCCTCGAGCCGTGGGAACAGCTCATAGATTTTCGGGATCGTATAGGGGCCGGGGCGCTCGATCGGCACCCGCAGATTGTCGCCCACGGTCAGGTTCGGGAAGATCTTGCGGCCCTCCGGCACATAGCCGACGCCGAGGGCGGCGACGCGGAAGGTGGGCAGGCGGGTGGTTTCCTGGCCAAAGATCCGCACCGTGCCGCTGCGCGGCGGGGTAAGCCCGACCAGGCTGCGCAGCGTGGTGGTCTTGCCCGCGCCGTTGCGGCCGAGCAGCGTGGTGATCTTGCCCTCGGCACAGCGCAGCGCGACGTCGTGCAGGATGTGGCTCTTGCCGTAGAAGGTGTTCAGGCCGCTCGCCTCGAGCGCGAAGCCGGCTTGGCCGCTCATTCCGAATCTCCGAGATAGGCGGCCTGCACCGCGGCGTTGGCGGCTATTTCCGCCGGCGTGCCCTGCGCCAGCAGGGTTCCCTGATCCAGCACGGTGATCTGGTCGGCGAGGTTGAACACCACGCGCATGTCGTGCTCGATCAGCACCACGGTATAGCCGTGGTCGCGGTGCAGCCGGCGGATCAGGCCGGCCACCTGATAGGTCTCCTGCTCGCCCATGCCCGCCGTGGGCTCATCCAGCAGCAGCAGGCGCGGCTTCAGCGCCAGCGCCATGGCGATCTCGGCGGCGCGCTGGTCGCCGTGGGAAAGCTCGCCCACCAGGCGCTCGGACTTGGAGCCGAGGCGGGTCAGTTCCAGAATGCGGTCGATCTCGGCATTCACCCGCGCCGTCTCGGCCCGGCTGACCCACATGTGCAGCCGCATGCCGCCGGCCACTTCCACGCCGATGCGCACATTCTCGCGCACCGTCAGTTCGGGGAAGATCTCGGTGATCTGGAAGGTGCGCGCCATGCCGCGGTTGACACGCTGGGTTACGGTGAGCGCGGTGATGACCTCGCCATCGAACACGATGTCGCCCGCGGTCGGTGGAAAGAAGCCGCTGATCATGTTGAAGAACGTGGTCTTGCCGGCGCCGTTCGGGCCGATCACCGCGCGCAGTTCGCCGGACGCAACGGAAACCGATACGCCGTTCACCGCCACCAGACTGCCGAAATGCTTGGAGACGTTGCGGATTTCCAGCATCGGCTTGTTGGTCCCGTTCATCACGCCTCCTCCGCCGACTTGCCGGCCCGGTCGAACACGCCGAGCAGGCCGCGCGGGAAGAACAGCACCACCAGAACGAAGATCAGCCCGACCGCCCACATCCAGTTCTGCGTCATCGAGGACAGGTAGTCCTGCAGCACGACATAGATCGCCGCCCCCAGCAGCGGGCCCCAGAAGGAACGGAAGCCACCCAGCACCGCCATGATCACGATCGTTCCGGACATGTTGTAGTTGAAGTTGGTTGGATCGGCGAAATCGTTCAGGCAGGCATAGAGCGCGCCGGCCATGGCGACGAACACGCAGGACAGCACGAAGGCCAGCCAGATATGCAGTTCGATGGGAATGCCGAGGAAGCGGGCGCGGCGTTCGTTCTCGCGGATGGCGATCAGCGTATGGCCGAAGGGCGAGCGCAGGATGATGCCCATCAGCACCGCGGCGATCGCGAAGCAGGCCAGCACGAAGTAGTAATACAGACCCGCGTCGCGCTGGATATCGACGACCCATGGGCCGAGATGCAGCGGCTGGCGGGAGAAGCCGCGCAGCCCGTCATCGCCGCCGGTGACAGAGTTCCAGCGGATGGCGATGAAATAGAACACCTGGCCGAAGGCGATGGTGACCATGGCGAAATAGACCCCGCGCCGGCGCACCACCAGCGCGCCCAGCAGCGCGCCGATCACGCCGCCCAGCAGCGTGCCGGCGATCACCGCCAGGGGCGTCGAGTTGGTGAAGAATTTCAGCGCGAAGCCGGCACCGTAGGCCCCCAGCCCGAAGAAGGCGGCATGGCCGAAGCTCATCACCCCGGTGAAGCCCAGCAGCAGGTTGAACGCCATCGCCGCCAGCCCGAGCACCAGGACGCGGGTGCCCAGCGCGGTGTAGCCGCCGAGGTGAACGATCCAGAAAGGCGCCGTCAGCAGAACCAGCCAGATCGCGGCCAGACGCAGCCACTGGGTGTTGGCTTTGCGGCTGGCCGCGGTCTGCCGGGCGCTTACATGACCGCTCACGTCATCATTCCTTCTTCACCCATCAGCCCGCGGGGGCGCATCAGCAGAACGACGGCCATGATCACGTAGATCACCGCTTCGGACGCCGCCGGCCAGAACATGGTCACCACACCCGTCGCGAGGCCGATCAGCAATCCGCCCAGCAGGGTTCCCGGCAGGCTGCCGACACCGCCGACGATGATGGCGACGAAGCTTGGCATCATCAGCCCGTCGCCCATGTTCGGCTGCAGGCTGAGCTGCCCGCCGGCAAGGACGCCCGACAGGCCGGCCAGGAAGATGCCGAGGGCGAAATTGAAGGCACGCAGGCCGCGCACGTTCACCCCGAGCACCGAGACCGTATCGAGATCGAGCGTGCCGGCGCGGATGCGCACGCCCATGCGGGTGTAGCGCAGGAACAGGAACAGCCCGCCGACGGCGATGATCACCACGGCCATCATGAACACGCGATAGCCGGTCAGGAAGAAGAACTCGTAGCTGAGCGGCTTGGAGAGAAACTCCGGCACGGTGAAAGGCAGGCCGTTGGAGCCCCAGACGCTGCGCATGAAATCCTGGAAGATGTAGGCCAGCCCGAAGGTCAGCAGCAGGCTGTAGAGCGGATCGCGCCCGTACAGCCGGCGGATCATGAACCGTTCCAGCACCAGGCCGAACAGCGCGATGACCACCGGTGCCACCAGCAGCGCGGCCCAGAAGCCGATATAGGGCTCCACGGTGTAGGCAACATAGCCGCCAAGGGCCAGAAACGTGCCATGGGCGAAGTTGATGACCCCGGAGAGGTTAAGGATCAGCGACAGGCCCAGCGCCATCAGCACATAGAAGGCGCCGATGATCAGCCCGTTGAAGATATTGAACAGTAATTCCTGGGCCATCGGTGATGACCTTTCCCTGGTATCGGATGGTTGCGGTCAATCCGCCGGCAGGCAGCCGCGTGGATGCCTGCCGGGGAAGCCTTGGACGCTTGGCGTCAGGCGGGGTACTTGATCGTGCAGCCGGAATCCGTGACCGGACCTGCCGCCTGCTCGCCCGGCACGGTAGTGATAACCTTGTACAGATCGTTCTTGTCACCGCCCGCGGGCGGATTCTGCGCCTCACCCACCAGTACGCCGCTCATCAACTGGTGATCGCCCGCCCGGTAGTACGCCTTTTCCGTCGACATCGCGATCTCCGGCGGCAGTTCCAGCCCCTCCATCGCGCGCGACAGCGCCACGCCGTCGAGGCTCTTGGCCTTGGCCGCGGCCAGCGCGAGCGAATGGCAGGCGACATAGCCGAACCAGTGGCGCGCGGTGGCGACGTTGCCGGTCTTGGCCTTGATGCCCTCCGCAAAGGCCTTCACGCCGGGGATATTGGGCTGGTTCCAGTACCACTCCATGTCCCACCAGCCGAAGCGGGTTTCCGGCGGGCTGGACTGGATCAGCTCGAACTCGAACAGCGCGCCGCCAAGCTTCATGCGCTTGTCGAGGCCGAACTGGACGAACTGCTTCAGGCAGTTGACCTGGTCCTGGCCGCCCATCAGACAGATGAACACGTCCGGCTGCGCCGCCTGGGCCTTGATCAGGTAAGCGGAGAAATCGCTGGTGCCAAGCGGCGCCAACACGCCGTCGGACGTGCCGCCGCCGGCCTTCAGCTTCTTCTCGAACGCCTCCTGCACGGAATGGCCGTAGGCGTAGTCCGGCGTCATGAAGAACCATTTCTTGCCGAGCTTATCCATCAGCACCTGGGCGATCGCGGACGCATCCATCACGGTGGAGTTGCAGACGCGGAACACGTTCCAGTGGCAGTCCTTGCCGGTGATGGCATCGGTATGCCCGCCAGTGACGATGTGCAGTTTGCCCTGCTGCGACGAAACCTGCGCCAGCGCCAGCGAAATCGCCGAGTTCACGTCGCCGAACAGCACGTCGATGTTGTCGCGGTCGAACAGTTTTCGCGCTTTTTGCACGCCGGTGCCGACGTCGTTGTTCGAATCCTCCACCAGCAACTGAACCTGCCGGCCGAGGATGCCGCCCTTCTTGTTGATCTCATCGAAGCCGTACTGCGTGCCCTCCACCTCGGTGCGGGCGAGCGCCGACAAGGTGCCGGTCAGTGGGTTGATCATGCCGACCTTGATCGGCACTTCGCCCCGGGCGGACAGGATGAACGGCGCTCCTAGCTGTGAGGCACCGATGACAGTGCCGGCAACGGCCCCGGTTTTGATCAAATTGCGGCGGCCGATCGCAGCCTTGAACGCATTGGTCATAGACACACTCCCCGTACGTGACCGTCGCCATAAAAATTATGACGACGCATTGGAATTTTTTTTTACCTGAATCGCACTCGTGACACGAAGGACGATGGCCAGGCCGGATCTGCTCCATGGCCAAGCTAGCCCGACACCGCCATCCCCGTCGAGTGGGCGCGCGGGAGAATGGT
The DNA here is from genome assembly GCA_037442565.1 of Rhodospirillales bacterium. GTDB lineage: Bacteria > Pseudomonadota > Alphaproteobacteria > Acetobacterales > Acetobacteraceae > PALSA-911. Next base: position 7,292 of record JBBIQA010000196.1, read on the forward strand.
AAAATTCCATTCATTACGCGCATTTTCCTGCCGCGTCGTGCCCCGTGGCGATACCAAATGCCCGCCCACTGCCCTAATACCTTCCAGGTGATGATGGGCAGGTGTCCGCATCTGCGAGT
>JBBIQA010000197.1:0-7361 GCA_037442565.1 Rhodospirillales bacterium
CGCCCGGCGGCGCGGGCCAGGTTCTGGAAGGTGCGTTCGCTGGCGATGGCCGGCATGATGTAGCCGTTCGCGGTCGCCACCGGGCTGAACAGCGGCTTGCCGGAGGGCGGCTGGGGAAATTGCGCCAGCTGCACCTCGGTGGTGGTCAGGTTCAGCATCGCCTCCAGCATGGACACGTCGATCATCTGCCCGTGCCCGGTGGCGTGGCGCTGCACGAGAGCGGTGGCGATGGCGGCGTAGGCGTAGGTGCCGCTCAGGATGTCGGCGGTGTAGATGCCGCAATTGTCCGGGCGCTCGCGGCCCTCCTGGTAGACCAGATGCGCCAGGTCGTAGCCCGACGACGCGTGGATCGCCGGCGCGTAGGCGGCCAGTTCCGAGGAAGGCCCGGTCTGCCCGTAGCCGGAGATCGCGCAGTAGATCAGCCTTGGGTTGATCTCGGCCAGCGCCGGGTAGTCCAGGCCGAAGCGGGCCATGACGCCGGGGCGGAAATTCTCCGTCAGCACATCGGCCTGGGCCACCAGGCGGCGGACGATCTCCACCGCCCCCGGCTCCTTCAGGTTCAGCACCAGGCTGCGCTTGCCGGCGTTCAACTGGCCGTAGGACGTGCTGGCGCCCTCACGCAGCGGCGGGCGATGGCGGGTGAGCTCGCCCTCCGGAGACTCGATCTTGATGACATCCGCCCCCGCGTCGGCCAGCAGCCGGGCACAGTACGGGCCGGCGATGGTGGTGGTGAAATCCAGAACACGCAGGTCGGCGAAAGGACGTGTCATGACAACTCCCGATTCAGCTCTGACGGCCGGCAGCATTGCCGCCATGCTGATGCGGACGAGCGTCGGAGGCAAGCAAGGCCAGGGGGCTCTGCCCCCTGGACCCCCGCTAAGGGCGAGCCCTTAGCGGGGGTCCAGGGGCGGAGCCCCTGGCCTTACTCCCCCCCGGCCGGCGGCATTTCGCCAAATGCGTCGTCTGGCTGTAGGTTGCCGCCTCTTTCGGCTTTGCGGGACGGATCAGCAGACATGACGGCCACCGAGACGCTTGACGCGACACCCCAGGAAGCGGGGCGGGACTTCATCCGCGACATCATCGAGGCCGACCTGGCGCAAGGCCGCGTGCCGGGGATTGTCACCCGCTTCCCGCCGGAACCGAACGGCTATCTGCATATCGGGCACGCCAAGTCCATCTGCCTGAATTTCGGCGTGGCGAGGGAGTTCGGCGGCCGGTGTCATCTACGCTTCGACGACACCAACCCGACCAAGGAGGAGCAGGAGTTCATCGACGCGATCCAGCGCGATGTCCGCTGGCTCGGCTTCGACTGGGGCGAGCATCTGCACCACGCGTCGGACTATTTCGAGCAGCTGTACGCCTGGGCGGAGCATCTGATCGTGAACGGCGACGCCTATGTGGACGACACACCGCCCGAGCAGATGCGCGCCGCGCGGGGCACATTGACCGAGCCCGGACAGAACAGTCCGCACCGCACCCGCCCGGCCGAGGAGAACCTGGCGCTGTTCCGCGACATGCGGGCGGGCAAGTTTCCCAACGGCGCCTGCGTGCTTCGGGCCAGGATCGACATGGCCGCGGGCAACATGAACCTGCGCGATCCGGTGCTGTACCGCATCCTGCATGCCGAGCACCCACGCACCGGCACAGCCTGGTGCATCTACCCCACCTACGACTTCGCGCATGGACAGTCCGACGCGATCGAGGGCATCACCCATTCGCTGTGCACGCTGGAGTTCGAGGATCACCGGCCGCTGTACGAGTGGCTGCTGGACCATCTGCCGATCGAGCGGCTGGGCATCGCCACACGGCCGAAGCAGTACGAGTTCGCCCGGCTGAATATCGGCTACACCGTGCTGTCCAAGCGCATCCTGACCACGCTGGTGCGGGATGGGCATGTTTCCGGCTGGGACGATCCGCGCATGCCGACCCTGGCCGGCCTGCGCCGGCGCGGCGTGCCGGCGGCGGCGCTTCGCGACTTCATCCGCCGGGTTGGCGTGGCGCGCGCCAATTCCGTGGTGGACGTGGCGATGTTCGACCACACGATCCGCGAGGACCTGAACCGCACGGCGCCGCGCCGCATGGCGGTGCTGCGGCCGCTGAAGCTGGTGATCGAGAACTACCCGGAAGGCCAGACCGAGACCTTGGAGGCGATCAACCATCCGGACGATCCCGCGGCCGGCACGCGCCCCATCACGTTCGGCCGGGAGCTGTATGTCGAGCGGGAGGACTTCATGGAGACCCCGCCGAAGAAGTTCTATCGCCTGTCGCCCGGCAAGGAGGTGCGGCTGCGCTACGGCTATTTCGTCACGTGCCGAGAAGCGATCAAGGACGCGTCCGGCGAGGTGGTGGAACTGCGCTGCACCTACGATCCGGCCACGCGCGGCGGCAACGCGCCGGACGGGCGCAAGGTGCAGGCGACGCTGCACTGGGTGGCGGCGGCGGACGCCGTGCCGGCGGAGATCCGGCTGTATAATCAGTTGTTTACCCGACCGGACCCCGGGGCGGAGGGCGACGTAATGGCCGATCTGAACCCAAATTCGCTGGAAGTGCTGACGGGAAGCTGGGCCGAACCGGCACTGGCGGCGGCCCCCGCGGGTGGGCCGGTGCAGTTCGAACGCACCGGGTATTTCTGCGCCGACCCCGACAGCTCACCGCAGAAGCTGGTGTTCAACCGGACGGTGGGGCTGCGCGATACCTGGGCGAAGATCCAGGGCGGGCGGTAGCACGGGAAGCCAGGGGATTCTGTCCCCTGGCCTTGCTTCCTCCGTCGTCCTAACCTCCGGCCGAGGCAACACTCTCCCGGGGAGAAAACCAATGACCGAGGCCTGCATCGTCGGCTGGGCGCACAGCCAGTTCGGCAAGCTCGAGGATCCGGATGTCGAGAGCCTGATCGGCAAGGTGGCCGGCGCCGCGATCGCCGACGCGGGGATCAGCCCGTCCGAGGTCGACGCGGTGTTCGTCAGCCTGTTCAACAACGGCTTTTCCAACCAGGACTTTCCGTCCTCGCTGGTAATGCAGCTGCTGCCCGAGCTGCGCTTCAAGCCGGCGACGCGCTATGAGAATGCCTGCGCCTCGGGGTCCGCCGCGGTGCATGGCGCGCGGGACTATCTGGCCGCCGGGCGCGGCCGGTTCGCGCTGGTGATCGGCGCGGAGAAGATGACCGCCACGCCCGGCGCGAAGGTGGGCGACATCCTGCTGAACGCTGCCTATCGCAAGGAGGAGGGCGACATTCCCGCTGGCTTCGCCGGCGTGTTCGGCCAGATCGCCAGCCAGTATTTCCAGCGCTACGGCGACCAGTCCGACGCACTGGCGGCGATCGCGGCGAAGAACCACAAGAACGGGGTGGACAATCCCTATGCGCAGATGCGCAAGGATCTCGGATTCGATTTCTGCCGCAACGTTTCCGAGCGCAACCCCTATGTGGCGGCGCCGCTGAAGCGCACCGATTGTTCCTTGGTGTCGGACGGGGCGGCGGCGATGATCCTGACCGACGAGGACACCGCGCGCGGCATGAACAAGGCGATCCGCTTCCGCGCCGCCGTGCACGTGAACGATTTCCTGCCGATCAGCAAGCGCGACATCACCGCGTTCGAGGGCGCGGCGAAGGCCTGGCACATGGCGCTGGAACAGGCCGGAATGAAACTGGAGGATCTGTCCTTCGTGGAGAGCCATGACTGCTTCACCATCGCCGAACTGCTGGAATACGAGGCCATGGGCCTGACCGCTCCCGGCCAGGGCGCGCGCGCGGTGCTGGAGGGCTGGACGGCGAAGGACGGCAGGCTGCCGGTGAACCCCTCCGGCGGGCTGAAGGCCAAGGGCCATCCGATCGGTGCCACCGGCGTTTCCATGCACGCCATCACCGCCATGCAGCTCGCCGGCGAGGCCGGGGACATGCAGTTGCCGAAGGCCGAGCGGGCGGGCGTGTTCAACATGGGCGGCGCGGCGGTGGCCAACTACGTCTCGATCCTGGAGCCGCTACGCTGAAGGAGGGGGCGCTGATCCCGACGAGCAATCTGGCGCATCTGCTGGCGCAGACCGCGCGGCGCTTCCCCGACCGCCCGGCGCTGATCTGGCGCGACACGACCTGGACCTGGGCGGAGCTTTCCGCCCGGGTGCGCGCCGCCGCCGGGGCGCTGGCGGCGCGGGGCGTGAACAAGGGCGACCGCGTGCTGGTGCATGCGCGCAACTCCAACGCCGTGATCGAGACGATGTGGGCGTGCTGGACCATCGGCGCGGTGTGGGTGCCGACCAATTTCCGGCTGACCCCGCCGGAGGTGGCCTATCTGGCGCAATCCTCCGGCGCCTCCGCCCATATCTTCGACAGCGCGTTCCCCGAACATGAGGCCGCCGCGCGGGCGGAGAACCCGGCGGCGCATCTGCACATCCGCATCGGCGGCGGCGGACTGGACTGGGAGGCGCTGGCGGCCGACCGGGCAGCTTCGGTGAAGCATGGCGTGGACGTGGAGCGCGATCATCCGGCCTGGTTCTTCTATACCTCCGGCACCACCGGACGGCCGAAGGCGGGCATTCTGACGCATGGCCAGATGGAATTCGTGATCACCAACCATCTGTGCGACCTCATGCCCGGAACCACCGAGCAGGATGCCTCCCTGGTGGTGGCGCCGCTGTCGCACGGGGCCGGGATCCACCAGCTGAGCCAGGTGGCGCGCGGGGCGGTGACGGTGCTGCTGAGCGGCGAACGGCTGGACTGCGAGGAAGCCTGGGCGCTGGTGGAGCGGCACCGCATCACCAACCTGTTCACCGTGCCGACCATCCTGACCATGCTGACCAGGCACGAGGCGGTGGACCGCTACGATCATTCCAGCCTGCGCTATGTGATCTATGCCGGTGCGCCGATGTACCGGGCCGACCAGGTTCATGCGCTGCGAAAGCTGGGCAAGGTGCTGGTGCAGTATTTCGGCCTCGGCGAGGTGACCGGCAACATCACCGTGCTGCCGCCGGCGCTGCACAGCACGGACGACGACATGAAGGTGGGCAGTTGCGGCTTTCCGCGCACCGGCATGGAGATCGCCATCCTGGACAATGCCGGCAAACGTCTGGATGCCAACGAAACCGGCGAGATCTGCGTGCGCGGCCCGGCGGTGTTCGCCGGCTATTACGGCAACGCCGAGGCCACCGAAAAAGCCATGGCGCATGGCTGGTTCCATACCGGCGATCTGGGCCATCTGGACGCCGAGGGCTTCCTGTTCATCACCGGGCGGCAGTCCGACATGTACATCTCCGGCGGCTCGAACGTCTATCCGCGCGAAATCGAGGAGGCGCTGCTGACCCATCCGGCGGTCGCGGAGGCCTGCGTGCTGGGGCTGCCGCATCCGAAATGGGGGGAATCGGGCGTGGCCGTGTTGGTGCTGGCGCAGGAGGTCTCGGACGGCGAGCTGCTGCGCCATCTGGACGGCCAGCTGGCCAAATACAAATGGCCCGCCCGCTTCGTGCGCTGGGCGGAGCTGCCGAAATCCGGCTACGGCAAGGTGGCGAAGAAAGACGTGAAGCAGATGCTGCAAGCAGCCGGCGTCGCGGTCGACTGACCGCCGGCAGGAGAAGCGACATGACGGCCCCGACCGAGACCCAGGCCATCGATAGCTACCACGCGCATGTCTACTACGATCCGGCGACCAAGGATGTGGCGGCCGCCCTGCGGCAATGGGTGGAGGAACGCTTCACCGTGCGGATGGGACGCTGGCACGACGTGCCGGTGGGGCCACACCCGCAGGCGATGTACCAGATCGCCTTCGAGCCGGCGCTGTTTCCGACCCTGATGCCGTTCCTGATGCTCAACCGCATGGGCCTGACGGTGCTGGTGCATCCGGAGTCCGGCCGGCCGCGCGACGATCATCTGAAGCACGCGGTCTGGATGGGCGCCGTGCTGAAGCTGAAGGGCGACATTCTGCCGGAGGTCAGCGCACCCGGTTGACAGCTTGGCTCCCCGGTTCATCATCGCGGGAACGGGGGAAAGCCATGGCCGCATTGGATGACTGCCACAATATCTTCGATCTGCGCGCCGCCGCGAAGAAGAAGCTGCCCAGAGGCATTTTCGAGTTCGTCGATCGCGGCACCGAGGAGGAGGTCGCGCTGCGCAACAACCGCGCGGCGTTCGAGCGGCTGAAGCTCAAGCACCGCGCCCTGGTCGACGTTTCCGGGCGGACGATGGAAACCATGCTGTTCGGCAAGCCGGCCGGCATGCCGATGGCGATCGCGCCCACCGGGGCGGCCGGGCTGTGCTGGTACGAGGGCGAGCTGGAATTGGCCAAGGCGGCAGCCGCCGCGCGCATCCCCTTCACGCTCGCCACCGGGTCCATGACATCGATGGAGAAGGTGGCCAAGGAAGCCGCGGGGCGGCTGTGGTTCCAGCTCTATGTCTGGAAGGAGCGCAAGCTGTCCTATGAGCTGATCGAGCGGGCGAAGAATTGCGGCTTCGAGGCGCTGATCATCACGGTGGACACGATCGTGCCGCCGAACCGCGAATACAACGCCAAGAACGGCTTCAACATGCCGTTCCACCCGAACTTCACCGCGGTGACAGACATGCTGGAGCACCCGGCCTGGCTGGCGAAGGTGATGTTCCGGTACCTCGCCACCACCGGAATGCCGCGCTACGAGAATTACCCCGGCAAGCTCAAGCGCTCGCTGCGCTCCGACCCCGCCACCGGGGCGATCATGCGCCAGGACAGCCTGTGCTGGGACGACATCCGCATCTTCCGCGACATGTGGCCCGGCATCCTGATGGTGAAGGGGATCAACCGGCCGGACGACGCGGTGAAGGCCATCGGGTACGGCGTGGACGGCATCGTGGTTTCCAACCATGGCGGGCGGAACATGGACAGCGCCGTCGCCTCGATCGACGCGCTGCCGGAAATCGCCGAGGCCGTCGGTACCAAGGGCACGGTGATCCTGGACAGCGGCGTGCGCCGCGGGTCCGATATCGCCAAGGCGCTGGCGCTCGGCGCCAAGGCCGTGCTCACCGGCCGGGCCACGCTGTACGGCACGGCGGTGGCCGGCCAGGCGGGGGCGGCGAAAGCGGTGGGCCTGATCCGCAAGGAACTCGACAACACCATGGCCTATTGCGGCTGCAACACCGTGGACGAAATCACGACCGACATTATGTTCGGCGGCCGTGAACGGAACACCGCGGTCGAATACGTCGAGGGCTAGCAAGGCTGGGGCTCCGCCCCAGACCCCGGCGGGCGCTGCCCTGCACCCGTGAGGGGACTCGTCCCCTCAACCCCATGGACGGGTTTGCTGGGAAAGGGGGCATGCCGAAGCCCATCAACGGCTACGTCGGTTAGGCCCCCTTTCCCAGCAAACCTATTCAAAAGGGTCAAGGGAACGAGTTCCCTTGCGGG
>JBBIQA010000198.1:0-7337 GCA_037442565.1 Rhodospirillales bacterium
AAGGAAGCGAATCAGATTATCCTTCGTGCCGGAAGGCGAATTTCCGCAGCCTGTTAACGCTATGCCGATCCGCCGGAGCCACGCAATCCACGGTCGAATGCTTGTGACCGATCAGTGACATTTCTGATTTAGATCAATTACCAGGATGCCCGCGTGTGCGCTAATTCGCGCAATTAGCGGGCTGTTCCGCTAAGTCGAAAAGCTGAAGGAGGATTGCATGAAACGTTTCATCACCACCAAGCTGCCGCTGGTAATGGCCGGCGGAATGATCCTGGCGTTGGCCGCGTGTAATCCGGCGCCACCCCCTGCAGCCGCGCTGCCGAACAAGCCCATGGCGCCCTCTGCGTGCGATGCTTCGCAATTGAAGCCGGGGATGGGCCAGGCGCAGGCCGGGTATTCGACGGAAGGCTGCGGCAACTGAAGGCAGCCGCTTGAGCTCCGCGGAGGCTGGCCTCCGTGGAGCTGCCTTTCCGGCAACGCAGAACGCTATGGTCATAGCGCCGAGGCCGATTATCGGCCTCAAACGTCTGGTCAAAGACGAGACCTGACATCGGGCGATGCCTCGGAGGCACGGATGCGTCACACCCGGTTCCTCGGCGTCTTTCTGCTCGCGGCCGGCCTTGCGTCGGGCGCCGCCACTTCCTTTTGGAATCTGCCCTGGAACGCTTCAGGGGGTCTCGCATGGGCGGCGACGGACACGTCTTTCACGCCCCAGGCCTTTGCGGCGGCCCAGCATGAAGGCAAGCCGATCCTGGTCTATATCTCGGCAAGCTGGTGCGCGACCTGCGCGGTGCAACGTCCCGTGCTCGACCAGTTGCTTGACGCCCCCGAATTCCACGATCTGGCGCTCTACCGGATCGACTTCGATACCCAGAAGGATTTCGTGCGCGCCGTGGGTGCGCAGACGCAGAGCACCCTTATCGTGTTTCACGGCACCACCGAGAAGGGTCGCCTCGTCGGCGACACCGATCGCGATGCGATCAGGGCATTGCTTGTGAAGGCCTATCAATAGGCGAGGCAGGATACTGCTATGGGCCTATCGCCGGTGAGCTTGGGATTCGGTTTTCTCGCAGGGATGGTCTCGCTGCTTTCCCCCTGCGTGCTGCCACTGCTGCCGCTGGTGCTGGGGGCCGCGACAGCCAAACGCCGCGGAGGACTTTTCGCCCTGGCAGGTGGTCTGCTCCTGTCTTTTGTTGGGGTCGGTCTGTTCGTCGCAATGATCGGCTTTTCGATCGGCCTCGACAGCGGCATTTTTCGCATGGTCTTCGCGGCGCTGCTCGGGGCATTCGGGATTGTCCTGCTCAGTGGCGCCTTGCACCAGCGCTTCGCGCTCGCCGCTGGACCGCTTGCCAATGCCGGCAACGCTCTGATGGAGCGGATTTCGCCAGACACCGTCGGCGGACAGTTCTTGCTCGGTTTGCTGCTGGGCGCGGTCTGGGCTCCCTGTGTTGGACCGACGCTTGGCGCGGCCTCGCTCCTCGCGGCGCAAGGCCGCGATCTGCCCGGTGTCATTGCGGTCATGGCAGCGTTCGGACTGGGCACCGCGGTGCCGATGATCCTGATTGGCCTGCTCTCGCATGAGGCGCTCACGGTTTGGCGCGGCAGGTTGTCGCGCACCGGACGGATGGGCGAACGTGTTCTCGGCACCGGCGCCCTTCTCGTCGCCGCGCTGATCCTGACAGGCTTCGATCGTTCGCTGGAGACCGCGCTGCTGGCTGCTTCCCCAGCCTGGCTGACGAGCCTGACCGTCCGGTTCTGAGCCTGCCCAAGCGTGCGCGTCCGTCGCTGCGATGGCCGCAGGGATCTTTATCATGCGTATCGCGCGTCTCCGGGCGGGCCTCGGCACTCACAGAATCGTGACCGATTGGGCGTCTTGTTGTGCAGGACGGCAAGAATATCTGCTCAATCGTGTTGGGCAAGATGAGCAGGAGGCGTTGCCGCCTCAAAAGTCATCCCGGCAAACGCCTCCTGGAACGACCGGCGGATTGGTTTCGCCGAGCAACAACAGAGAGGGTCTGACGATGAATCGTATCCTAGTCGCAGGAATGTTGCTGGCACTCTCCAGCAGCGTCTCCATGGCCCAGGGCAACGGCAACCCGAGCAGTACCGCGCCATCGGGGCATCCCGCCGCGACCGCGCAAAATTCGGCAATGACCGTGACACTACAGGCAAGCCGCAACGGGTCGAATCAGATGCGGACGCTGTCGGCTCCGGTTTGGCGGCATCCATCCAATGCGACATTCGGCCCCTCGGCTGGGGAAGGTCAGTTCGCCTCTGGATACTCTTCGGAGGGTAGTAATGGTTAAAAGTAGCAGTCGGCGGCACAGGGAAATTCTCTGTGACGACAATACGACGGTAACGTATCGAATGTAAGTCTCTGGAAGTCAGAGGGGTCTTGCTCCGCCTCAGCCACCAGACCTTGGGTGCGCATCTATGGGCTGGCAATAATCCCTCTGACGATTTTGCGCGCGCGCCACGGAAAAGTCGGCTTCGATACCAGCCTTTCCCGCGATGGCGCCCTGCGGTCGCGGATTGGCCTACAGCCGTGCCAGCACTTACCGAAACGGATCTAGGCAGCGGCATGGCGCGCATGGCGCAACAGCATGCGTAGAACCACGGCCGCAATGTGTCGGCGTTCCCGTTCTTGGCAGGCCAGGGCAACGCCATGCCGCACCGCTTCGGGACAGCCGGCGGATACGGATTGGCGGCGTCCAGGTCGTCATTACCGCATCAGGCGCCGGGCCGGGACAGGCGGGTCCGATCGCCGCGCACGATCGCCACCTGATCCCCAACCCGGAAATGCTGGGTGTTGGCCTGCACCACCGCGATCGTGGCACCGCCCGTTTCACGGACGATGAAGTCCATCGCCGGCCCCTGTTCCTGGTTGTCCCGAACACCCCCGCCGGCGCCGGCACCGGGTGTGCCGACGCTCGCCGCCCGCTCCAGGTCGCTCAGGACGGCCGCCCCGGCCGTCCTCAGATCCGGCTCTACCGGCCGCATCGCCAGGATCGTGCCGTGCAGAACCACAGCTTCCGGAGCCAGCCCGACCTTCACGTCCGGGGCGGGATTATCGGCCCCGCACGCGCTTACACCCAGAACGAGGGCGAGCAGAAGCGCCGAACCGGCGGTCCGGTAGGCCCGGCAGAATGCCGTGTGTTGCCAGATGAACCCGTTCATGAGCCTCGCGTCGCTCTCCTGTTCGCCGTGGCCCGCTCCGGATGCCATGGCAGTGCTTCCTGTTGACGCCCCCGGCGGGCAGAACGCTGGCGAGGGTGGCGCATAGGCCACGGCCCTGCACTTTGTAAACTTTACGCTATCTTCTGCGCCGATAACATATTGCCGACAACATCGGTATCGGATAATGGGTTAGAGCCTATTGCTGATCTCCTACCTGAGCGACGGCCCTCCGGGCCGGCGTGGAACGACCTTTTCCCATGGCCGATTTCAGGCCGCGCTATGACGGAGGCTATCCGCGGATGATGCTGTTTTCCCGCTCCCCCGCTGGCAAAATCATTGTCCCCGGCCGAGCCTTCGTCCCACGTGCCGCATGGCTGCGTGCCTTCGGCTGCGTCGCGGTTCTGGCTCTGCTGTCGGCCTGCGCCAGCGGCCCGCAGGTCGGCGCCAGCAAGGAAGCCTCGGACTATGCCTCCCGCGCCCGCGGCGACTACACCCCGCCCGGCCCCCCGAGCGATCCCTGGGGCCCCTATATCCGCGAAGCCTCCAAGCGGTTCGATGTTCCGGACTCCTGGATCCGGGCGGTCATGCGCCAGGAATCCGGCGGCTCGCTGTATCGCAACGGCCGCCTGATCACCTCCAGCGCCGGCGCCATGGGCCTGATGCAGGTGATGCCCGCCACCTATGACGAGTTGCGCGAGCGCCACAACCTCGGGCCGGATCCGTTCGACCCGCATGAAAACATCATGGCCGGCACCGCCTATCTGCGCGAGATGTACGACATCTACGGCTCGCCTGGCTTCCTCGCGGCCTATAACGCCGGCCCGACGCGGCTGGACGATTATCTGAGCAACAATCGCGCGCTGCCGGACGAGACGCGCAAATACGTCGCCGCGATCGGTCCGCGCCTGGCCGACGCCAGCCCACGCCGACGTTCCCCCGCCGAGCAGTACGCCATGAACGCGCTGCCGACCTACATCCCGGCCGGCACCCGCTATGGCCGCCGCGGCGCGCCGCCGGTGGATATCAGCGCCTTCGCCTATCGCGGCGATACCGCCGGCAGCGCTCGCCGGGGCAGCGTTCCCGCGCCCGCCCCCGGCCCGGTCCAGGTCGCCCAGCTGCCCGAACCGCCGCCCGCGCCCGAGCCCGCACGGACGCCCGAGCCGGCCCCCGCGCCAGCCCGGTTCGAGCAGGTGGCGATGGCGGCGCCGTCGCGCCCGCTCCCCGTCCCGCCGCCGGCCGAACAGGTGGCGCTGTATGTGCCCCCGGCCCCGAAGCCGTCGCGCTTTCACCTGATAGCCTCCGCGCAGGCCGCGGAGCCGGTGCCGATGCGTCGTAGCGCCACGACATCCGGTGGCCACTGGGCCATCCAGGTTGGCGCATTCGGCAGCGAAACCCTTGCCCACGCCGCCCTCGGGGCCGCGAAGGACCATGCGCGCGATCCGCTCGCGGCGGCGCATCCGTCGGTTTCCAGCGTCCGCCAGCCGAAGGGCACGCTGTACCGCGCCCGCATGGTTGGTCTGTCGCGGGAGGCGGCGGTGCAGGCCTGCGAGAAGCTGAGCCGCAAGTCCAACTGCATCGTGTTGTCGCCGGACGCCCAATCCTGACGCACTCGACCTGGCGTCGCAGCCGGCGGGCCCAGGCCGGATAGCCGGGGCCCGCCCGCTTGCCGGGATCGCGAGGCCGGATCAAACTGGGCAATCAGATCGGAAGCACCGATCGGGAAACCGGGCCGGCAAGGGCCCGTGCCCTGCCGCGAGAGGAAAATCCAAGCCAATGTCCACCGCTTCATCCGCCGCCCAAGGCCGGTTCGCGAGCCTCACGCCGCTGCTCGCCCCCCGCTCGATCGCCGTCATAGGCGCGTCCAGCGACGCCACCCGCATCGGCGGCCGGCCGATCGCCTACATGAAGAACCAGGGCTTCAAGGGCGCGCTGTACCCGGTCAACCCGTCGCGCCCGGAAATCCAGGGGCTGAAGGCCTACGCTTCCATCGCCGACCTGCCGGAGGTCCCCGACGTCGCCATCGTCGCCGTTCCCGCCGAGATCGCCGTGCAGGCGGTCGCCGATCTCGCCAAACTCGGCGTCAAGGGCGTGGTCATGTTCACCGCCGGTTTCGCCGAGGTGGACGAAGCGGGCGAACGCGCCCAGGCCGCCATGATCGCCGAGGCCCGCGCCGCCGGCATGCGCATCCTCGGCCCGAACTGCCTCGGCGTGTTCGACGCAAGGCTCGGCTATTACGCCACGTTCTCCTCCTCGTTCGATAGCGGCTGGCCGGTGGCCGGGCGCATCGGCATCGCCAGCCAGTCCGGCGCCTATGGCACCCATCTCTACACCCTGGCCCGCAACCGCGGCATCGGCGCCTCGCTCTGCGTCATGACCGGCAACGAGGCGGACGTGACCGTCGGCGAGTGCATCGGCTGGCTGGCCGAAAACCCCGAAGTGGACGTGATCGCCGTCTACGCCGAGGGCATCCGCGAGGCCCCCGGCCTGATCGCCGCCCTCACCGCGGCCAAGGCGGCCAAGAAGCCCATCGTCATGCAGAAGGTCGGCCGCAGCGAACTGGGCGGCAAGGCCGCCAAGTCCCACACCGCCTCCATCGCCGGCGACGACGCCGTTACCGAAGCCGTGATGGCCGAATTCGGCGTCTTCCGTGCCCGCAATTCCGAGGAAATGCTGGACATCGCCCATACCGCCACCCGGAAGATCTACCCGGTTCGCAATACCCTGGGGGTCATCACCGTCTCCGGCGGCGCCGGCGTGCTGATCAGCGACGTGGCCGAGAGCCTCGGCCTCGACATGCCGGAAATGCCGCAAGCCGCCCAGGACAAGCTTCGCGCCCTCATCCCCTTCTGCGCCCCGCGCAACCCGGTGGATGCCACGGCGCAGGTCACCAACGACATCACCCTGGTCAACACATTTACGGAGTCCATGGTCCGCGACGGCGGCTATGCCTCGGTGCTCGGCTTCTTCTCCATGACCGCCTCCTCCAAGCGCTGGCCGGCGATCCGCGAGCAACTGAACCCAGTGATGAAGGCCCATCCGGACCGGCTCTATGTTCTCTCGGTCATCACCCCGCAGGCCGGCCGCGACGAGCTGGAAGCCGATGGCTGGGTCGTGCATGAGGACCCGACCCGCGCCGTGGTCGCCATCGACGCCATGGGCCGCTACGGCGCCGCCTTCGCCGCCCCGCCACCCGCCGCCCCGCCGGCGGTTCCGCAGGTCGCCCTGCCGGCCGCAACCCCCACCGAAGCCGAGGCCAAGCGCCTGCTCGCCGAGGCCGGCATCCAATCCGCCCCGGAGGCGCCGTGCGACACCGCCGAGACGGCCGTCGCGATGGCCGAGGGCTTCGGCTTCCCGGTGGTCATGAAGATCCTCTCGCCGGACATCCTGCATAAATCCGAAATCGGCGGCGTTCTGCTGGATATCGCCGATGCCGCCGCCGTGCGCGACGGCTTCGCCCTGCTGCTGGAACGCGCCAAGACCGCCGCCCCGCATGCCAGGATCGAGGGCGTGCTGGTCGCCAAGCAGCTCAAGGGCGGCGTCGAGTGCATCCTCGGCATCCACCGCGACCCGGTGTTCGGCCCGATGGCCATGTTCGGCCTCGGCGGCATCTTCGTCGAAATCCTCAAGGACGTGGTCTTCCGCCGCTGCCCGTTCGGCGAGGATGTGGCCGAGCAGATGATCCGCTCGATCAAGGGCGCCCCCCTGCTGCTCGGCGCCCGCGGCCGTCAGCCGGCGGACGTGAAGGCCCTCGCCGCCATGCTCGCCCGCCTGTCGGTCTTCGCCGCCCAATCGGGTCCCGCCGTCCAGTCCATCGACCTCAACCCGGTCTTCGCCATGCCCGAAGGCCAGGGCGCCTTCGCCGTGGACGCGGTGATCGAGATCGGCGGCCCTATCGGGTGAACGGACAGACGGCCAGGGGCGCCGCCGCCTCATCCTGAGGCGAACGCGGGCGCCCTGCTCGACGGCAACCCCAATCCCGGCTCCGTCTCACGGCGCGCGTCCCAGGAATTTGTCGCCTCGATCAAACCAGGTCCAAATTCCGACACATCCCTCGTCGCGAAACCCAAGCCGCCAACCACCGCCCTTTCTTCTCCCTCCCCCTCGTGGCAGGGCTATCGCATTTGTCGTAGCAGGGAGAGGAGGTAATCATTTTGCCAGCC
>JBBIQA010000199.1:0-7207 GCA_037442565.1 Rhodospirillales bacterium
TGGTAGCGGCGGGCGGATTTGAACCACCGACCAAGGGATTATGATTCCCCTGCTCTACCGCTGAGCTACGCCGCCATCCAAGCCGAGAGGCGCGGGAGATAGCCCTCCCAGGCCCAAGCCGTCAACCTCCCCCTCGCCGATGGTCGATTCGCCCGGTTGGAAATCAGGCCGCCAATCCGGCCGGCGAATGAAGCCGCCGCCCAGGATGCGCTCGCCGGCATAGAATACGCAGGCCTGGCCGGGAGCGGGCTGCACCGGCGCGTCCATCCGCACTTCGGCGCCCCAGCGTGTCGGCACCACCGTCGCCGGCTGCGGCGCCTCACGGGCACGCAGCTTCACCCGGCAGGAAAAAGGCTCTGGGGGCACGGGCAGGAGCCAGTTGACCTCCGACAGCCGCAGATGCGTCGTGCCGGCATGGCGCGGGCCGATCACGATCCGCCGTGTGGCGGGATCGGTCGCCAGCACCACCTGGCGCTCGCCGCGGTCCATCGCCGCCGGCCCCAGGCGCTTGCCCTGGCCCACGGTGTAGCGGGCAACGCCGTCGTGGCGGCCCATCACGCGGCCGTCGCGGTTGACGATCTCGCCGGGCGCCAGTGCATCGGGCCGCAGGCTGCCGACGATGTCGGCATAGCTGCCGGACGGGACGAAGCAGATGTCCTGGCTGTCGGGCTTGTCCGCCAACTCCAGCCCCAGCCGCGCCGCTTCGGCACGCACCACATCCTTGTTTGCCATTCCACCAAGCGGGAACAGCGAGAAGGCCAGTTGCTCCCTTGTGGTGGCGAACAGGAACCAGCTCTGGTCGCGCGCGGGATCGGCGGCGCGATGCAGTTCGGGGCCATCGGGGCCGTCGATCCGCCGGACATAATGGCCGGTGGCCAGACGTTCGGCGCCAAGGCTTCGCGCCAGTGCCGGCAGGTCGGCGAACTTGACGGTCTGGTTGCAGCGCACGCAGGGCACCGGGGTTTCCCCGGAAGCGTAGCTGTCGGCAAAATCGGCGATCACCGCCTGGGCGAAGCGGGCTTCGGCATCAATCACGTAATGCGAGATGCCAAGCCGGTCGGCGACCCGCTTGGCATCATGGATATCCTGGCCGGCGCAGCAGGCGCCCTTGCGCCCGGCGGCAGCACCTTGATCGTAGAGTTGCAGCGTGACGCCGATCACTTCATGCCCGGCCTCATGCAGCAGCCCGGCCACCACGGAGCTGTCCACGCCGCCCGACATCGCGACGACGATGCGCATGCCCATGGGGCGCATACTAGTCGAGCAGCATGTTGCGGCTGCCGGCCGGCAGGCGCACGACCAGCCCGTCCAGCGTCTCATCAATGACAATCTGGCAGCCCAGGCGCGAGGTTTCCTCCAGCCCGAAGGCGAGGTCGAGCATGTCCTCCTCGTCTTCCGTCGGCTCGGACAGCTTGCCGATCCAGGCCGGGTCGACGATCACATGGCAGGTCGAGCAGGCCAGCGAGCCCTCGCAGGCGCCCTCGATATCCACGCCGTGCTTGTGCGCGACCTCCAGCACGGACAGTCCGATGGGCGCGTCCACCTCGCGGCGGGTTCCGTCGCGCTCGACGAAGGTCATTTTGGGCATTGGCAAAATCTTCCGTTCAGGACGCCAGGGTGCCGGCCTCTACCGGTCTCCTGGCATGGGCCGCGATCAGCGCGGCGGCGGCGTAGTCGATGTCGGCGGCGGAGGTAAAGCGTCCGATCCCGATACGCAAGGTGCGCGCGGCCGCGTCATCGGACAGGCCCAGTGCGCGCAGCACATAGGACGGTTCGATCTCGGCCGAGGAACAGGCCGAGCCGGTGGAAACACACAGATCAGGAACCGCCTGCATCAGTTGCGCCGCGGTGCCTGCGGGAAAGGTCAGATTAAGGTTGCCGGGAATACGCGCTTCGGCCGTGCCGTTCAGCACGATCCTTGGAATGGCGTCGCGCAGCCTCGCCAGCAGCCGCTCACGCAGTGCGCCGATCCGCACGGCTTCCTCCGCCATCTCCAGCCGCGCCAGCCGGCACGCTTCCCCCAGCCCCACGATCAGCGGTGCGGCCAGCGTGCCGGACCGCAGGCCGCGCTCCTGACCGCCGCCGGAAAACAGCGGCGCCAGGCGCACGCGCGGGCGCCGGCGCACGAACAGCGCCCCGACGCCCTTCGGGCCATAGATCTTGTGGCCGCTGAGCGACAGCAGATCGACGCCCCAGCCGGCGACATCGAGCGGGATCTTGCCCGCAGCCTGCGCCGCGTCGGTGTGAAACAGCGCCCCGGCCTGCCGGGCGATCGGAGCCAGGGCGGCAATGTCCTGCAACACGCCGGTTTCGTTGTTCACCGCCATGACGCTGACCAGCAGCGTCGGCTCGGCCAGGGCCACGCGCAGCGTGTCCGGATCAAGCCGGCCGTCGGGGCGAACCGGAAGCACCACCGGCTCGAAACCTTCCTCGGCCAGGTCCGCCACCGACTCCAGGACGCATTTATGCTCGGTCGCCACCGTCACGATGCGCCGGCTGGGGTTGCCCACCTTCCGGGCATGGCGTGCGGCGCCCTTGATGGCGATGTTGTTGCTCTCCGTCGCGCCAGAGGTGAACACCACCTCACGCGCCTCCGCCCCAATCAGCGCCGCCACCTCCGCCCGCGCCGCCTCCACAGCCGCCTCGGCGCGATAGCCCATGACGTGCTCGGCGCTGTGCGGGTTGCCGTATTCCTCGGTGAAGAACGGCAGCATGAGCGCCAGCACCCTTGGATCGCAGCGCGTGGTGGCCTGGTTGTCCAGATAGACCGGACGGTTCGGCGAGGGGGGAACATCAACCATATCAGCCATGTGGGCTCAGGCCACGCTGGAGGAAAGAGGCCGCGCCGCGCCCAGCCGCTCCGCCATCCGCGCATAGGCCAGCAGAAACGCTGCCACATCCTCCGGCGTGACGTTCCACGGCAAGGAAACCCGGATCGCCTGGGTGGCCAGGGGACCCAGGCCCATCGCCGCCAGCACATGACTTTCGGTTACCTTGCCCGAGGAGCAGGCGGCGCCGGCGCTGACCGCGAACCCATCCAAGTCGAGCGCGATGACCTGCGTATCGGCGCGTATGCCGGGCAGGGCCAGGCAAGAGGTGTTGTCTAGCCGCGCAACATCGGCAGCCAGAACGATGCCTCCGGCGGCGAACGCGGCGCGTTCGATCGCATCCCTTAGGGGGAGCAAATGGGAGCGGTCACTGTTCGCGCTGGCTGCGGCGGCAAAGCCGGTTATCGCCGGGAGGGAGGGCGTGCCGCCGCGGCGGCCACGTTCCTGCCCGCCACCGGAGATCAGGGGGGACAAGGCGGTCAGTTCAGGTGTCAGCAGCAGCGCGCCGGCACCTTTCGATCCACCCAGCTTATGCGCCGACAGCGCCAGACTGTGGGCGCCCAGCGCACGCAGATCGACCGGCACCCGCCCGGCCGCCTGCACCGCATCCACATGCAGCAGCGCACCCGCCCGCCGGCACAATTCCGCCGCCGCTGCCACCGGCTGCAGCGTTCCCGTCTCATTGTTCGCCAGCATCAGGCACACCAGGGCCGGACCGCCCTGTGCCAACAGCGTCGCCAGCACATCCAGATCGGCCACGCCGTCGAGATCGACCGGCAGCACCTCGGCGTCCGGTGCGGCGGCGCGGATCGCGTCGTGCTCGGTGGCGCCGACGATAACCCGCCGGCCAGCCTGGCGGCCCAGCGCGTGAACGGCCAACGCGTCGGCTTCCGTCCCGCCCGACGTGAACACGGTATCCGCCGGCTTGGAGCCGAACCGCGCGGCGATCGCCTCGCGCGCATCCTCCATCACGGCACGGGCGATCCGCCCGGCCCGGTGGATGGAATACGGGTTGCCGACGACGTCCAAAGCCGCCAGCACCGCCGCGCGGGCTTCCGGCCGCAACGGTTCGGTGGCGTTCGCATCGAGGTAGATCATGATCCGGCCACCTCTTCCGCCACACTCGATGGAGCCCGCGTGCGCGGCGCGGGAAATTCGGCACGGCCCGAGCCGGACAGCATCGGCATCGCCCGGCCGGCGACACGTCCGGCAACGACATCGCCCAGGGTCACGCCTGCCAGGAACAAATGGATCTGCCGGCCAAGCTCATGCCACAGGTCATGGGTCCGGCAGCGCTCCGGCGCGCAGGCCACTTCGCCCAGGCATGCTTCAGCCTGCATGCAACCGGGCCCCCCCTCCTCACAACGCGTCACCCGGATCGGCTCGTCGACCGCATTCACGATATCGGCGATCGACAGCATATCGGCGGGCTGCGCCAGACGATAACCGCCGCCGGGCCCCCGGACGGACGTCACAAGCCCGGCCCGGCGCAACTTGCCGAACAGTTGTTCCAGATAGGACAGGCTGAGGAACTGGCTGGTGGCAATTTTCCCCAGGGGCACCGGATTTTGGGCCGCGGATTTGGCCTCCCGGGCAGCCAGGTCCGCCAGGGCCATGACAGCATACCGCCCGCGCGTGGAAAGCTGCATGACGCTAAGCCAGCCGCGGCGACCGGCGATTACCGGCAGCCCACGCGGACACCCGCGAATCGCCCTCAAATTGTGCGACTCGGCCACGTTTACGATATGTTCCGGTCATATCCACTAGAAACATGAAAGCCATGCGACATTTCCAATATCAAAAGCCGATTGACTTCCTGTAGCATACCAACTCCCGGATGGATGGAGCCGGTTCCGGGGGCATGGTCGGTTGGGGGACCGAACGACGGCTAAACAGGATCGATCTCTGCGGCGCCTCAGCGTCGGCTGTAAGCTATGTATTCCGACATCGCGGGTCAAGAATTCGCGGATGGAGGCGTAGTGGGATCAGCCTTCTTGCTCGCTACTCCCGACCCGTGTCCCGGTGTCCCGGCTCCGCGGTTCTTAAGACTGATTACGATGGGACCGACAGTGGCCTGAGCCGTGAGGGCTTGGCTGATGGCTGTCGGACATGACTGGAAAACGGATTTTGGAACGCCATGCCTGAGGTGATGTTTGCCGGCCCGGATGGTCGGCTTGAAGGCCGCTACCATCATTCCAAGGAGCAGGGTGCCCCGGTGGCCCTGATCCTGCACCCGCACCCCCTGCATGGCGGCTCAATGAACAACCGCATCGCCTATGCGATGTATCAGTCCTTCCAGAAACTGGGCTGTTCGGTGATGCGCTTCAATTTCCGCGGCGTCGGCCGTAGCCAGGGCCGCTATGACGGCGGGATCGGCGAGATCGGCGATGCCGCCGCCGCGCTGGACTGGATGCAGGCGGTAAACCCGAATTCGGGTGGACTGTGGATCGCCGGCTATTCCTTCGGCGCCTTCATCGGCATGCAATTGCTGATGCGCCGTCCGGAAATCTCCGGCTGGGTCAGCATCGCCCCGCCGGCCAGCCACTATGATTTCGGCTTCCTGGCCCCCTGCCCCTGCGGCGGCCTGCTGGTGCATGGCGATGCCGACGAACTGGTTCCCGAACCCGCCGTGCGCAAACTGGTGGACAAGTTGAACACCCAGAAGAACGTCACCGTCGACTACCGAATCTTCCCCGGCGCCGACCACGTGTTCGCCGATCAGGCCGAAGCCGTCTCCGAGGCGGTCGAGGACCATGTCGGTCGCTCCATCGCGCGCCGCAACATGGCGCTTGCCGCGGACTGAGCTTCCCGCTGGTATAAACTTTACCGGATCAAAATGCGGCAGACCCCGGGTCTGCCGCATTTTCTTTGTTCAGCCGCCGATGCCGCGCATCCAGCGCACGAGGGCGGCGGCAACCGCCGCCGGTTGCTCCGGGATCAGCGCATGGCTGGCGCCGTCGATCACCTCGACCGTTACCCGCTCGCCCAGTTCGTCCCTCAACTCATCGCGTTTCTCACGCGGCTTGAACGGATCGAGCGCGGCCTGCAGATCGAGGATCGGCGCACTGCCGCCGCTCCACCATTCGGCCTGCTTCGTGGCGGCGGATGCAACACGCTGACAGACCCGCGCCGGCAGATGCCAGCCCTCCAGCCATTCGGCCGGGTCGTGGCCGGGGGCGAAGAACAATTGCTGCAGCAAGGCCAGCCGCTCCGCCCGGGGCGTCGCGGGGTCGCTGCATTTGTTCACGCCCGCGCTGAGTTCCGCCGGTATGGATTTGGCTGCCGCGGCGATCAGCATCACGCCACGCACCAGATGCGGGTAGTCGGCTGCCGTCATCCGCGCCACCCACTGGCCGAAGGCATGCCCGCCGACAAAGGCCGGGCCGCCGCCCTGGTCCTCGATCACCCTGGCCACATCGCGCGCCAGATCGTGCAGGGTGATGCCGGTCATCGGGCCGGTGGAGCCGAACACTCCGCGCGGCTGCGGCCGCAGCACCCGATAGCCCTCGGCCGCGAGGGCTGCCGCCAGATCGTCGAAATCGAGTGAGTCTCGCCCGGCCGACGGCAAGAGGACCACCAGCGGGCCTTGCCCTTCGGCGACCACATCGACCGCCACGTCGTCATAGCGCAAGATTTTTCGCATTGGCTCGCCTCTCCCGGTTTAGCCCCAAGACGACCACGGCCGGGCGGTGCTGACCAGCCCAGGTCAGGGCTGCGTGAGCTTCCCGCCCGGCAACGGGCGCGGCGCGCCGGTCGTGCCGGGAAAGCTGATCGCAAGTCCGGCAAGGGTGCGCGCCGCCAGGAAGCCGAAGCACTGTGCCTCCAGCGCATCGCCGTCCCAGCCAACCGCCTCCACCGGCATCACCGGTGCCGGCAGCGCATCCCGCAGCGCGGCCATGATCGCCGGATTGTGCCGCCCGCCGCCGCAGACCAGCCAGGTTCGCGGCGCGGCTGGCAACGGGGCCATTGCCACCGCATGGGCGGTGAAGGCGGCAAGCGTCGCGGCGCCGTCCGCCGGGGCACAGGACTCCAACCCGCTCGCCGCCAGCGCCCCGGCGAAATCCAGTCGGTCCAGGGATTTCGGCGCCGGACGGGCGAAATACGGATGCCCAAGCAGCCGCGTGAGCACCGCCACGTCCGCCCTTCCGGCACCGGCCAGCGCGCCATCGCGATCGAAGCGTTGCCCGGTATGGCGCTCGGCCCAGTCGTCCAGCGGCCCGTTGCCGGGGCCGCTGTCGAAGGCGACCAGCTCACCGCCGGCGCCGATGAAGGTCACGTTGGCCACGCCGCCGATGTTCAGAATCGCCAGCGGCCGCTCGAGATCGCGCGCCAGCGCGGCATGAAACACCGGCACCAGCGGCGCGCCCTCCCCACCCGCC
>JBBIQA010000200.1:0-7115 GCA_037442565.1 Rhodospirillales bacterium
GGGCTGTGCAGGGCCGCCTCGCCGACCACGAGCCCGACGCCAGCCAGGCCCAGCGCCAGGCCCAGCCACTGGCGCGGGCGCAGCGCCTCGTTCAGCAGCACCACGCCGCTGGCCGCGGCCAATAGCGGCGTCAGCGATTGCACCAGCGCGATCTGGGCCGCGGGCGCCACCAGCATGCCGACATGGGGGGCCATCAGCCCGACGGCATTCAGCAACGCGCCGGCAATCGCGCAATGCAGCCATTGCCACCCAGCCAGGGGCCGCCACGATCGGCGCAGCAGAAGCATCAACGCCACCAGTACTGCCGCGCAGCCGACGAGCCGGATCGCGACGAACAGCAGGGGCGACATATCCCGAAGGCCGGTTTTCGCCGCGACGAAGGACGAACTCCAGAGCAGCACGAACAGGAATGGGGCCAGACGGGTCAGCATTGTCTTTCCGTCCACCTCTCCAATTCGGGCGAGCGTGCTGCTTTTCAGTCACCGTATTCTGCGCCATGCTGACGCAACAAGCGGCCGTTGCAAGGCTTGCGAGCCGCATCTTCCAGGGAGGCGGGATCATGGACGGGCTGCAGAACGCACGCTACCGCCATATCGAAGCGCACAGGATCGCCGGCGCGCTGGGTGCGGAAATCACCGGCGTGGACCTGTCGCGGGAAGTCTCCGACGAGGTGCTTGGAGAGATCCGCACCGCGCTGCACGAAAACCTGGTGATCTTCTTTCGCGGCCAGGACATCACCCCGGGCCAGCAGCTGGCCTTCGCGCGACGGTGGGGGGATATCCATCTGCACCCCTTCGTCGCCGGCATTCCCGACTATCCGGAGATCCTGGAGATCAAGAAGGCCG
This sequence comes from Rhodospirillales bacterium, assembly GCA_037442565.1. Classification (GTDB taxonomy): domain Bacteria; phylum Pseudomonadota; class Alphaproteobacteria; order Acetobacterales; family Acetobacteraceae; genus PALSA-911. The sequence continues at coordinate 846 of JBBIQA010000200.1, forward strand.
AGGCGGACAAGCGCAATTTTGGCGGCACCTGGCACACCGACCAGATGTTCGCGCCGCGTCCGGCCATGGGCACGATGCTGTATGCGCGGAAAGTGCCCGACTACGGCGGCGACACGATGTGGACCAACCAGTACCTGGCCTATGAAACCCTGTCGGACGCGATGCGCAAGATGCTCGATCCGCTGAAGATCGTCGCGATGGGCGAAGGCACCAAGAAATACGGCGGCAAATCGCGCCGGGAATTCTACGCCGATCGACTGACGACGGTGAAGGTCATCGATCCCGGCGATCTGCAGACCAACTCGATCCATCCGCTGGTCCGCACCCATCCCGGCACCGGCCGGCGGGCATTGTACATCGGCAGCCACGTGAACCATTTCGAGGGTATGACAGAAGAAGAAAGCCAGCCGCTGATCGACTTCCTGACCCGCCACTCCACCCGTCCGGAATTCACCTGCCGGTTTCGCTGGTCGGAAGGCGCGCTGGCGTTCTGGGACAACCGCTGCACCCAGCACTTCGCCATCAACGACTACCCCGCCGGCACCCGGCTCATGCACCGCATCACAATCCGCGGCGACGTGCCGGTGTAGACGGCTGCCGCCCGGTCAGAGCCCGATCACGATCAGCATCACGCCGCCGACGATCAGCACGAGGCCGAGCACGTCGGAGAATTTCATCGGTTCCTTCAGGTAGAATCGGCTGAACAACAGGGTGAACACCATTTCCACCTGGCCGACCGAGCGCACCAGCGCCACCGGGGCGAGGGCGAAGGCGGTGAACCAGCAGGCCGAGCCGCAGGCGGAAAGCGTGCCCACCCACATCGAACTGCGCCAGCTGGTCATGGCCTTCCTGAACTCCTGCGGCTCGCGCGCCAGCAGGTAGCCGCCGGCCATCGCGGTCTGCATCGTGTTGGTCACGACCAGGCCGAACAGGGCGCGCAACACGAGGCTCGGGCCTTCCAGCGACTGGTTCGCCAGCTTGATGAAGATGGTGGTGAAGGCGAAGATGAAGCCGGCGCCAAGGCCGCAAAGCGCCGCCGGCTGCACGGTGGCGGCGAGGAATTCGTGCGGCTTCAGGCCACGCCCGGCAAGCGACAGGGTCATCACCCCGACCAGGCCCAGCGCGATGCCGAGCCAGGAGATCAGATGCAGTTCCTCGCCGAGAACGATCAGGGCGATGATGGCGCTCTGCGCCGCCTCGGTCTTGGCGTAGGCGGTGCCGACGGCGAAGCCGCGGAAGCCGAAGGCCATGATCAGCAGGTTTGTCGCGACGATCTGGAACAGCCCGCCCAGGGCGCACCACAGCAGGAAACGCGGCGTCGGATACGGCAGCGGCAGGCCGGTGAGATAAAGCCCGGCGAGCAGCAGCACGAGCCCGGTCGGAACGCCGTAAACGAAGCGCACGAAGCCGGCGCCGTTGACCGAAAGCAGGTTGCGCAGCTTCTGCTGCATGGCCGTGCGCCAGGTCTGAGCCAGCGCGGCGGTGACCGTAATCGGTATCCAGAGTTCCATCGGCGATCCCAACCACCTCGCCGGCGATCCCCGCCGGGAATGACAGGAGAGGGCCGACGATTACAAGAGCGTTAAGGACGGAACCGGTCGCGTCAACCGGCTTGCCCGCGCGCGCGGCGCAGGGCAGGCTCATGGCTTGCACGCGGCAGGAGAAGAGCATGCGTAGTCTGGCGCCGGCCTTGGCGAGCTTGTTGCTGGTCACCCAAGCCGCGGCCCAACCGGCGCCGCCGGTGATCCAGACCGTGCTGAAGCTGGCCGAGACCGCGACCGTGACGATCCGGCCGGACGAACTGACCGCGTCCCTCAGTGCAGAAATCGTCGCCGGCAGCGCCGCCGAGGCGCAGGCGCGGGTGAACAAGGCCATCGCCGACGCATTGGCCCGTGCGAAGGCGGTCAGCGATGTGGCGGTCTCGACCGGGCGCTACGGCGTCTACCGCGTCGGCACCGGTCCGAATGAGAAACCCGGCGCGGAGAGGGCGGAACGCTGGCAGGCCAGCCAGTCGCTGGAGCTGAAAAGCCATGACGGCGGCGCGCTGCTGAAACTGGTGGGCGAATTGCAGAAATCGGGCCTGGCGGTGGGCAGCCTCGCCTGGCGCCTGTCACCGGAAGCTGCCCGCAAGGCGCGCGCGGAAGCGACCCGCCTGGCCCTGGCGGGGCTGCGCGGCCGGGCGGATGACGCGGCTGCCCAGATCGGCATGGCGTTCGAGGGATTTAAGGAAATCCGCCTGGACAACGACCGGCCGGTGCCGTTCGCGCCGCGGATGATGTCCGCCGCCATGAGCGGCGGCGGCGCGGCGGCCCCGCCCAGCGCGGAGGCGGAGGATGTGAGCGTCAGCGCGACGGCCGAGGCGGACGTGCTGCTGCGGTCGCGTTGAAGCATGGAGACACGTTGAAGCCCGGGGGCCGGCTCAGTCCATCCCGGGCATGAACACCACGTCCGACTTCGTGCTGGCGGAGCGGATCGCCAGCAGCGGGGCGTATTCCGGGCTGCCGTAGAAGCGTTGCAGCGCCGCCATCGAGGCGAACTCCACCACGGTCAGGCGGGTGAAGAACGGCGCACCCTCCATCTGGGTGGGTGGATTGCCGCGGATGACGTAGCGGCCGCCGTATTGCGCGACCACCGCGGGAACCTGGGCCCGGTAGGCCTCGAAGCCCTTGGGATCGGTGATGTCGATGTTGGCGATCAGATAGGCCGGCATCGGGTTCGCCCCCTATTCCGCGGCTTCGGCGATTTCCACCGCGCCGGTCTTCTTTTCGTGCTGGATCCGCGTCATCGCCTGTTCGACATGGCGGGAGAACATGTATTCCGCCGGGCGCTGATGCTCGAGCGAGATTTCCGGCGCCATCGGGCCCTCGGTGCGGATGCCGCGCACGGCCTGCGCCAGCGCCTTCCAGGGCTTGCGGACAGACTCGGTGACCGCGGTGGGCTCGTAGCCGCTATGGACCATGCAATCGGCGCATTTTTCGTAGTTGCCGGTGCCGTACTTGTCCCAGTCGGTGGTTTCCATCAGTTCCGTGAAGGTCTTGGCGTAGCCCTCGCCCAGCAGGTAGCAGGGGCGCTGCCAGCCGAAATAGGTGCGCGTCGGGTTGCCCCAGGGCGTGCAGTGGAATTGCTGGTTGCCGGCCAGGAAGTCGAGGAACATCGACGACTGGTTGAACTGCCACTTCTTCGTGCCTCTGGCGGTCTTCTGGCGCGCGAAGATGCCGCGGAACAGCTCCTTGGTACGCTGGCGGTTGAGAAAGTGCTGCTGGTCCGGCGCGCGCTCATAGGCGTAGCCGGGCGAGACGCTGATCTCCACGCCCATCGCGGTCATCTCGTCGAAGAACGACGCGACCTTCTCCGGCTCGGCGTTGTCGAACAGGGTGGCGTTGATGATGGTGCGGAAGCCGCGCCGCTTGGCCTCGTGGATCGCCGCCACCGCCCGGTCATACACGCCGTCCTGGCAGACCGAGCGGTCGTGCTCTTCCCGACCGCCGTCCAGATGCACCGACCAGGTAAAGTACGGCCCCGGCTTGAACAGGTCCATCTTCTTTTCGAGCAGCAGGGCGTTGGTGCAGACGATGACAAATTTCTTCCGCGCCACGCAGGCTTCCACCACCTCGTGGATCTCCTTGTGCAGCAGCGGCTCGCCGCCGGCGATCACCACCACCGGGGCGCCGCATTCGTCCACCGCCTCCAGGCATTCCGCGACGGACAGGCGCTGGTTCAGGATCTCGGCCGGGTAGTCGATCTTGCCGCAGCCGGCGCAGGCCAGGTTGCAGCGGAACAGCGGCTCCAGCATCAGCACCAGCGGATAGCGCTTGCGCCCGATCAGGTGCTGCTTGACCACATAGGCGCCGACACGCAGCACCTGGTTCAACGGAACGGCCATGTTTGTTTCCTTCAGGCGTCGGCAAGCTGGGCGGGAAAGCGGAAGCGGACATCCTCCGCCACGCCGGCCAAGGTGGAGACATCGACCTCGCCGAACTGGCGCAGGCCCTCGATCACGCCCTGGACGAGCATTTCGGGCGCGGATGCGCCGGCGGTGACGCCGACGGAGATCGCCGTGCCAGGGGCGTAACCGGCGAACCAGGCGGGGTCGAGCGCCGCGGCGTCGTCGATCAGGTAGGACGGCTTGCCCAGCTCCTCGCCGATCTCGCGCAGGCGGTTGGAGTTGGAACTGTTGCGGCTGCCGACCACTAGGATCATGTCCACCACCGCCGCGAGTTCCCGAACCGCGGACTGGCGATTCTGCGTGGCGTAGCAGATGTCGCGCACGTCGGGGCCGACGATGCTGGGGAAGCGCTCCTTCAGGGCGGCGATGATCAGCCGCGTGTCGTCCACCGACAGCGTGGTCTGGGTGATGTAGGACAGTTTCTCGGGGTCGGCGACCTCCAGCAGGGGCACGTCCTCAACCGTTTGCACCAGGTGCACCTTGCCGGGCACCTGCCCGATCGTGCCCTCGACCTCGGCGTGGCCGGCATGGCCGACCAGCACGATCTCGCGGCCCTGGGACGCATAGCGGCGGCCTTCGTTATGCACCTTGGCGACCAGCGGGCAGGTGGCGTCGATCACCGGCAGGCCGCGCTCGGCGGCCAGTTCCTCGACCCGTTTGGCAACGCCGTGGGCACTGAAGACGGTCATGGCGCCGGGCGGCACCGCGTCCAGTTCGTCGACGAAAACCGCGCCGCGGGTGCGCAGGTCCTCGACCACGTGGCGGTTGTGGACGATCTCATGGCGGACATAGATCGGCGGGCCGTATTTCTTGAGCGCGCGTTCCACGATCTCGATCGCCCGTTCAACACCGGCGCAGAAACCCCGAGGCTGGGCCAATACGACGCGAATCATCCAGAAACTCCAATTGCCGGGGCCGGCTCCGGCCTGACCGCCTGGGCGGCCGCCAAAACACGGCGACGAGAACCCAACCTGAATTGTCGGATATGGCATGGAGGCATCCCGCCGACAATGCTGAACCGCCGGTCGTCCGGCCTGTCCTTGGCGCGAGGTATGCGGAAAGGACGGGAGAATGGCCAAAGCTGTAGCATTTTGGCCACAGTTATGACAGAGGAGGGCGTCTCTGCTACACAGCCTATCTCTGGCGGCGCGAAATCCGACTATGACCTTGAAATGCCGCGGCAGACACAAGCCGGCCAAGCGGCCCTTGCGGGCGGTTGTGCGGATCGGGCGGCGGGGTTTTGGGGCTGTGATCAGTTGGTAGTGGATAGATGACGCAGAGTGCCGATGTGTTTGATCTGGCCGGCGCGATGTCGCAGGTCGCCGGGATCATGGAAGAATGCCTGGACGGATTGCTTCCCCCGGTGCCGGGGCTCGAGGCGCGGTTGGTGGAAGCCATGCGCTACGCGGCCCTCGGTGGCGGCAAGCGGATGCGCGCCTTCCTGGTGATGGAGACCGCGTCGCTGTTCTCGGTCGCCGAGACCAGCGCCGCGCGGGTGGCGGCGTCGATCGAGATGCTGCACGCCTATTCCCTGATCCATGACGACCTGCCGGCGATGGACGATGACGACATGCGCCGCGGCAAGCCGTCCACCCACAAGGCCTTCGACGAGGCGACCGCGATCCTGGCCGGCGACGCGCTGCAGGCGCGGGCGTTCGAGGTGCTGGCCGAGCCGGAAACCCATTCCGACCCCGCCGCGCGGTGCGACCTGGTGCTGGCGCTGGGCCTCGCCGCCGGCTCGCGCGGCATGGCCGGCGGGCAGATGATCGACATCGAGGCGGAAGGCCGCGTGCTGACGGCCGCGGAGGTGACGCGGCTGCAGGCGCTGAAGACCGGACGGCTGATCCAGTTCAGCGCCGAGGCGGGGGCGATCCTGGGCCGGGCTTCCCCGGCGCAGCGCCGGGCTCTGGCGGCCTACGGCGCCGATCTCGGCACGGCGTTTCAGATCGCCGACGATCTGCTGGATGCCGAAGGCACCGCCGAGGAAACCGGCAAGGCCACCGGCAAGGACGCCGCCGCGGGAAAGGCGACCATGGTTTCCATTCTGGGCATTGAATCCGCCCGGACCCATGCATTGATGCTGAGCCAACAGGCCGTCGCACATCTGGAGGGCTTCGACGAACGCGCGGATGGCCTGCGTGCGCTCGCGGCCTTCACTGTGAGACGGCGAAGCTAAAAGGCGGATTGACCGATGCCCCCGCAGACTCCCCTTCTCGACCATGTGCGCGTTCCGGCGGATCTGCGCAATTTCTCTCCCGAGCAGCTTCGTCAGGTGGCGGACGAGCTTCGGGCGGAGACGATCGACGCGGTATCGGTGACCGGCG
>JBBIQA010000201.1:0-7114 GCA_037442565.1 Rhodospirillales bacterium
CGGTTGTGCCCCCTTTCCCAACAAACCTATTCAAAAGGGTCAAGGGAACGAGTTCCCTTACAGGTGCAGGGCAGCGCCCCTCCTGGGGTTTGGGGCAAAGCCCCAACCTTGCCTACTCCGCGGCGCGCGCGGTGGCGGGCCGGGTCAGGGGGGTGCCGGTCATTTCCGCGGGCTGGGGCAGGTCCATCAATTGCAGCAGGGTCGGCGCGATGTCGCACAGGCTGCCGTTTTCGAGCGTTCGGGCATTGCCGCCCATCAGGAACACCGGCACCGGGTTGGTGGTGTGGGAGGTATGGGGACCGCCGGTGACTGGGTCGCGCATCATCTCGCAATTGCCGTGATCCGCCGTCACCAGCAGCGCCCCGCCCTGCGCGGCCACCGCGTCGGCGATGCGCCCCAGGCCGGTGTCCACCGTTTCCACCGCGCGGATCGCCGCCGGCAGGCTGCCGGTGTGGCCCACCATGTCGGGGTTGGCGAAGTTCAGCACGATCACATCGAATTTCTTCGAGTTGATCTGCTCGACGGCCTTGTCGGTCAGTTCCACCGCCGACATTTCCGGCTGCAGATCGTAGGTCGCCACCTTCGGCGAGGGCACCATGATGCGTTCCTCACCTTGGTTCGGCGTTTCCTCGCCGCCGTTGAAGAAGTAGGTCACGTGCGGATATTTCTCGGTTTCCGCCATGCGGAGCTGGGTGCGTCCGGCGGCCGCGACTTCCTGGCCCAGCAGGTGGGTCATGGGCTGCGGCGCGAACAGCGTGGTCATGAACGGGGCGAGCGCGTCGCTGTAGTGTGTCATGCCGACCACGGCGGAGAACTGGATGCGCCGGCCCAGGGCGAAGCCGTCGAAGCCGGGATCGACCAGCGGCGCCAGGATTTCCCGCACCCGGTCGGCGCGGAAGTTGAAGCACAGCAGGGCGTCGCCATCCTTCATGCCGGCGTAATCGCCGACGGCGGCGGGGATGACGAACTCATCGGTGATCTTGTCGCCATAGGCGTGATCGACGACCGCGGCGGCGTCGGCGAAGCGCGGACCCTGGCCCTTGGCCATGGCCAGATAGGCCTTCTGCACGCGGTCCCAGCGCTTGTCGCGGTCCATGGCGTAGTAGCGGCCGCTGACGGTGGCGATCTTTACCGCGGCGGGCAGGGCGGCGGAGAGGCGGCGGAGGTCGTCGCCGGCCGATTGCGGTGGGGTGTCGCGGCCGTCGGTGAACGCGTGCACGACGGCCTTCACCCCGGCCCGGTCCAGGATGTGCGCCAGCGCGGCGGCGTGGTCCTGGTGCGAATGGACGCCGCCAGGGGAGATCAGGCCGAACAGATGGCAGATGCCGCCGGTGGCCTTCACCCGGGTGATCAGGTCGGCCAGCACCGGGTTCTTTTCCAGGCTGCCGTCCTCGATCGCCAGGCCGATGCGCGGCAGGTCCTGCATGACCACGCGCCCGGCGCCGATGTTCAGGTGACCGACCTCGGAATTGCCCATCTGGCCGTCCGGCAGGCCGACATTCAGCCCCGACGTGCGCAGCAGCGCGTGCGGGCAGGACGTCCAGAGCCGGTCGAAATTCGGCGTCTTCGCCAGACGCACGGCGTTATCCGCCGGGTCCTCGCGCCAGCCCCAGCCGTCCAGGATCACCAGCATGACGGGACGGATTTTCTGTGGGTCGGCCATGGTTTTGCTCCTGAACGTTCCCGCGGATCGTTTGGGTTTCTCTAACGAACGCGACCCGTGCGGACAAGAGTTAGGGCCGGCCGGCCCGATGGTAAGGGTGGCCGGACAGAATGGCGCTGGCGCGGAACAACTGCTCGGCCAGCAGCACGCGCACCAGCATGTGCGGCCAGGTGAGCCGGCCGAGCGAGAGCACCGCGTCGGCGCGGGCGATCACCGCGCCGTCCAACCCCTCGGCGCCGCCGATCAGGAAGCAGATCTCGCGGGAAGCGCCCAGCCAGCGTTCCAGATGCTTGGCGAGCCCCTCGCTGTCCGGCGCCATTCCGCCGAGATCCAGCGCCACGGCGAAGGCGGCTGGCGGCAAGGCGGCCAGGATGGCGGCGCCCTCGCGACGCTTGGCCTCGGCCGGGGCGCCGGGCGCCTCCGCGATCTCCGTTACCGTCATCTTTGGGCGCAACCGGGTATTGTAGCGCGCGAACAGCTCCGCTTCCGGCCCGTCGCGCAGCTTGCCGACGGCGATCAGCCGCATCGGGCTCTCGCTGCCATCGGCGGCAGGAGCCTAATGCGGCTCGTTCACGAACCGCTCCAGCCAGTGGATCGTGTAGTCCCCGGCCTGGAACTCGGGGGATTGCACGATGCGCTGGTGCAGGGGAACGGTGGTGCTGACGCCGAGGATGGCGAATTCCTCCAAGGCACGGTGCATGCGCGCGATCGCCTCCGGCCGGGTCGGCGCGTGCACGATCAGCTTGGCGATCATGCTGTCATAGAACGGCGGCACCACGCAGCCGGCGTACAGCGCCGAATCCACGCGCACGCCGAGGCCGCCGGGGGCGTGGAACGCGCTGACCCGGCCGGGCGTCGGCATGAAGGTCTCCGGGTCCTCGGCGTTGATCCGGCACTCGATCGCGTGGCCATTGAACACGATGTCCTGCTGCGTGTAGCCGAGCGGATGGCCGGCGGCGACACGGATCTGCTCGCGCACCAGGTCGATGCCGCAGACCATCTCGGTGATCGGATGCTCCACCTGCAGGCGGGTGTTCATCTCGATGAACGCGAACTGCCCGTCCTGGTACAGGAATTCCAGCGTGCCGGCGTTACGGTAGCCGAGCCTGGCCAGGCCGGCGGTGGCGATGGCGCCGAGCGTGTCGCGCTGCGCGCCGGTCAGCACCGGGGAGCCGGCTTCCTCCAGCAATTTCTGGTGCCGGCGCTGCAGGGAGCAGTCGCGCTCGCCGAAATGCACCACGTTGCCGTGCGCGTCGGCCATGATCTGCAGCTCGATATGGCGCGGGCGGTCCAGGTATTTCTCGATATAGACGGCGTCGTTGCCGAAGCCGGCGCGGGCCTCGGCGCGGGCGACGCGCCAGGCTTCCTCGATCTGGTCGGCGGTCTCGGCCACCTTCATGCCGCGCCCGCCGCCGCCGGCGGCGGCCTTGATCAGCACTGGATAGCCGATGCGCGCGGCCACCGCGCGCGCCTCCTCCAGGTCCGACACCACGCCGTCGGAGCCCGGCACCAGCGGCACGCCGAGCGAGGCCATGGCGACCTTGGCGGCGATCTTGTCGCCCATCATGCGGATATGCGCCGGCGAGGGGCCGATGAAGGTCATGCCGTGCGCCTCCACCTTCTCGGCGAAGCCGGCATTCTCCGACAGGAAGCCGTAGCCGGGATGAATGGCGTCCGCGCCGGTGATGGAGGCGGCGGAGAGGATGTTGGGAATGTTGAGGTAGGAGTCTTTCGCCGGCGGCGGGCCGATACAGACGCTTTCATCGGCCAGGCGCACATGCATCGCCTCGGCATCCGCGGTGGAATGCACCGCGACGGAGGGAATGCCGAGTTCCCGGCAGGCGCGCTGAATGCGGAGCGCGATCTCGCCGCGATTGGCGATCAGGATCTTCTGGAACAACGGGGCCACTCCTGGATCAGAAATCCAGCAGGATCAGCACTTCGCCATATTCCACCGGCGATCCGGAATTCACCAGGATGCGCGAGACGGTGCCGGCCTTCGGTGCCTTGATCTGGTTGTAGGTCTTCATCGCCTCGATCAGCAGCAGGGTCTGCCCCTCGGTCACCGCCTGGCCGGGCACCACGAAAGGCGCGGCGCCGGGTTCGGCGGACAGATAGGCCACGCCGACCATCGGGCTTTTCACCGCGCCGGGATGGGCGGACAGATCCGCCGGCGCCGCCGTCGGCGGCGGGGCGGCCGGCGCGGCGGCCGTGGCCGGAGCCGGCGCATAGGCGGTTTGGGCCACGACCTGCGCGGGGGCCCGTGCCACCCGGACCCGGCTGTCCTTCTCGGTGATCTCGATCTCGGTCAGGCCGGTATCGGTCAGGATGTTGGCCAGGGCACGGATGGCTTCCGCGTCGAACTTGATGTTGCTCATGCGGCATCCCCCGAAATCATGTCCGCCATGGACATCAACGCCAGCGCATAGCCCTGGATGCCCAGCCCGGCGATCATGCCCACCGCGACCTTCGATATGTAGGAGACATGCCGGAACTCCTCGCGCCGGTGGATGTTGGTGATGTGCACCTCGATCACCGGCAGCTCGGAGGCCAGCAACGCGTCCATCAGGGCGACGGAGGTATGCGTGTAGCCGCCGGCGTTGATGATGATGCCCGCGGCGCGGCCGCGAAACTCCTGCACCCAGGTGATCAGCTCGCCCTCGCCGTTGGTCTGGCGGAAATCGATCGCCACGCCCAGGCCATCGGCGGTCTCGGCGCAGAGCTGCTCCACGTCGTCCAGCGTGGCCGAGCCATACAGATGCGGCTGGCGCAGGCCGAGCATGTTGATGTTCGGGCCGTTCAGCACCGCGATGAGGGGCATGGAGGATGAATGTGACATGATCGCGCCCCGTAGCATGGCAGCGCGTGCCAGTCCAACATGTGTGCCCGTCCAACAAACGAGGGCCGTGGCCGGTCGCGCCCTTGCGTTCCCGGCCAAACCTCCGCACCTTTCGCGCAATGATCCGCGCCGCGCGGAGTGCCTGGATGAAGGATGGATCGATGCAGCGCCGCCTCCTGTTGCGTGCCAGCGTTCTGGCGATGGCCGCCGCGCCGTTCATCGGAGGCCGGCCGGCGGGCGCCGCGCAGGAACCTCCGGCGAAGCACCCGCGCAAGCCGCCGGCCAAGCCCGCCGCCCATCCCGCGCCCCGCCCGGCACCCCATCCGGTGCGGTCGCCGGCCGCCACGGAGCCCGGACCCGGGATCACCACGGAGGCGGAATTGCCGAGCGTCTACCCCGATGGGATCCGTGCGTTCTGGGGGACCGGCGAATCGGGCGACTTCGTCTCCACGCGCGGCGATAACATCCATATCCACTACATGCGCTTCCCCCGCCCGGGCGCCGATACCGCCATCGTCATCTCCTCCGGCCGCACCGAGTGCATGATCAAGTACAAGGAGCTGATCTACGACCTGAACCGCAACGGCTACTCGGTCTATATCCACGACCACCGCGGCCAGGGCTTCTCCAGCCGGCTGCTGTCCGACCCGATGATCGGCCATGTCGAGGCCTTCGACGACTATGTGGCCGATCTGAAGACCTTCTTCGACGATCAGGTCAAACCCGCCGGCCATAAGCGCCACGTGCTGCTGTCGCATTCGATGGGCGGCTGCATCGCCTCGCTGTACCTGGAACAGCACCAGCGCGATTTCGACCGCGCGGTGCTGTGCTCGCCCATGCACGAGCCGAGGCTGCCGGTGGAGGAGGCGTCGCTGTTCGCGCTCAGCGCGATGGACACGGTCGGCCTTGGCGACGGGTACATTCCCGGCGGCGGCCCCTACGACCATGTGCGCGATTTCGATCCCGCGACCAACGAGTTCACCCACAGCAAGGTGCGCTGGGAGATCACCTGGGACGAATACAACGCGAATCCTGCCACCAAGCTCGGCAGCCCCAGCGTGCACTGGGTGCGCGTCGCCTATGCCGCCGGGCGCCGGGCGCAGGACCGGGCGGGACGCATCGTGGTGCCTGTCCTGCTGTTGCAGGCCGGCGACGACAGCGTGGTGGTCGCCAGCGCCCAGAACCGCTTCAGCGCGGTGCTGAACGGCATGCATCCCGACAGCTGCACCCTGGTGAAGATCGACGGCGCGCGCCACGAGCTGTTCGTGGAGGCGGACGAATACCGCACCCGGTCGCTGGACCGCATCCTGGCGTTCATCGCGCCGCCCTCCTGAGCCCGCGCCCGCGGGCCGCCACTTCCTTGCAACCGCAAGCCGGGGTACCATCTGCCGGCCATGCAGACTTCCATCACCCTGTCGTTGAACGGCGAAAGTAAAACCTATCCGGCGCCGCTGAGCGTCGCGGAATTGCTCGGACGGCTCGAACTCGACACGCGCAAGGTCGCGGTGGAGCGCAACGAGGAAATCGTGCCGCGCTCGATCTATGCAGAGACCGGTCTGCAGGACGGGGACCGGTTGGAAATCGTGCATTTCATCGGCGGCGGATAAAGGCGAACAACATGGACACCACGATCAAGACCGATGACACCTGGACGGTCGCCGGACGCAGCTTCCGCTCCCGCCTGATCGTCGGCACCGGGAAATACAAGGACCTGGAGGAAACCGCCGCGGCGATCGAGGCCTCGGGGGCGGAAATCGTCACCGTGGCGGTGCGGCGGGTGAACCTGTCCGACCCGAAGGCGCCAATGCTGCAGGATTACGTCGATCCCAAGCGCTACACCTATTTGCCGAACACCGCCGGCTGCTTCACGGCCAACGAGGCGGTGCGCACCCTTCGCCTGGCGCGCGAGGCCGGCGGCTGGAACCTGGTGAAGCTGGAAGTGCTCGGCCCGCCGCCCACGCTGTATCCGGACATGCAGGCCACGCTGGAAGCCACCGCCGTGCTGATCAAGGACGGGTTCGAGGTGATGGTCTACTGCGCCGACGACCCGATCGCCGCCAAAAAGCTCGAAGACCTGGGCGCCGTCGCCATCATGCCGCTGGGCGCGCCGATCGGCTCGGGCCTTGGCATCCAGAACCCGGCCATGATCGCCATGATGATCGAACAGGCGAAGGTCCCCCTGCTGGTGGACGCCGGCGTCGGCACCGCGTCGGACGCGGCCATCGCCATGGAACTCGGCTGCGACGCCGTGCTGATGAATTCCGCCATAGCCCATGCGCAACACCCGGTGCTGATGGCCAAAGCGATGAAAGCCGCCGTGGAAGCCGGCCGCCTGTCCTTCCTCGCCGGCCGCATGCCCCGCCGCATGGGCGCCGACCCATCGAGCCCGCTCACCGGGTTGATCCGCTGAACGGGGGGCTTTGGGTAAGGTAAGCAAGGCCAGGGGCTCTGCCCCCATGCTTGAAGTTTGGGACCCCGCCAAAGGGCTCGCCCTTTGGAAACCCCAGACATTTTCTATGAAATGGGCGGGCGAGGAAGTGCTGAACGCACCGCCTTGGCCCGCCCATTTCATGGAAAATAACCAGGAGTCCAGAGGCGAGCCTCTGGCGGGG
>JBBIQA010000202.1:0-7015 GCA_037442565.1 Rhodospirillales bacterium
GGGCGCCACTGAGGGTGCCACCGGGGGCGGCGTGCCTGGCGGCTGGGCCCGCGCGGCCGGCGTGGCAACCGCGAAGGCTGCCGACAGCAGCAGTATCAGGGTCGAGAGGCACTTCATTCGGTCTGGCTCCAGCCACTCTGGGTCAGGTTTCTTGCTAGGGCGTCCTTATGGCAGAAGGGAGGCGGTTTACTTTGCCACAAAACGCCCTATCTCGAGCCAATGAAGACATTCGTCCTGGTTCTGATGGTTCTGGCGATGGCCGGCACGGTTGGCGTGTTGATCGCGGGCATGGTCGGCATGGTGCGCGGCGGCGGCAGTCCGGCCCGGTCCAATGCGCTGATGCGCTGGCGGATCATCCTGCAGGCGGCGTCCTTGCTGCTGTTCATCGGCCTTATGAGCCTGCTGCGCTCCTGATCTGCATGCGCATCGTGCGCCCGGGGGGCGCGCTCGTTTGACAGCGCATCGCGTGCCTGCTTAGGTCCGCGCGTTATATCGCAGATGCGAAGAGGCCGGATTCCGGGGCAGCCCGTGCCGGCCATGCGGTGCATCCGATCGCGGCAACGGTTTCCAGGAAGCGGCAGACCCCATGAAAATTCTCGTCCCCGTCAAGCGGGTGGTTGACTACAACGTGAAGGTTCGCGTGAAGGCGGACGGCACCGGCGTGGAGACCGCCGGGGTGAAGATGTCGATGAACCCGTTCGACGAAATCGCGATCGAGGAGGCCGTGCGCCTGAAGGAAAAGGGCGTGGCGACCGAGATCGTCGCCATTTCCGTCGGTGTGGCCGCGTGCTCGGAGACCATCCGCACCGCGCTGGCCATGGGCGCCGATCGCGGCATCCTGGTCGAGACCGATGTGGCGGTGGAACCGATCGCGGTGGCCAAGCTGCTGAAGGCGATCGCCGAGAAGGAGCAGCCGCAGCTGATCATCCTGGGCAAGCAGGCGATCGACGACGACATGAGCGCCACCGGCCAGATGCTGGCCGCCCTGCTCGGCTGGCCGCAGGGCACCTTCGCCAGCAAGGTTGCGGTGGAAGACGGCGGCATCACCGTCACCCGCGAGGTGGACGGCGGTCTGGAGACTGTGGCGCTGAGCCTGCCGGCGGTGGTGACCACCGATCTGCGGCTGAACGAGCCGCGCTATGCCTCGCTGCCCAACATCATGAAGGCGCGGAAGAAGCCGATCGACACCGTCAAGCCGGCGGATCTCGGCGTCGATCCGGCCCCGCGCCTGACCGTGCTGAAGGTTGCCGAGCCGGCCAAGCGCCAGGCCGGCCAGAAGGTCGCCTCGGTGGCCGAACTCGTCCACAAGCTCCGCACCGAAGCGAAGGTGATCTGAACATGACGTCCCTCGTTCTCCTCGACCACGACGCCTCCGGCATCAAGCAGCCCTCGCGCAGCGCCGTCGCCGCCGCCAGCAAGCTCGGCGACGTGCATGTGCTGGTGACCGGCAAGGACATCGCCGCCGCCGCCGCCGCCGCCGCGAAATTGCCGGGCGTTTCCAAGGTTCTGGTCGCCGACGGCGACGACTACGCCAATCCGCTGGCGGAAAAGCTGGCGGCGCTGATCCTGGCGCTGGCGCCCGGCTACACGCATCTGCTTGCCGCCGCCACCGCGTCGGGCAAGAACGTGATGCCGCGGGTGGCGGCCTTCCTCGACAGCCAGCCGATCAGCGACATCGCCGAGGTGATCGACGCCGACACCTTCGTGCGCCCGTTCTACGCCGGCAACGCGATGGCCACGGTGAAATCCTCGGACAAGATCAAGGTCATCACCGTTCGCGCCGCGAGCTTCGACCCCTGCGCCGCCGAGGGCGGTTCCGCCAGCATCGAGCCGGCGCCGGCGGTGGAACTGCCGGGCAATTCGCGCTTCGTCTCCTCCGAGCTGTCCAAGAGCGAGCGGCCGGAACTGACCGCCGCGCGCGTGGTGATATCCGGCGGCCGCGGCATGCAGAACGGCGACAACTTCAAGCTGCTCGACCCGATCGCCGACAAGCTCGGCGCCGCCGTCGGCGCCTCGCGCGCGGCGGTGGATGCCGGCTTCGTGCCGAACGATTATCAGGTCGGGCAGACCGGCAAGATCGTCGCCCCCGAGCTCTATGTCGCCATCGGCATCTCCGGCGCCATCCAGCATCTGGCCGGCATGAAGGACAGCAAGGTCATCGTCGCGATCAACAAGGACGAGGAGGCGCCGATCTTCCAGGTGGCCGATTACGGCCTGGTCGCCGATCTGTTCACCGCATTGCCCGAACTGGCCGCCGAGCTGGAGAAAGCCTGAATGAACATCGAAGTCACGCCGCTGGCGGCCGCCGGATCGCAGGGTCTGGCGGTGCCGGAAATCGGCAGCATCGGCGTGATCGGCGCGGGGCAGATGGGCAACGGCATCGCCCATGTCTGCGCCCTGGCCGGGTTGCGCGTGGTGCTGGCCGACGTGAAGCCGGAGGCGCTGGACAAGGCGATGGCCACGATGGGCCGGAACATGGACCGGCAGGTCAACCGCGGCACCATCGGCGCCGAGGACAAGCTGCTGGCCGTCTCCCGCATCACCACCACCACCGATTTCGCGGCGTTCAGCGACTGCGACATGGTGATCGAGGCCGCGACCGAGAAGGAAGAGGTCAAGGACGCCATCTTCAAGGCGCTGCTGCCGCATCTGAAGCCCGCCTGCCTGCTGGCGTCCAATACCTCCTCCATCTCCATCACCCGGCTGGCCGCCAAGACCGACCGGCCGGCCAAGTTCATCGGCATGCACTTCATGAACCCGGTTCCGGTCATGAAGCTGGTCGAGATCATCCGCGGCATCGCCACCGACGAGCCGACCTTCCAGGCAGTGCAGGCGCTGGCGACGAAGCTGGCGAAGGTGACGGCGGTATCGGAGGATTTTCCGGCCTTCATCGTCAACCGCATCCTGGTGCCGATGATCAACGAGGCGATCTACGCCCTGTATGAGGGCGTCGGCTCGGTGGTGGCCATCGACACGTCCATGAAACTGGGTGCGAACCACCCCATGGGTCCGCTGGAACTGGCGGATTTCATTGGCCTGGATACCTGCCTGTCGATCATGCAGGTGCTGTACGAGGGGCTGTCGGACAGCAAATACCGTCCGTGCCCGTTGTTGGTGAAATATGTCGAGGCTGGCTGGCTTGGCCGCAAGACCAACCGCGGTTTCTACGACTATATGCAGACGCCCCCGCGTCCGACGCGCTGAGAAACCGGCGCCGCTGACACGATAATCGGGGCTCCAGCCATGCTGGAGCCCCGATTGCATTCTGGCTCGGCCGGCATCGCTGCCGGTCCGGGAGTGGTGCTGGCGGCTATTCCGCCGCCGCGGCCGTGGGTTGGCCGGCGCGACGGAAGCCTTCGTAGCCGCGGGCGGCGATGTCGTCGCATTTATGCCGGTATGCGCCGACGCCGCCGATATAGGGCATGAACACGCGCGGCTTGCCCGGTACATTGGCGCCCATGTACCAGGAATTGGCCCCCGGGTACAGCGTGCGGAACGCCATTTCGTTCACATGCTCCACCCATTTGTCTTCCGCTTCCCCGGTCGCCTCGATGGTTTCCAGCCCCTTGGCGCGCAGATCCGTCACGCAGTCCACCACCCAGTCCACATGCTGTTCGATCGACACGATCATGTTGGACAGCACCGACGGGCTGCCGGGGCCGGTGATCAGGAACAGGTTGGGGAAGCCCGCCGTCATCACGCCGAGATAGGTGCGCGGTCCCGCCGCCCATTTCTGCGCCAGCTGCAGCCCGCCGCGCCCGACGATGCCCATCTTCAGCAGCGAACCGGTCATGGCGTCGAATCCGGTGGCGAACACGATGGCGTCGAACTCGTATTCGCGCCCGCCGGTGCGCAGGCCCTTCGGGGTGATCTCCTCGATCGGGGCGTCCTTGATGTCCACCAGCGTCACGTTCGGCCGGTTGTAGGTCTGGTAGTAGTTGGTATCGACGCAGATGCGCTTGGTGCCGATCGGATGGTTCTTCGGCAGCAGCAACTCGGCCACCGCCGGGTCCTTCACCACCGAGCGGATCTTCTCGTGCACGAAGGCCACGGCGGTATCGTTGGATTCCTTGTTGGTGATCAGATCGGCGAAGGATGCCATGAACGCGGTGCCGCCCTGGGCCCAGCGATCCTCATAGATCCGCCGGCGCTCTTCCGCCGACACCTCCATCGCGCCCTTTTCGTTGATGTCGTTGATGACGCCGGTGCGCATCTGCCGGGCCTTCTGGCGCTGCTCGGGATAATGCGCCTTCCACCACTGCTCGTACTCGGCCGGCATGGCGGTATTGCGCGAGGGGATGGAGAAGTTCGGCGTGCGCTGGAACACCGTCAGGTGCGCGGCCTGCTCGGCGATCACCGGGATCGCCTGGATGGCCGAGGAGCCCGTGCCGATCACGCCGACGCGCTTGCCGGTGAAGTCCACGCCCTCATGCGGCCATTCGCCGGTATGGTAGGTCTTGCCCTGGAAGGATTCGAGCCCCTTGAAATCCGGTGTCCGCGCCGAGGACAGGCAGCCCACCGCCATGACGCAATAGCGCGCGCTCACGGCCTCGCCCTTGTCGGTGCGGATCTGCCAGAGCGAGTTGTCCTCGTCGTACACGGCGTCGGTCACGCGGGTTTCGAACTCGATGTTGCGGCGCAGGTCCAGCCGGTCCGCCACATGATTGGCGTAGCGCAGGATTTCCGGCTGGGCGGCGAAGCGTTCCGACCATTTCCATTCCTGCTGCAACTCGTTCAGGAACGAATAGGAATACTGCATGCTTTCCACATCGCAGCGCGCGCCCGGGTAACGGTTCCAGAACCAGGTGCCGCCGACACCGGTGGCCGCCTCGAACACCCGCACCGACAGGCCGAGCGAGCGCAGCCGGTGCAGCATGTACATGCCGGCGAACCCGGCGCCGACGATCACGGCATCCACGGTGGCGGGCGGCCTGCCGGCGGCCTGCGCCGGCATTGTCTGCGTAGCATTCATGTTTTCTGGGCTCCGGTTCAGTCTGATTGGTTCAAATTCCTACCAACGAGTATCCGACCCGAGGCAAATGTCAATCCTGTCCTTGTAACTACCCGTGCACAACTACCCGTTCAGATACCAGCCGGACAGCAGCACGAAGCCGGTGATGGCCAGGCAGGCGTGCAGGATCAGCACGGCGTTGCGCATGCGGCCGAGCCGTCTCCAACCGAGCCAGAACCCCAGACCTGAGGCCAGCGCCGCGGCGATCAGGATCAGGCCGGCGCGGCCGAAGCCGGAGTTCGGGCCCGCCGGAACCGATCCCCCCGCCGCCAGCAACGCCGCCGCCAGCAGCGCCAGCCCGCCGGCGCCGGCCGCGCCGTGCGCCGCCCGCGCGGCCCAGCCGGGCCGGCGCGCATCCGGGCGCAGGTGCAGGATCGCCAGCCAGCAGCCGAGCCCCACTGCCAGCGACAGACCGGCAAACGCGGTCCTCAGCATCGGCCGGCCGATTTGCGCAGTTGCATTGCGCCCTCCGTGTCTGTCACCCTGCCGCATCGAACGCTCGGGAAACGCAGGCCCGATCAAGCGCAGGACGGGACATAACCGGCCGCCAATGGGAGGTCCATCATGGACGTAGACGCCACCGAGAACCTGACCGCCGCCGCCTGGTCCCTGCCGCTCGACCAGATCGACGTCAGCAACCCCCATCTCTATCAGCAGGATTGCTGGCACCCGTATTTCGCCCGTCTGCGCCGGGAAGACCCGGTGCACCTTACCGAAAACGGCATGTACGGCACCTATTGGTCGGTCACCCGCTATCACGACATTATGCAGGTGGACAGCAACCACGAGGTCTACTCCTCGGACGCCACGATGGGCGGCATCGCCATCCGCGACGTGCCGATGGATGCCCGCCGACCCAGCTTCATCTCCATGGACCCGCCCAAGCACGACGAGCAGCGCAAGGTCGTCTCTCCCATCGTCGCGCCGATGAACCTGGCGAAGCTCTCCGGCACCATCCGCGAGCGCGTGATCCAGATCCTCGACAACCTGCCGCGCAATGAGACCTTCGACTGGGTGGAGCGCGTCGCCGTCGAGCTCACCACCCAGATGCTCGCCACCCTGTTCGACTTCCCGTTCGAGGAACGCCGCAAGCTGACCCACTGGTCGAACGTCGCCACCGTGAACACCCGCGCCGGCACCGAGATCGACTCCGAGGCAAAGCGCGACGCAGTGCTCCAGGAGGCGGTGGCCTACTTCACGAAATTGTGGGAGCAGCGCGCCAAGGAGCCGCCGCGCCCGGACCTGATCTCCATGCTCGCGCACGGTGAGGCGACGCGGGACCTCCCCTCCCGCCCGCATGAGTTCCTCGGCAACCTGCTGCTGCTGATCGTGGGGGGCAACGACACCACCCGCAACTCGATCTCCGGCGGGCTGTGGGCGCTCAGCCAGAACCCGGAACAGTTCCGCAAGCTGCGGGAAAACCCCGGCCTGATCCCGTCCCTGGTGCCGGAGATCATCCGCTATCAGACGCCGGTCATCCACATGCGCCGCACCGCGCTGGCCGACACCGAACTCCGCGGCAAGCGGATCCGCAAGGGCGACAAGGTTGTGATGTGGTACATCTCCGGCAACCGCGACAGCGACGCGATCGAGCGCGCCGACGAGTTCATCATCGACCGCCCCCGCGCCCGCCAGCATCTGTCCTTCGGCTTCGGCATCCACCGCTGCGTCGGCAACCGCCTGGCCGAAATGCAGCTCGGCATCCTCTGGGAGGAGCTGCTCAGGCGCATCGACCGGATCGAGGTGGTCGGCGAACCGAAGCGCCTCTATTCCAACCTGCTGCGCGGCATCAACTCGCTGCCGGTGCGGCTTCCGGCATAAGCAAGGCCAGGGCTCTGCCCTGGACCCGCTGGGCGCCGCGCGCCCAAACCCGCATCAATTCGCCGTGCCCCCGGACCGTCTCTCCCATCGAGACCCCCATAACCATCTGAATTCCCTCTCCCCTCCCTCTCGTGGCAGGGGAATCGCATTTGCGGATTTGGGGTGGCGGCGCGGGGCGAGATG
>JBBIQA010000203.1:0-6908 GCA_037442565.1 Rhodospirillales bacterium
CCGGACACGCAGCCGCAGAGCAGGCCGCCGTCCGCCGCCAGGTCCACGGACAACGGGGAAATGTTCACCACATCGGAGATCGCCAGCCGTCCCCCCGGCTTCAGCACGCGGAATGCCTCGCGGAACACCTGCGCCTTGTCGGGCACCAGGTTGATCACGCAGTTCGACAGGATCACGTCGGCGGTGTTGTCGGCGACCGGCAAATGCTCGATCTCGCCCAGGCGGAATTCGACGTTCGCGACGCCGACCTTGGCGGCGTTCGCACGCGCCTTGGCCAGCATCTCGTGCGTCATGTCCACGCCGATCACGTGGCCCTCGGCGCCGACCTGCCGGGCCGCGAGCAGGCAGTCGAAGCCGGCGCCGCTGCCCAGATCGACCACGATTTCGCCGGCCCTCAAGTCCGCGATCGCCTGCGGGTTGCCGCAGCCAAGGCCGAGATTGGCGCCCTCCGGCACGGCGGCGAGCTCGTCGGCGGAATAGCCCATCTGCATCGACTTGCTGCCCGCGTCCGGTGCCGCCGGCGCGCCGCAGCAGGACGACGGCGCTGGAGCGCAGCACGCCGAGGCCTCCACCGGCGCGCAGCAATCGGAAATCGTGCCGGCCGCGATGCCGCCATAGCGGGCGCGAACCATTTCCTTGATCTCGGTCTCGTTCATGCGCGTGTCCCTCCCCGGTGGCGATCCTTGCCCGGCCAGTCTAGCCGATTTCCTCCGGAATGGCAGCAATCCCCGCCCGGCGCATCCAGCGTCCGAAGCCGGCATCGGCGGTCAGCACGCACAGCGGTATCGCCACCAGCAATCCGCCGGCGAAGGGGGCGGCCCACAGCACCGTCCACCAGCCCGCCACGGCGAACGCGGCGAACACCGCGATCCCCACCAGCGTATGCGGCCAGAGCAGCCTAGTTGCCTCCACCCAGCCGACGCCGCGCCCGCTCCGGTTCTGCGCCGCCCAGGTCTCCTTGAAGCCGAATGCCAGCCGCAGCATCGCCAGCGTCTTGCTCACCCCGGCGGTGGCATCCAGCAGCAGCGTGAAGATCGTCTCCGCCGCCACCCCGGCCAGGAAGCGCCCCCGCCCGCCATAGCGCCGGCTTTTGGCCGTGGACAGCAGGATCTCCAGATAGGCCAGCCATTTCGGCGCGTACAGCATCCCCGGCCAGGCCAGGGACACCGCCAGCGCCGGCCCGGCAGGGAAGGAACCGCCATCCGTCGCCGCCGCAAAGGCGGCAGCCAGCAGAAACAACAAATAGAGCGGCGCGCCGGCGAACAGCAGGATCGCCTGCACCAGCTGCCAACGGCCCATCGGGGCGAAGCCCGGAAGCCGGAGCAGGGAAAAGTATTGGAAATTCCCTGCCAGCCAGCGGGCGTCCCGCCGCAGGAACTCCGGCAATGCCGGCGGATTGGCCTCCCACGATCCCGCCTCGTCCGCCAGCACGTGCACCGCACAGCCGGCGGCGGCCAGGCGCGCGGCCTCCACCTGGTCGTGCGACAGGATGGCCCGGCCGTCCGGCAACGGCTCCAGCCGGCAATGCGCGCGGAACGGCGCGATGCGCACAATGGCGTTGTGGCCCCAGTACGGCCCGGCCGCGTCCTGCCACCAGGCCTGTCCGGTGGCCCAGCTTCGCATGCCCGCACGCATGCCGAACTGGAACAGCCGGGGAAACGCCGAGGCGGCCGGCAGCCCCACCGTCAGATGCTGCACGATCCCGAGCCGGGGTTCGGCCTGCATCGCCCGCACCAGCCGCAGCACCGCGGCCGGCGACATCTCGGAATCCGCGTCCAGCGTCAGCATCAGCTCGAACCCGCCGGCGTGATGGTCCAGGAAGTCCATGATGTTGCCGGCCTTGAAGCCGGTATTTTCCGTCCGGCGGCGGTAACGGACGCGCTCCGGCGCGGGGTCGGCGGCACGGAAGGCGGCGACGGCCCGCGCCTCCGCCTCGGCCGCCGGGCCGGAAGGCGTGTCGGACAGCACGCACAAAGCAAAGGCGCCGCCATGGCCCGCCCGGTCCAGCCCGTCCAGCAGCCGGCGCATCGCCGGCAGCACGCCCGCCATGTCCTCGTTGCGGATCGTGAGCGCGATGGCGGTGCGCGGCGGCGAACCGGCGAAGGGCAGCCGGTCCTCCACCGGAAACGTCGCGCGCACCGGATCGCGCGCGAACATTAGCAGGCAGAAGCCGATCAGCCCGTTGGCGACGCAGATCCCCGTCCAGGGCACGGTCCCCAGGAAACTCGCCAGCATCACCCCCTTGGCACCGGTCCAACCGCCGGGCATCAGCACGCGCAGCATCAGCACGGTCAGACCCGCGGCGGCGGTCGATGCGATCAGCGCGAACAGGCAGCGGCGGAGGAGAATCGGGGAGGGCATGCAGGTACCAACATGGCGGCGCACGCCGCCGGGCCGCAACATGGCGGCGCGCGGCGCGGGAAGCTAGGGTCCGCGGCAACATGAATTCATCCGCCTCCCACCTCCTCATCGCCACGGTGCTGCCCCCGCGCGAGGGCTTCGGCCCTGGCCGCACCGGCGCCGTCGGGCTGATCGTGCACCGCCTCGCCGCCGCCGTGACGGACAGCCGGTTTCGCAGCGCGATCCTGTGCGGCGAACAGGCCGGCCCGGTCTTCACCGACACCGAAACCCACATCGTCCGGCCGCCCTGGTGGCGCATCGGCAACATCAACCAGCGCTACGCCGCCGGCGCGCTGCAGGTGTTGCGCCGCCTGAAGCCGGCGCTGGTGGAGGTGCATAACCGCACCGAAGTGGCGCTGGCGCTCGCCGCCGGCCTGCCGGGCGTGCCCGTCAGCCTGATCCTGCACAACGACCCGCTGACCATGCGCCAGGCCCGCAGCGTGGCGGAACGCACCCGCCTCCTGTCCCGGCTCGCGCGGGTGGTCACCGTGTCCGAGTTCCTGCGCGAACGGCTGCTCGAAGGCATCCCAACCCCGTCCACCCCGCCGGATGTGCTGCCCAACTGCATCGACCTCGCCGCCCTGCCGCCGCCGGCCGAGCGGGAGCAAACGATCCTGTTCGTCGGCCGCGTGGTGCCGGAAAAGGCCCCGGATGCCTTCGTCGCCGCCTGCGCCGCCGCCCTGCCACACCTGCCCGGCTGGCGGGCCGAGATCATCGGCGCCGACCGCTTCCGCGCCGACAGCCCCGACACCGAGTTCGTCCGCGGCGTGCGAACCGCGGCCCAGGCCGCCGGGGTCGCGCTGCTCGGTTACCGCGACCACCCGGACGTGCTGGCCGCGATGGCCCGCGCCGCCATCGTGGTGATGCCCAGCCGCTGGCAGGAGCCCTTCGGCCTGACAGCGCTGGAAGCGATGGCCAGCGGCGCGGCGCTGCTGTGCTCCGCCCGCGGCGGACTGCCCGAGGTCGGCGGCGACGCCGCGGTCTATGTCGACCCCGACGATCCCGCCGGCATGGCGCAGGCCATCGTGTCGCTGGCCAACGACCCCGCCCGCCGCGCCGCTCTCTCGCTCGCCGGCCGCGCCCGCGCCGAAGGGTTCGACCTCGCCCCCACCCGCCGGCGCCTGGACGCGATCCGCGCCAGCATCCTGGCTGCCCCCGGACCGGCGCCCGAATTGGCGTGAGGTGGCTGATCCCGCCGGGCCAGCCTATATAGGTTCCCAACAGGCACCCAGCCGGAGCAAACACGATGTCCGCCACAACAACCCCGAAAGACGCCGACCTGATCCCCGTGACCGTGCTCACGGGCTATCTCGGCGCCGGCAAGACCACCTTGCTGAACCGCATCCTGACCGAGAACCACGGCCGCAAATACGCGGTGGTGATCAACGAGTTCGGCGAACTCGGCGTCGATAACGACCTCGTCGTGGATACCGACGAGGAAGTGTTCGAGATGAACAACGGCTGCATCTGCTGCACCGTGCGCGGCGACCTGATCCGCATCGTCGGCGGCCTGATGAAACGCCGCGACAAGTTCGACGGCATCATCATCGAGACCACCGGCCTCGCGAACCCCGCCCCTGTCGCGCAGACCTTCTTCGTCGACGACGGCGTGCGCGCCCGCACCCGGCTCGATGCCATCGTCACCGTGGTGGACGCCAAGAACCTCCCGGCCCGGCTGCAGGACAGCTCCGAGGCCGCCGACCAGATCGCCTTCGCCGACGTCATCGTGCTCAACAAGACCGATCTGGTGACCCCGGAAGAACTGGAAGCCGTTGAGGCGCAGATCCGTGCCATCAACCGCTTCGCCGCCATCCATCGCACCCAGCGCTCCGCCGTCGCGATCGCGGACGTGCTGGACCAGGGCGCCTTCGACCTCAACCGCGTGCTGGCGCACACCCCGGGCTTCCTCACCGAGGACGAGCACGAGCACAACGACGAGATCAACTCCATGAGCTTCGAGCTCGACAGGCCGGTCGACCCCGAGAAATTCAACGCCTGGATCGGCGTGCTGCTGGCCGAACAGGGCCAGGACCTGCTGCGCACCAAGGGCATCCTCGCCTACAAGGACGACGACCGCCGCTTCGCCTTCCAGGCCGTGCACATGATCGCCGACGGCGCCTTCATCGGCCCCTGGAAGGACGGCGATCCGCGGATCAGCCGCATCGTGTTCATCGGCCGGAACCTCAATCGGCCCCAATTGCGCCGCGGCTTCGAAGCATGCGCGGCGGATTGATCGACCCATGAGCCAGACCGTAGCGCCTGATTTCCTGCTGACCACCCGCGGCGTGCAGCGCGAGCTTGGCGCGTTCGTCGTCGGCACCGCCTTCAATCGCGCGGGTACCGCGGCCGCCTTTGCCCTCGGCGACGGCTCGCTCCGCCTGGTCACGCTGGCCGACCCCACCGAATGGCGCGAGGTCGCGGTGCATGACGGCGCGATCCTGAAGCTGGATCAGGATGCCGGCCCCCACGGCTTCATCACCGGCGGCGATGACGGCAGGTTCTGCCGTATTTCGAGCACGGGCGAGGTGACCGAGATCGCCAATTTCGGCATGAAATGGGTGGAGCAGATCGCCTCCCACGCCCCGGAAAAGGGCGACAAGGGCGACAAGGGCAAGGGGGGGGGCCTCCTGGCCTGCTCGGTCGGCAGGTTCGTGCATGTGTTCGATGCCGACGGCAAGAAGCTCAAGACGCTGGAGCATCCCTCCACCGTCACCGGCCTGTCCTTCGACGCCAAGGGCAAGCGGGTGATCGCCTCGCACTACAACGGCGTGACCTTGTGGTTCGTCGCCGCCAAGACCGACAGCCCGCGCCGGCTGGAATGGAAGGGCAGCCACACCGGCCTGATCGTCCATCCGGACGGCGACGCGATCGTCACGGCGATGCAGGAGAACGCCCTGCACGGCTGGCGGCTGTCGGACAACCAGCACATGCGCATGAGCGGCTATCCCTCCAAGTCCGAATCCATGTCATGGACCCGCGGCGGGAAATGGCTGGTCACCAGCGGATCGGACGCGATGGTGCTCTGGCCGTTCTTCGGCGGCGGCCCGATGGGCAAGGCGCCGATGGAGCTGGCGGGCGGCGACGGCATCAACTGCACCGCCGTGGCGGCGCATCCGAAGGAAGACCACATCGCCGGCGGCTTCGCGGACGGCCTGATCGTGCTGGCCGATATCGGTTCCTCGCGCATCCTGCCGGTCTGCCCGCCCGGCAAGGGGCCCGTCAGCGCCCTGGCCTGGAGCCCGGACGGACGGCTGCTGGCGCTGGGCACCGAACAGGGCCTGGCCGCGGTCGTGGATTTCGCCAAGCGCTGAGCCTGCCGGCGAACCCACGCCCGCGGCGGTCGAGGCGGTGGCAAGCTTGGGGCTTTGCCCCAAACCCCAGGAGGGGCTCTGCCCCTCCACCCCGCAAGGGAACTCGTTCCCTTGACCCTTTTGAATAGGTTTGCTGGGAAAGGGGTCATGCCGAAGCCGATCGACGGCTACGTCGGTTATATCCCCTTTCCCAGCAAACCCGTCCATGGGGCTGAGGGGACGATTCCCCTCGCGGGTGCAGGGCAGCGCCCGCCGGGGTCTGGGGCGGAGCCCCAGCCTTCCTACAGCGCCAGCTCCACGCACACCGGCACATGGTCGGAGGCCTGGGTCCAGTCGCGGGCGTCCGTCAGCACGGTCTGGTGGGCGAGCTTCCCCTGCAGGTCCGGCGTCACCCACACATGGTCCAGCCGCCGGCCGCGGTTGGACACGCGCCAGTCGCGGTTGCGGTAGGACCACCAGGTGAACAGCTTCTCGTCGGGCGGCACGAAGTGGCGGACCGCGTCGACGAAGCCGGTGTTCTGCCAGCCCAGCAGCCCCTCGGTTTCCGGCGGCGTATGGCTCACCACATCCAGTAGCTGCCTGTGGCTCCACACATCGTGTTCCAGCGGCGCGATATTCAGGTCGCCGACGATCACGCAGCGCCGCAGGCCGGCGCGGCCGGCGAACCAGGCGGTGGCTTCGGCGACGAAATCCAGCTTGTGGCCGAACTTGACGTTCACCTCCCGGTCCGGCACGTCGCCGCCGGCCGGAACGTAGAAATTGTGCAGCTCCACCGGCCCGCCCTTGGCGTCGATCGCCACGCCGAGATGCCGGCAGTCGCCCTTGCCGCACCAGTCTGGCGCGTCGTCCCGCGCCGCGATCGGCAGGCGGGAGAAAATCGCCACGCCATTGTAGCCCTTCATTCCGCGATAGGCGATGTGCGGATAACCGAGGTCCACCAGCGCCTGCTTCGGAAACAGGTCGTCGGGGACCTTGGTTTCCTGCAGGCAGATCACATCCGGATCGAGTGCCGCGACCAGCTCCGGCAGCCGCGGCAGCCGCAGGCGCAGCGAGTTGATGTTCCAGGTGGCGATCCGCAAGCGCATCAGACCACCTTGGTGCGGATCGTGCCCACGCCCTCGACCCGGCCTTCCATCAAATCGCCGCGCACCACCGCCGCCACCGCCGCTGCTGCCGCTGCTGCTGCTGCGTGGGGCC
>JBBIQA010000204.1:0-6867 GCA_037442565.1 Rhodospirillales bacterium
CCATCCGCACCGGCAAGGGCGGGCGATACCGTTACTATGCCTGCTCGACCAAAGCCCGGCAGGGACCGACCGGCTGCGACGGCGTGGCGGTGCCGATGGAGAAGCTTGACGATCTCGTCGCCAGCCATCTGGAGGAACGCCTGCTTCAGCCCGAACGGCTGGAAACGATCCTCGCCGCCGTGCTCGACCGGCGGCAGGAGCAGTGTGAGCGCCGCCGCGAGCACATCGCGGAGCTGAACAAGCGTGCTGCGGAATCGGAACTACGGCTCAAGCGGCTCTATGATGCGATCGAGGCGGGCGTTGCCGACATCACTGACGCGGCACTGAAAGACCGCATCGACGGACTAAAGGCCATCCGCGACCAGGCCAAGGCCGATGCCGAGCGCGCCCAGGCCATGCTCGAAAGTTCAGGCGCCAAAGCCGTCACACCTCGGATGCTGCGAAAATTTGCTGAAACCGCGCGCCAACGCATCCGGCTCGAAGGCGGCGGCTATCGCCGGGACCATCTGCGCGCGCTCGCCCAGCGCGTCGAGGTTGCGGACGGCGAGGTCAGGATCATGGGATCGAAATCCCAGCTACTTCAGGCGCTCACCGGAAAAACTGGCGTAAACTCAGTGCCCACTCAGGGACTGAAATGGCGGAGGGAGTGGGATTCGAACCCACGGTACGCTTTCACGCACACACGCTTTCCAAGCGTGCGCCTTAAGCCGCTCGGCCATCCCTCCGCGATCCGGGCCCTACCGGGGCGCGCAAAATAGCAGCGGCGGCCAGGAGGGCAAGGGCCGATTTCCTTGGCGCCGGCGCTTTGCGCCGGTCTGCCGCGCAGTTGCCGGCTATGCGTCCATCTTAAGCGCAGCGAGGAAAGCGGATTGGGGGATTTCCACTTTGCCGAACTGGCGCATCCGCTTCTTCCCCTCCTTCTGCTTCTCCAACAGCTTGCGCTTGCGGCTGATGTCACCGCCGTAGCATTTGGCGGTCACGTCCTTTGACAGGGCGCTGATGGTCTCGCGCGCCACCACCCGGCCCCCGATGGCTGCCTGGATCGCGATCTTGAACAACTGGCGCGGGATCAGTTCCTTCAGCTTGGCGCAGATCGAGCGGCCGCGCGTGTCGGCGGAACTGCGATGGGCGACGAAGCTCAGCGCGTCCACGGGGTCGGCGTTGACCAGAATGGAAATGCGCACCAGATCGCTCTCGGCGTAGCCGTCCATCTGGTAGTCGAAGCTGGCATAGCCGCGGGAGACCGATTTCAGCCGGTCATAGAAGTCGAACACCACCTCGTTCAGCGGCAGGCGATAGACCGCCATGGCGCGATTGCCGACATAGGTCAGATCGACCTGCTGGCCGCGCCGTTCACTGCACAGGGTGAGGACGGCGCCGAGATACTCGTCCGGCACCATGATGGTCGCGCGGATCCAAGGCTCCTCCATATGGTCGATCTGGCTGGGGTCGGGCATGTCGGCGGGGTTGTGCAACTCCTCCACCGCGCCGTTGCTGCGGTGGATGCGGTAGACGACCGAAGGGGCGGTGGCGATCAGGTCGAGGTCGAATTCCCGGCTCAGGCGTTCCTGGATCACTTCCAGGTGCAGCAGGCCGAGGAAGCCGCAGCGAAAGCCGAAACCGAGCGCGGCGGAGGTTTCCGCCTCATAATGGAAGCTCGCGTCGTTCAGGCGCAGCTTACCCAGGCTCTCGCGCAATTTCTCGAAATCATCGGCGTCCACTGGATAGAGGCCGCACCATACGACGGGAATGGAGGGCTTGAAGCCCGGCAGCGCCTCGGTTGCCGGCGTGCGGTCGTCGGTCAGGGTGTCGCCGACATTGCAGTCGGCGACCGTCTTGATGGCGGCCGTAATGTAGCCCATTTCGCCCGGCCCGAGATCGTCGACGGGGATCATCTTGGGGGTGAAGACACCAACCTGCTCCACCGTGTGGGTGGAACCCTTGGCCATCATGCGGATCTTCTGGCCGCGCTTCAGCCGGCCGTCCTTTACCCGCACCAGAATGACGACGCCCAGATACTGGTCGTACCAGCTATCCACCAGCAGCGCCTTTAGCGGCGCATCCGGGTCGCCCTTCGGCGGCGGCAGGCGTGCCACCAGTGCTTCCAGCACCCCTTCGATGTTGATGCCGGTCTTGGCGCTGATCTCCACCGCGTCGGAGGTGTCGAGGCCGATCACGTCCTCGATCTGCTGCTTCACCCGCTCGGGTTCGGCGGCCGGCAGGTCGATTTTGTTGAGGATGGGGATGATCTCGTGCCCGGCGTCGATCGCCTGGTACACATTCGCCAACGTCTGCGCCTCCACGCCCTGGCTGGCATCCACCACCAGCAGCGAGCCCTCGCACGCGGCCAGGCTGCGGCTGACCTCATAGGCGAAGTCGACATGGCCGGGCGTGTCCATCAGGTTGAGCTGATAGACCTGCCCATTCTTGGCCTTGTAGGCGAGACGGACGGTCTGCGCCTTGATGGTAATGCCGCGCTCGCGTTCCAGTTCCATGTTGTCGAGGACCTGATTGGTCATCTCGCGGTCGGTCAGCCCGCCAGTGTACTGGATCAGGCGATCGGCCAGGGTGGATTTCCCATGGTCGATATGCGCGATGATCGAGAAATTGCGGATATGGTCGATGGGTGTCGTGGTCATCTGGCTGCCTTGGCGTGCGCTCGGTCTGCGCGGCGGCGCACGGACGGTTGTCCGGTACCTGGGGTATCAGATAGTGAAGTTTGGCCGTTCTGTCAGCCGCGCAAGCTGGCTCCCGTCGCTTTCGCCACCGCAGCGACGACTTTCGTCGCAGCGGCGTCGATTTCGGCGTCGGTCAGCGTGCGCTCGCGCGGCTGGAACACCACCTCGATCGCCAGGGATTTCTTGCCGGCCGGCAGCTTGTCCCCGGCATAGACGTCGAACAGCGACACGCCGGTGATCAGGGTCCGCTCGGCGCCGCGGGCGGCGCGCAGCACGGCGTCGGCGGGAACGGAGATGTCGGCCAGGAAGGCGAAATCGCGGCGCAGGGGCTGAAATGCGGGCAGGTCGGGGGCGGATTTCTTCCGCCGCTTGGGCTCGGCTACCGCGTCCAGGAACAGCTCGAACCCAACGGCAGGGCCGGCGAGGTCCAGCGCAGACAGCACCCGCGGATGCAGTTCGCCGAAACGGGCCAGCATTGTCTTCGGTCCCTGCCGCACCACGCCGGAGCGCCCAGGGTGATAGAAGCCAGGGGCGTCGGTGGTGGTGGTCAGCGCCTCCATCGGCACGCCGATCGCAGCCAGGGCGGTCCACAGGTCGGCCTTGGCGTCCATTGCATCCACCGGGCGGGCCGGTTCGATCCAACTGCGCGGCGTGGCACCCGCCCGCAGGCCGGCGGCGACCAGGGTCTGGCCTTCCGGCGCGTCGACCCGGAAGGCGGGGCCGACTTCGAACAATCCGACATCCGCGTAGCCGCGCGTGGCATTACGGGCGGCGGCGAGCGCCAGAGTGGCGAGCGGCGTCGGGCGCAACTGGTCGAGATCGGCGGCGATCGGGTTGAGCAGCCGCAGCGCCTCCGGGCTGTCGCCGAATAGCGCGGCTTGCACCTGCGCCATGAAGCTGAAGCTGACACATTCGGCTAGGCCCTGGGCGGCCAGGGTCCTCCGCGCCACGGCGCTGCGGGCCTGACGGGGGGTGACGGTGGGGCCCGGCACCGGGGCGGCACGTGGCAGAGAGACGGCCGGAACCGCGTCCAGGCCGCGCAGGCGCAGCACTTCCTCGATCAGGTCGCACTCCGGCTCCATCACGGCGGCGCCGCAAGCGGCGGCTTCGGCGCGGACGGAATCGAGGCCAGGGGCCTGGTCCAGGGCCGGTTCGGCCGCGACATCGTTGCGCCAGGAAGGGACCGATACGGTCACGCTGGTGCCATCTCGCGCCTGGACGGCGAAGCCCAGGCTTTCGAGTGAGGCGACGGCCTCATCGGCGGGCACATCCAGTCCGCCGAAGCCGGCAAGGCGATCGAAGCGCAATGTTGCGCTGCGCTGCCAGGCGGGTTCCGCGCCGGCAGCCGTCACCGGGCCGGCTTCGCCGCCGCAGAGCGACAGCACCATCTGCGTCGCGGCCTCGATCGCATCGGGCAGCAGGGCAGGATCTATGCCGCGCTCGAAGCGCTGGCGGGCGTCGGAGACGATCTGATGGCGCCTTCCGGTCAGGGCGATGCGGATGGGGTCGAACAGGGCGGCTTCGATGAAAACCGTGGTGGTGGCCTCATCACAGCCGGTGGCCTCACCGCCCATGACGCCGGCGAGCGATTGCACGCCGGCCTCGTCGGCGATCACGCAATCGTTGGGCGTGGCGGTATAGTCCTTGCCGTTCAGGGCACGGAAGGTTTCGCCCCGGCCCGGCCGCAGGGTCAGGTGATCGCCGGTGATCTTATCGGCGTCGAACACATGCAGCGGACGGCCGAGGTCGATGGTGAAGAAGTTGGTCATGTCGACCAGCGCGTTGATCGGGCGCAGGCCGATCGAGGTCAGGCGGTCCTGCAGCCAGGCGGGGCTGGGGCCGTTCTTCACGTGGCGAATGACCCGGCCGAGTACCCACGGGCAAGGATTGGGCGGGCGCGTCTCCGGCCAGTCGATCCGCCAATGCAGGGGGTGCTCGAACGCGGCCGGTACTCTGGCAGGGGCGAACGGCTTCAACCTGCCCAGACCCGCAGCGGCGAGGTCGCGCGCCACGCCGCGCACGGCCAGCGCGTCGCCGCGGTTGGGGGTGACGGAAATGTCGATGATCGGATCGTCCAGCCCCGCCCAGGCCGCGTAGGTGGCGCCGACCGGCGCGTCGTCCGGCAGTTCTATGATTCCAGAATGATCCTCGCCGAGGCCCATTTCACGCGTCGAGAGCAGCATCCCGGCGCTCTCCACGCCGCGGATCTTGCCGACTTTCAGCGTGATGCCGGTGCCGGGAATGTAGCTGTCGGCGGGCGCGAATACCGCCTTCATGCCGGTGCGGGCGTTCGGTGCGCCGCAGACCACGGAGACGATGCCGCTGCCGGTATCCACCTGGCAGGCGCGCAGCCGGTCGGCGTCCGGATGCTGCACCGCCTCGATCACGCGGACGATGCGAAACGGCGCCAGGGCGGCGCCGCGGTCCTCGACGCCTTCGAGTTCGAGACCGATCTTCGTCAGCGCGTCGGTGATCTCGGTCAGGGTCGCGCTGGTTTCCAGGTGCGTCTTCAGCCAGGAAAGGGAGAATTTCATGGCTCAGATCCCCTCGTGCAGTGCGACGGGCGCGAGCGGGTTGAACCCGTAATGGCGCAGCCAGCGGATGTCGCTTTCGTAGAACGGGCGGAGATCGGGGATGCCGTGCTTCAGCATGGTCACGCGCTCCACGCCCATGCCGAAGGCGAAGCCCTGCCATTCCCGCGGATCGATGCCGCAATTGGCGAGCACGCGCGGGTGCACCATGCCGCTGCCGAGGATTTCCAGCCAGTCGCCGCCCGCGCCGAGTTCGCCGGTCTTGCGGTTCCAGCCGATATCGACCTCCATGGAGGGCTCGGTGAACGGGAAATAGCTGGAGCGAAAGCGCACCGGCAGTGAACCGATGCCGAAGAACGCCCGCAGGAAGTCGGTCAGGCAGCCCTTGAGATGGCCGAGGGTGATGTTGCGGTCGATCACCAGCCCCTCGCATTGATGGAACATCGGGCTGTGCGTTGCGTCATGGTCGGCGCGGTAGGTGCGGCCGGGCGCGATGATGCGGAACGGCAATGCCTGGGTGAGCATGGTGCGGGTTTGCACCGGGGAAGTGTGGGTGCGCAGCACGCGCGGCGTACCCCCATTCTCGCCCGGCAGATAGAAGGTGTCGTGGTCCGCTCGCGCCGGGTGGTGCGCGGGAATGTTCAGGGCACCGAAATTATACCAGTCGCCCTCTGCATCCGGCCCCTCGGCGACCGAGAAACCCATGGCCCCGAAAATGGCGGCCATCTCGTCCATCGTGCGGCTGATCGGGTGGACCAGGCCGGTGGGGACCGGACGCGGCGGCAGCGACGGATCGAGCCGCTCGGCCGCCAGGCGCGCGTCCATCGCGGCATTCTCGAGCGCCGTCCGCCGATCCTCGATCGCGGTCGACAGGATGTCCTTCAACTGGTTGAGAGCGGCGCCGCGTTCGCGCCGCTGTTCCGGCGGGGTCTTGCCGAGTTCCTTCAACAGCCCGGTCAGGGAGCCGTTCTTGCCGAGCACGGCGACGCGGATGGCATCCCAGGCACGCAGGTCGGTGGCGGCGGCGAGGGCTGCGTCGGTTTCGGTCTTCAAGGTCAGGAGGTCGTCGGTCATGATGTCCCGGATACGGAAAAGGGCCGCCCTGTTCAGGCGGCCCCTACTTACGTCAGGCGGCTTTCGGAGGAAACCGAGCTTCAGCCCAACGGCTTAAGCGCCCAAAGGCCTAGGCAAGGGCGGCCTGCACCTTCTTCACGACTTCCGCGAACGACGCTGGGTCGTCATAGGCGATGGCCGACAGCACTTTGCGGTCCATCTCGATCCCGGCGCGCTTCAGGCCGTCGATGAAGCGCGAATAGGTCAGGCCGTGCTCACGCACTGCGGCGTTGATACGCTGGATCCAGAGCGCGCGGAATTCGCGCTTCTTCACCCGGCGATCGCGGTAGGCATACTGCAGCGACTTCTCGAGCCGCTCGAGCGCAATGCGGTAGTTTGTCGACGACCGGCCGACGAAACCCTTGGATTGCTTGAGAACTTTCTTGTGACGGGCGTGGGTGGTCGTGCCCCGTTTGACGCGTGCCATGTGCTAAACCTCCGTTACGCGATGCCGTAGGGGGCCCACTGCTTGACGGTCAGGCCGTCAGCATGGGTCAGCACCTGGCTGCCGCGGTTCTGGCGCTTGGCCTTCTGGCTGCGCGCGG
>JBBIQA010000205.1:0-6718 GCA_037442565.1 Rhodospirillales bacterium
CGCCGCCTGGTATTTGCCGGCGCGCAAATCTTCCCAGAACTGGCGATATTCCGGGCTGTCACGCTCGTCCGGCGCGACGAATATCCGGTGGTGCTGGCCCTTTATCTCATCCGGGCCGTAGCCGAACGCGTGCAGGAAATTGTCGTTCGCGCCGATCACCGTGCCGTCGAGGTCGAAGGCGATCACCGCCTGCGACTTGTTGATCGCGGCAACCTGCCCCGATAGGTCGGCGAACAGCGTCTTCTGCGCCGTCACGTCGGTGGCGACCTTCACCACCTTGAACGGCTTGCCGTTGCGCCCGAGCACCGGATTGTACGATTCCTCGATCCAGACCTCGCGACCGCCCTTGCCAATCCGCTTGAACTGCGCCGCCTGGAACTTGCCGGCCCGCAACTCGTCCCAGAACCGCTTGTACTCGGGGCTCGCGCCATACGACGGGTCGACGAACAGGGCGTGGTGCTTGCCCCGGACCTCCTCGGGCGTATAGCCAAGGCAGTCGAGGAAGTTCGCATTGGCCAAGAGAACGGTGCCGTCCAGGCTGAATTCGATCACCCCGAGGGAACGGTCCAGCGCAGCCAGCGTGGCGGACGCGATGGCCGCTCTGGCCAGATATCCAAAACCGAGCATGATGTCGCCTTTCGCCGGAGGAACACTCGCGACCCTAGGCCGCGCCGGTAAACAACCGGTTGCGGGCCGCCCCGAATGACCCCGGCTCCGACGTCAGTGCCCGCCTTCCAGATACGCGGCACGGATCTCCGGACGCGCGAGCAGTTCGGCGCCGGTGCCGGCCATGGTGATGGCGCCGTTCACCAGCACGTAGCCGCGATGCGCCAGGCGCAGCGCCTGATAGGCGTTCTGCTCCACCAGCAGCACGGTCAGCCCGGTGGTGCGGTTCAGGTCGCGGATGGCGCCGAAGATCTGCCGCACCACCAACGGCGCCAGGCCGAGCGAGGGTTCATCCAGCAGCAGCAAGCGCGGGCGCGACATCAGCGCCCGGCCGATCGCCAGCATCTGCTGCTCGCCGCCCGACAGCGTGCCGCCGCGCTGGGCGATCCGCTCGCGCAGCCGCGGGAACAGGGTGAAGATGGTTTCCAACGTTGCGGCCGCGTCGGGGTTGCCCGCCACCTCCGCGCCCATCTGCAGGTTTTCATAGACGGACATGCGCGCGAAGATGCGCCGCCCTTCCGGCGACTGTGCGATCCGGCGCTGCATGATCGCGTGCGTCGGCCAGGCGGTGATGTCGGTGCCGTCATGCACGATCGATCCGTCGCGGGCCCGGGGATTGCCGCAGATCGTCATCATCAGGGTGGATTTGCCCGCCCCGTTGGCGCCGATCAGGGTGACGATCTCGCCCTCGTTCACCTCCAGGTCCACGCCCTTCAGCGCCTGGATGGCGCCGTAATAGGCGGTGACGCCGGACAGGCGCAGCAGGGGGAATTTGTTTGGCGCTCGCGCTTCGCTGCCGCTGGTCATGGGGTGGCCTCGGCCGGTTCGTCGTCCTCGTCGCCCTCGCCGAGATAGGCGGCGATCACCGCGGGGTCGGCGCGCACCTCGGCCGGCGCGCCGTCGCTGATCTTCCGGCCGTGGTCCAGCACCACGATGTGGTCGGAGATGCGCATCACCACCCCCATATCGTGCTCGATCAGCAGCAGCGAACAGCCGCCGGTGCGGATGCGCAGCAGCAGCTGGTTCAGTTCCTCGCTCTCGCGCGGGTTCAGGCCGGCGGCGGGCTCATCGAGGCACAACAGCACCGGGTCGATGCACATGGCCCGGGCGATCTCCAGCCGGCGCTGGGCGCCGTAGGGCAGGGCGCCGGCGGGGTCGTCGGCGCGGCCTGTCAGGCCGATGGCGTCCAGCCAGAACCGCGCCTTGTCCACGCCGGCCCGCTCGGCCGCGCGGTAGCGGCCCAGGCCCAGCACCGCCAGCACGCCGAATCCGGTGGCGCCCATCAGCACGTTGTGCTGCGCAACCAGCAGGTTCTCCAGCACCGTCATGCCGGCGAACAGGCGGATGTTCTGGAAGGTGCGCGCCACCTTGGCCCGCCCCGCGATCCGGTGCCCGGGCAGCTTTTCCAGCGCGAAGCTCCGCCCGTCCGCGTGCGTCAGCGCCAGCGCGCCGGCGGTCGGGCGATAGAAGCCGGTGATGCAGTTGAACACCGTGGTCTTGCCGGCGCCGTTCGGGCCGATCACGGCGGTGATGTCCCCCTGC
The DNA here is from genome assembly GCA_037442565.1 of Rhodospirillales bacterium. Classification (GTDB taxonomy): domain Bacteria; phylum Pseudomonadota; class Alphaproteobacteria; order Acetobacterales; family Acetobacteraceae; genus PALSA-911. Next base: position 2,209 of record JBBIQA010000205.1, read on the forward strand.
CGCGCGATGAACGACAGCCCGTCCACCGCCTTCAAGCCGCCGAAGCGCATGGTCAGATCGGTCACGGTCAGCAGGTCCATCAGCCGCGGCCTTCCGCGACGTGCTCGACGCCGATCGAGCTTCGCTTGCCGAGCACCACCGATGCGCTGCGCCCGGACACCAGCCCGCGCGGGCGCAAAACCATGATCAGCACCAGCGCCAGGCCGAACACCAGCATGCGGTAGTCCTGCAGGTCGCGGAACACCTCGAACCCGCCGATCATGATCAGCGCGGCCAGCGCCACGCCAAGCTGGCTGCCGAGGCCGCCGAGCACCACGATCGCCAGCACGATCGCGCTTTCGATGAAGGTGAAGCTTTCCGGGCTGACGAAGGCCTGCCTTGTGGCGAAGAACGCGCCGGCGAAGCCGCCGAACATCGCGCCGGTGGCGAAGGCGGTCAGCTTGGTGGTGGTGACGTTGATGCCGAGCGAGCGGCAGGCGACTTCGTCTTCGCGCAGCGCCTCCCACGCGCGGCCGAGCGGCAGCCGGCGCAGCCGCAGCGTGACCCAGTTGGTCAGCAAGGCGAGGCCGAGGATGACGTAGTACAGGAACATAACGCGCTGGGTCGGGCTGGGTTCCAGGCCGAAGAAGCCGGCAAACGTGCCGGGGCCGCCGCTCATGTTGAATTCCAGGCCGAACAGCGTGGGCCGGGGAATGCCGGCGATGCCGTTCGGCCCGCCGGTCAGGCTGACCCAGTTGGTGATCACCACGCGGATGATCTCGCCGAAGGCCAGGGTGACGATGGCCAGATAGTCGCCGCGCAGGCGCAACACCGGAAAACCCAGCATCACCCCCCAGGCGGCGGCCATGATTCCGGCCAGCGGCAGGCAGGTCCAGAAACCCAGGCCGTAGGTGGTGGACAGGATGGCGTAGGCATAGGCGCCGACGGCATAGAAGGCGACGTAACCAAGGTCGAGCAGCCCGGCGAGGCCGACGACGATGTTGAGCCCCCAGCCGAGCATCACATAGGTCATCACCAGCACGCCAAGATCCAGATAATAGCGCGCGCCGAACAGCGGCAGCGTCACGGCGAACACCAGCAGCACCGGGGCGAGGAACTTCCCGGCCAGTTTCAGCCGTGCCGCGCGCACGGCACTCGGGGCGGCGGGCGCGGCTCGGCGCCGTCCGTGCCAGGCCAGCAGCGCCAGCCGGCCGAAGAACACCAGCCCGACCGCGATGGCCACTGCCATGGGACGGGTGCGCAGCGTCATGGCGCCGTTATCGGTCTCGGTGACCAAACCGATCATGGTGCCGAACAGGCCCAGGGCGACCAGGGCGGACAAGCCCGCGTCGCGGAGCGCGCCCTTCATGTGGCCACCTCGTCGCGGAGCGCGCCCTTCATGTGGCTACCTCGTCGCGGAGCGCGTCCTTCATACTTTTTCGACGTCCGCCCGGCCCAGGATGCCCGTCGGCAGGAAGATCAATGCGATGATCAGGATCGAGAACGCAGCCACGTCCTTGTATTCGATGGAAAAATAGGCCGACCAGAACGTCTCGATCAGGCCGATCAGCAGGCCGCCGAGCACCGCGCCGGGCAGGCTGCCGATGCCGCCCAGCACCGCCGCGGTGAAGGCCTTCACCCCGGCGATGAAGCCGATGTAGAAATCGATGACGCCGTAATAGAGCAGGAACATCAGCCCCGCGACCGCGGCCAGCGCCGCGCCGATCACGAAGGTCAGGCTGATGGTGCGGTCGGTGTCGATCCCCAGCAACCCGGCCATCTTCAAATCCTGCTCACAGGCGCGCATGGACCGTCCGAGCGGGGTTTTGGTCACCAGCCAGGTGAAGATCGCCAGCACCACGAGGGTGGTAACGACGATGGCGATCTGCATCCAGGAGAGCTGTACCGCGAACCCATTCTCCGTCATCAGCCGGATCCCGCCGGGTAGCAGCGCCGGCATCGGCTTCACCCGCGCGCCCTGGCTGACCTGGACGAAATTCTGCAGCACGATGGACATGCCGATGGCGCTGATCAGCGGCGCCAGCCGGAAGGATCCGCGCAGCGGACGGTAGGCCACCCGCTCCACCGTCCAGCCATACAGCGCGGCGATGCCGGCGGCGAACACCAGCGTCAGCGCCAGGGCGATCGGCACCGAGGTGATGCCAAGGCCGGAGAGCCCGGTCAGGGCGATGAGAGAGAGGAAGGCGCCGACCATGAAGATGTCGCCATGGGCGAAATTGATCATGCCGATGATGCCGTAGACCATGGTGTAGCCCACCGCGATCAGGCCATAGATCATGCCGAGGGTGATGCCGTTGATCAGTTGCTGCAGCGCATAGGCCACAGGCGGTCCTCCATCCGGGGCGCGCGACACACTCGCGAATGGCCAGAAAGCCACATGCCCCGCGTCGTACGCAAGCCATCTTCCCGCCGCCGGACCGGTGGTCGCGCCAGGAATGATGGTGCGCCCCCTTCCAAAACCGGGAAAGCCTTGCTATAGCCCCCCGCTCACGCGGGGGCTTCGGTTTCGGCGCGGGATGGGTGCATAGCTCAGTTGGTAGAGCAGCTGACTCTTAATCAGCGGGTCGTAGGTTCGAATCCTACTGCACCCACCATACTTCCCCGGTGGGATCGGCGGACGGCACGCGCGGCGCGGACTGCGCTCGATGTTGCAGTCCCGGCCGCACCGGGGATGGGAGAGATCGCGTTGACTTCCATGGCTTGTTGGCTTTTTCGCCTTGCTTATCCTGCAGCCATGTTGACGCTGGCGGTTTTGGCGCCGGTGCCGGCACGGGCAGATTTCTTCGATGGCGCGCGCCGGACCTTCCAGACCGACATTCCGCGTTTCTTCCAGTCCGACGTTCCGCATTTCTTTCAGGACGACATCCCCTGCGCCTTCGGCGGGCAACCGACGAGCCACACCAAGGCGTCCTGCAAATCCGCGGGTTCCCCGGCGGGACCTGCCGCCGGCAAAGACGGTCCCCCCGCCGCGGTTCGTTCGGACAAGCCCAATCAGTATTGGAACGCGCCCCCGGGTTCCGCCCGATAACTTCTGAAGCGGTAACTTCTGAAGCGGTTTCAGCAACGGGGTCTGTGCACAACCCGCATCAGGCGGTTTCGGATTGCTTTTCCCGATAGCGGTGGCCCGTCTTTTGCGGTCCACGGGCACGAAATCCCGCCGCCTGTCCCTGGGGAAACCGCTGAACGGCCAGCTGCCGCAGCCGGTCCAGATATTCGGCATCGGTCTCCGGCCGCATTCCACGGCGAGGCTCCCGAACCCACATACGCGGCGTGATCGGCATCAGGCGCCGAAGCCGCCGAAACTCCAAGGCGTCCCGCAACATTCGAAACGGACCGATAAACAGCAAATCAAATCGAGAACGACGCATACCCGATCGGATGGCATCTAGAGCGGCCGCTGGCAATCATATTTCGAAATTATGTCCGAAAATTCATGAATGGAGCGGTGCCGGGGCGGGATGCGGCTTCTGGTCAACCGGAGTTCGCGAAAAGGGCGGCACCCGAAGGTGCCGCCCCTGTGGGCGTGCGTGTATCCACGCGATCAGGCGGCGCAGCGCCTGCGGATCAGGCCGAGCGCGGCTAATCCCGCGCCAAGCAGCGCCAACGACGCTGGCTCCGGCACGCCGATGAACGCCGAATGCGTGCCATCGGTCCCGACCGTCGAAACCAGGAAGCCGACACCGACCAACTGCGCCTCGGCGATCAGGGCGGCCTCGCTCTGCGCGGTTCCGTCCGGATTGATCATATTGATACCGTAGTAATAGTCGAACTCCTTCGACTGGCCGTTGCGCAGCCCGCCGAGGGCGAGCTTGATCCCGCCGCCATTGTCGCCGAAGCCGGTGGAGGTGCCGGTCGGCAGCACGCTGTTGCCGTAGTTGACGGTCGGATCCGGATTTTCGAACCCGTAGCCCGATGCCTGGATCACGCCGGCGGTCCAGGGGGTCACGGTTCCGTGGCTGGTGCTGTTTTCGTCGAACAAGGTCGGCAGCACATCCCAGTCGATATCGCGCTGGAACGTCACGTTGTTGAGAAACCCGCCGCTGATATTCTTGACCGTCGTGTCGATCTTCAGGATGTTCGGCTTGACGAAGCTGTACAGCATCAGCACGTCGGCCAGGGCGGCGCCGCCCGGAGCCGAGAAATGCGCGGAAACCGTAGCCGCGGACGCGCCGCCAGCGAAGCTCGACGTAATGTTCTGCGTCCCAAAGGACTGGCTGTCGGCATACCCCGATGCCCCCGCCCCGCCGGGCAACTGCACGGAAATGCCCCAGGAATCCCGTGGGGTGCCAGGTTGAAGCGGATCGTATCCATCGCTGTTGCGCCGGATGCCGACGCCGGCGCCGGCGTCGTAGAGCTCCCCGTTCGGGCCAATGCCGACCGTGAAGCTCCCGCTGGAAATCGTCGCCGCGCCCGCGGTCCCCGCTAACCCTATCATGGTGGCCAAAGGCAGCATCAGAATGGCCGATCTCAAACCCATCATATCCTCCACTTCGTTGCTTTCGAGCCCACA
>JBBIQA010000206.1:0-2420 GCA_037442565.1 Rhodospirillales bacterium
GCCCTGCCGGGGTCCGGGGCGGAGCCCCGGCCTGCCTCAGGCGCCGGAACTGTTGCGCTGGGCCAGGACCGGGACGACGTTTTGCACGCCGACCACCTGGCGCAGGTTGCCCTCGATCATATGGGCGTATTCCGCCGGCAGTTCGTGCACGGCGAATTCGATGTGCATCATTTCGGCACTGCGGTGGGACCACATGCGGTCCGGGGTTACGTCGCGCTTGGCGAAGGGCTGCAGCAGGCGCGACAGCAGGCCGGGGCTGGCATCCGCATCGACCATATAGCGGACGGAAACGACACCCGGCGCGGCGGCGCCGGAATTGGCTTGAACGGTGGCGGACATGGAGGGAACACCTTGGACGGGGAAGAAAACGGCGCGAAAACCACTCGAACCGGCTGCCTGATCAGGCGGCCGGGGAGGTAATTCGCGTTTTCTTCGTCCAAAATATCATGTTCGCAGACTAGCGTGGCTTTCGGCCGGCGGCTCGGAAATTTCCGCGCAGCAGCCATGCCGGGATGTTTGGGGAGACGACATGTTCGTGGTGATCTTCGAGGCGAAGCCAAGGGCGGAGCAGCATGACGCCTATCTGGCACTGGCCGCCCTGCTGCGCCCAGAGGTCGAGACGGTGGACGGCTTCATCGAAAATCGTCGCTTTCGCAGCCTCGGCCGGCCCGATTGGATGGTGTCGGTGTCATTCTGGCGCGACGAGAAGGCGCTGATCCGCTGGCGCACCCATGCCGGGCATCATCTGGTGCAGGGCAGGGGCCGCGCGGAGGTATTCGCCGACTACCATCTGCGGGTCGGCGAGGTGTTCGCCGGCGAGGGCGCCGAGGCCGCGCAGAGCCGGCTGGATGAGACTGAAACCGGCACGGCGCGCGCCGTCAGCGTGATCGATGCGCCGGATCGCGATGCGATTCCACCGGTGCCGGGACTATTGGGACAGGAGGTCTTCAATGGCATCACCGTGCTGGGCAGCCGGCTGATGCTGTTGCATTGGCAGGACCCGGAAGCGTGCCGCGGTTGGGCCGGGGTTGGCGGAGAGCGGCGGCGGGATGTGCGGATCGTCCGCGACTACACGCTGACCGACCGGCGCGAGGCACCGCAATACTTCGCCTGATCAGCGCAGCGAGTCGAGGGTCTGGCGCAGCCTGTCAGCGTCCGGGTTCGCCGCTGTCCCGTCGCGCAGGATCGCGGCCGGCGTGATGCGGCCGGCGGGGGGCTGGGCATAGTATCCGGCGTTGTAACTGTCCCTCGGGCGGATCAGCGAGCCGTTGAGTGCCAGCCCGGCATAGGCTCCGGTGGAGGAGGACCAGGCGACGATGTCGGTGCCGCCGGCGGTGGTGATGGCGGCTTCCGCAAGGGTGCCGAGGGTAGCGACGGCGACGCCGGCCTGCGCGCCGAGCTTGAGGCCGTCGGACATCAGGGCGTCCAGGGCCTCGTTGTTCATGATGAACAGCACGACCTCGGAAACCTCCACGCCAATCTGCAGGCCGATGGAAGCGGACGCCATGTGATAGAAGGCCGGGTAGCTCCAGCCGGTCCCGTTGCGCGCCAGCAGCACGCCGCTGCCGCCCTCACCGCCGAGCAGGAAGCCGCCTTTGATCAGGGTGGGGATGATCAGCACCGCCTTGGCGTGGCGGATCAGGTCGCGGGAACTGCCGAACTCGCGGTCCTTGCGCAGATCGTCCAGCGTCAGGCGTGCCTGCTCGACCAGATCAGTGGCGGCGGAAGCGGGCCTGGCCGCCCCGGTTGTCGTCTGGGCGGCCAGGGCAGGGAGACTGAAAAGGGGGAGAAGCGAGCCGGCGAGCAGGACGATTGCCGGGAAAGACGGTCTCGCCGTCATGGCCGGGGCACGGGACCGGCTCTGTGTCGGGCGCGGTCGTTCAGGCGCGTCAGGCGGCGCGGCGGGAGGCCAGCGCGCTCGGCAGGTGGGCGATCGCCTGGTCCACCAGCGCCGCACCGGTATCGGCCGACAGGCCTTCGGAGATCACCTGGCGGGCGGCCTCGGTCGCGATCTCGGCGGCGAGGAAGCGGACGCCGTCCACAGCGGCCTTCTCGGCGGCGGCGATGCGGTCCATTGCCATCTTCTCGCGCCTTGTTGCGGCCTGTTCCGCTTCCTGGGCGGCGGCGGCGGCGACACGGGTGGCTTCCTGGCGGGCGCCCTCGACCAGCGCCTGCGCATCCTTCAGGGCGCTGGCGCGGCGGGCTTCGGCGTCCTTCAGCATCGCCTCGGCCTCGCGGCGCAGGCGGGACGCCTCGTCAAGCTCGGCGCGAACGGCGGTGGCGCGGGCATCCAGCATCTTGGCCAGCGCGGCCCAGAGCTTGCGGCCGAACAGCACGAAGAAGATGACGAAGGCGATCGCGACCCAGGTCCGCGGATCCTCGAAAAGGCTCTCTTCTTGCATGGCGGCGGCCTGTTCCTG
>JBBIQA010000206.1:2520-6628 GCA_037442565.1 Rhodospirillales bacterium
TTAAGCCTGGCCGCGAGCGGCCAGAAGGTTTCCAACGGCGTTGTTCACCCGGGCGCTGTCCGGGGCAATCCCGGTCAGGCGGTTGATGACGGTGTTGGCGGTATCGGTGGCGACCTCACGCAGCGCGCCCATGGCGGCGGTGCGGGCGGCGCCGATGCTTTGCTCGGCGGCGCTGATCTGCGCCTCCAGCTTGGCGCTGGACGCGGCGGACTGGGCCGCGGCGGCCTGTTTGGCCTGGTCGACGGCGGAGGCGATCGCGGCCTGTGCCTCGGCGCGGGCGCGCTGCGTGGCTGCCGTCAGTTCCGTGATCGCCGCATCCGCTTTCGCCTTGGCGGCACGGGCGGTGTCGAGATCGGCGCTGATGGCGGCTTCGCGCGTCGCCAGCACGGCACCCACCTGGGGCAGCGCCCAGCGCGAGAGCAGCAGGTAGAGCACGACGAAGATGATCGCGCCCCAAACCACCTGAGCCGTGGTGAGCTTGTTGGCGAAATCGAGCTGCGGCATGCCTTCCGCGGCAAAGGCGGCGGTCGGCAGAAACAGCAGGGCAGCGGCGGCTAAACGGATCACGGTCATGTCCGGGCGCATAAGCGAGCCCGTTCCTCTATTGGAAAGAACTGGACGCCAGATGGCGTCCAGGGCCCCTACCAGACGATCTGTATCAGGTGAAGAGGATGAGGAAGGCGATCAGCAGGGCGAACAACGCCACCGCTTCCGTCAGCGCGAAGCCCAGAATGCCGAGGCCGAAGACCTGGTCGCGGGCGGACGGGTTGCGGGCAACCGCGGTCACCAGCGAGGAGAAGATGTTCCCGATGCCGATGCCGACGCCGGCGAGGGCGATAACGGCAATACCGGCTCCGAGAGCCTTGAACGCAATGATGTTGGCGGCAGCAGCTTCCATGAGAGTCTTCCTTCAGTATGGATGGTAGGAGGGGTGGCTGTTGGGGTGGACTGGACGACTTAGTGCAAATGCACGGCGTCGTGCAGGTAGATGCAGGTCAGGATGGCGAACACGTAGGCCTGGAGGCAGGCGACCAGCAATTCAAAGCCGACCAGGATGACGTTCAGCGCTACCGGTCCGATGGCGATGACAGTGCCGAGATGGCCGAGCGCGGCGGAGCCGGCCAGCATCACCGTGAAGCTGGCGAATACCTCGAACATCACGTGCCCGGCCACCATGTTGGCGAACAAACGGATGGACAGGCTGACCGGGCGGGACAGGTAGGAGATGATCTCGACCGGGATGATGATCGGCGCCAGCAGCTTCGGCGCGCCCGGTGGGAAGAAGTAGGTGGTGAAGAACGTGGTGCCGTGCGTGAACACGGCCACCAGTGTCACCAGCACGATCACCATGATGGCCAGGGCGGCGGTGACGGCGATGTGGCTGGTATAGGTGAAGGAAAACGGCAGCAGGCCGAGCAGGTTGCCCATCAGCACGAAGAAGAACAGCGTGAAGACGAACGGGAAGAAGCGCTTGCCTTCCTCGCCGATCTGGTCGACGCACATGTCGTGAATGAAATTATAGGCCATCTCGGCGGCGGCCTGCAGGCGCCCCGGCACGATCGCGCGCGGGCGGGCACCGAAATACAGCAGAGCCAACGTCAGCCCGCTGGCGATGAGCATCATCAGGTTGGATTGGGTGAAATTGACCGACGCTCCAACCGCCCCCAGGGCGGGCGTGAGCTTAAACTGGCCAAGCGCGTCGATTGTATGTTCGGCCGCCAAGTTCCCGGTCCTTATCCCATCAGCATCGCCAGGTCCGGCGTGCCTTCATCAAACTGTCTTCCGAAGGGCTCTAACGCGTCGGCGTCTGTTTGAACAGACGCCAGACATTCAGCACTCCCGCCGCGCCCCCGATCAGGACGAACACCGCCAACAGGATCGGCTTGGTTCCGAGCCAGCGGTCCAACGCCCAGCCGATGGCAAGCGCCACCATCAGGGCGGAGACCAGCTCCGTTCCAACCCTCAGGCCGATCCCCCACGGCGAGAAGGGTTTCTGCCCTTCCGGTCCTGGCTCGGGGGCGTCGAGACCCCGCCTGATACGGGCGGAGGCCAGTCTTGCCTCGAAGGAAGTCTCCTCCGGGGAAGGGCCGCCACCGCCTTGCTGTTCACTCATGTTCTATCCTAGCGGGTTTCCCCGCCTGAAGGCGTGGGCTTGCTACAGGGGGGGCATGACAGTGTCAAGGATACCGGGAACGCAATTTCAAGGCTGTTTCCGCCGTATTTTTCGATCGGCGGCCGGGTCTTGTCGCGCCTTCCATTGGATGGTCTGCTTTTCCAATGTTTGGAATCGCAGGGGGAGCGGCGGATGCGGGACGGGTTCTATGACGATCTGCCGATCGTGGACGCGCATCATCATCTCTGGGACCTCGACGGACCGATCGACTATCACTGGCTGAAGCATCCGGAGCATAACTGGCTCGGAGACTATTCCGCATTTTGCAGGACCTATCTGCCGCCGGAATACCGGCGTGACACGGCGCTGCACAATGTGATCGCCACCGTGCACGTGGAGGCGGAATGCAACCGCGCCCAGCAGGTGGAGGAGACCGCCTGGCTGGCCGGGCAGAACGCCGCGCACGGTATGCCGAACGTGCTGGTGGGGCATGCCTGGGTGGATACGCCGAACGCCGAGGAGATCCTGGCCAAGCAGGCCGCGTGCCCGTTGATGCGGGGCATCCGCACCAAGCCGGTCATCGGCGCCACGGCGCGCGAGCGCGATTCCGTCCGGGGCCAGCAACGCTCTCTGCAGGACCCGATCTGGCGCAAGGGGTTGCATCTGCTGCAAAAATACAATCTGTCCTGGGACCTGCGGGTGCCCTGGTACCACCTGGAGGAAGCCGCCGAGGTGTGCCGCGAGTTGCCGGACCTGGCGATCGTGCTGAACCATTCCGGCTATCCCTGGGATCGCGACGCCGAGTCGCTGGCCGGCTGGCGGCGTGGGATGCTGGCGATCGCCGCCTGCCCGAACGTGCATGTGAAGCTGTCCGGGCTGTGCGTGGCCGGCCAACCCTGGACGCTGGCGGCGAACAAGGCGCTGATCCTGTTCATGGTGGAAATATTCGGGGTGGATCGCTGCATGTTCGCGTCCAACTATCCGGTGGACGGCCTGAAGGGGAGCTGGGATTATCTGTGTTCCCAGTACAAGCAGGCGCTGTCGGGGCTGCGGGCGGAGGACAGGGTCCGGATCTTTGCCGGCAATGCGCTGCGGTTCTATCGGATATCGCTGCCCGACTCGGCTTAAGTTCGTTTTGGATCGGCGGCGTGCCCATCTCCGGAGCAGGCAGTCAGTCCGGAAAGGCGAGTGAGATGATCCGATTGTTTCTACTGGTGATGCTGGGTTGCGTGGCTGGTGGCTGCCTTGGACCAACGGCCTGGGCGCAATCCACCAATCCGACCGGCCGCGTAGGGGCGCCAACCGGTTTGCCTTCGCCGTCGGGCGCCCAGACCTTCCCGTTGCGGGGCGGACCAGCCACGAGCTTGGGCGGCGGCGGACGCTCCCAGACCCTGATCGTGCCGGGCGGCGGGATCGCCACTGCGGTGCCGAACGACAATGGCACGACGACGGTGACTCACACCGACGGTACCGTGGAAGTCGTCAATACGCCGAAGTAGCCTCGCATCCGGCCTTCACCGCATCAGCCAGTCCAGCACCCGCGGATTCTCGTCCACGGGATAGGCGTGCGACAGATCCTCGATCTCCCGGTAGGTAACCTGGGCGCCGGCCCTGGCGAGGGTCTGTGCCGCGAGGCGGCCGGTGCGGACCGGGAACATCCAGTCCAGCGCGCCATGCGTCAGGTAGATCGGCAGGTCCGCGAGGCGCGCGGGTTCGGCGAATTCCACCAGCATCGGATGAAAGCTCGCGGCGAACGGGGCGAGGTGGGTGAACGGGCTGTCTGCCTGCATGCCGCTCAGCAGGGTGAAAGTACCGCCGTCGCTCATGCCGGTCAGCAGCAGGCGCGTGGCATCGATGTTCCAGGTATTCCGGGCGAATTCCAGCAGGCGGACGAGGTTTTCGCTGTCTATGTCCGGGCCCATCAGCGACCAGGTATCACCGACGGCCGTCGGGGCCAGCACGATCACGCCGGCGGTGCGGGCGCTGGCGACCCAG
>JBBIQA010000207.1:0-6446 GCA_037442565.1 Rhodospirillales bacterium
CCACGATCGAGTAGATCATGGCGCTGTCCACCACCATCAGGCCGTAATTGTCCCACTCGTCGGCCTTGAACACCGCCAGCATCGCCGGCAGCGGGATCGAGTTCAGGTAATCGCCGAAACGCAGGGACAGAATGTTGTCGATGCTGACTTCGACGTTGTCGCTGGTGAAGTTGCGCAACGAGGTCGACATGATGCGCACCAGCCGGTCGAAGACGATCTCCAGCATCGGCAGACGCTCGTAGGAGACGAGGCCAGAGCTGATGATCCTCTGCATGCCGGTTCGGTGCTCGCCGCCGGCGGGGCCGTCGTCAAAGCCGAGCAGGCTGTCGATCTCGGCCTGGTTCAACACCCGGGCGGGCTGCGTCTCCCCGGCCGCCTCACCGCCCTCCGCGTCCGTCGCGGCGCCCCAGGCGGCGGCGAGGTCTTCGTCGGTCTGCTCGGCCGCGGCCGCGCCCTCGGCTTCCCCGGAACCGCTCATTGCACGATCAACTCGCTGAACAGCACATCCTTCACCCGCGTCGGTGCGGCGGCGATGCTGGCGCGGGCGATGAGTTCCTCCCGCAACCGGTAGGTGCCGGCCGAGCCGCGGAGTTCTTCCGGCCGCATCTCGCGCAGATAGGTCTGGAACAGATCGACGATCCGCGGCATCGCCGCCTTGATCCGCTCCGCGTCCTCGGGCTTCGCAACCTCCAGCCGCGCCACCAGCTTGACGTAGCTCGGCCGGCGCGCGGTGCCGTTCAGGTTGGCGATCATCTCCGGCAGATCGACGAACACCGGCGGCCCTGGTTTCGCGTCCGCCTCATGTTGTTCCTTCTGGTCCATCCCCAGCAGATGCGGCAGCACGCCGCTGAACCACAGGCCGGCGCCAATGCCTGCCAGCACCAGCGGCACGGCCAGCAGGATCAACTTCTTCTTGCCGCCCTTCCTGCCGCCCTTCTTGGCGTTCGTCTCGCCGGCGGCCGGATCGGCGCCGGCGTCGCTCACCTTGGTTTTCGCAGCCGCCGACATGATCCATTCCCCGCGGCACCCGCATGCGGCACCTGACTGTCCGGCGGGTAAACTGCCAGTGACCAATTAACGAAGCCTTGCAAAGCGGTTGGCGGGATCGAACTGCCCGGCAGGAACCGCCGCCGCCCGGCAAACCCTGCCGCCCTGGCCCATCGGCGACGTTTGCGAAGCCAGGCAATCCGCCGCCTACATGGCCACCCTCGAGATGGCACGGCGCTTGCGGTGCCTGCCGGGCCGCCGCCCTCGCTGTTTGGCGGTCCCCGAAAAGGCTCCGCAGGAAACCCGCCCATGCAGAACATCACCAGCATCGCCGCGTCCCGCCTGATCGCGCAGCAGCGCGCGCTGGATGTCACCGCCGACAATATCGCCAATGCGAATACGCCCGGATACAAGGCGGTCCGGGTGCAGTTCTCCGATTGGCTGAGCCGCCAGCAAGGCACGGCGGAGCCGCGCGGCGGCGCGACCCTCGCCTTCACGCAGGATCGCGCCACCTGGCGCGATTTTCAGCCGGGGCCGCTGAGCCATACCGGCAACCCGCTCGATCTCGCGCTGACCAATTCCGGCTACTTCACCGTTTCCACCCCGCAGGGCCCGCGCCTGACGCGTGCCGGGCGGTTCGGGCTGATGCCGGACGGCACGATCGCCGACGGCAGCGGCAACGCATTGCTGAACGCCAACGGCCAGCCGATCCAGCTCTCCCCGACGGACACCCGGATCACCGTCGCCGGCGACGGCACGATCAGCAGCGAGAACGGCCGGATCGGCAAGATCGGCGTGGTGCAGCCGACCGACCCGATGCAGCTGCAAGCGGTGGGCGGCGACAAGCTGACCTCCGCCAGCCCGACGACCGCTGTCGCGAACCCCGGCCTGGTACAGGGCTCGGTCGAGGACTCCAATGTCCAGCCGATGATGGAAATGGTGCGCATGATGAATGATCTGCGCGAGTTCCAGTATGTCACCCAGATGGTCGAGGCCGAGGACCAGCGCCAGCAATCCGCCATCGACAAGCTGACGCAGCGCACGAACTGATCTTACCGATCCGAAGGAAACCAGCATCATGCGATCGCTCGATATCGCCGGCACCGGCATGCAGGCACAACAGACCAATGTGGAAGTCATTTCCAACAACATCGCCAACATGACCACAACCGGGTTCAAGCGTCGGCGGGCCGAATTCCAGGACCTGATCTATCAGAACCTGCGCCGCGTCGGTTCCAGCAGCTCCGATACCGGCACCATCGTCCCCTCCGGCGCGCAGGTCGGGCTTGGGGTGCGGACCGCCGCGATCTATCGGATCGGCGAGCAGGGCAACCTGCAGCAGACCTCCAACAGCCTGGATGTGGCGATCAGCGGCAACGGCTATTTCCAGGTCACGCTGCCCTCCGGCGACACCGCCTATACCCGCGACGGCACCTTCGGCCTGGCGCCGGACGGCACCATCGTCACCGCCGACGGCTACACGGTGCAGCCCGGCCTGACGATCCCGAGCAATGCGACCAACGTCATGATCGACAGCACCGGCCAGGTGCAGGTGTCGATTGCCGGGCAGACCGCACCAACTACCGTCGGCAGCCTGCAGCTGGCGGTGTTTCCCAACGACGCCGGGCTGGACGCGCAGGGGCAGAACCTGCTGCTGCAAACCTCCGCCTCCGGCAATCCCGTTACCGGCGCCCCCGCGCAGCCCGGCTTCGGGTCGGTCATGCAGGGCTTCGTGGAGACCTCCAACGTGAACGTGGTGACGGAGATCACCAACCTGATCACCGCCCAGCGCGCCTACGAGATGAACAGCCGGGTGATCACGACGTCCGACCAGATGCTCTCCACCCTGACGAATTTGCGGTGATCCGATGCGCGCGCTGGTTCTGTTGGGACTGCTGCTGCCGGTTTGCGCCCATGCCGCGATCCTGCGGCCGCTTACCGAATTGCGCGGGCCGGTCGTCCGGCTGTCGGACCTGTTCGACGATCTCGGCACCGCCAAGGACCGCCCGCTCGGCACCGCGCCGCCGCCGGGGCAACGGCTGGTGGTGGAGGCGCCGCAGCTTGCGGCCATCGCGCGTGAATTCTCGGTGGCCTGGAAGCCGGCTTCCAGCGCCGACCGGGTGGTGCTGGAGCGCCCCGGCCGCCCGCTGGCGCGCGAAGCCGCGCTGCTCGCCGTGCGCGCCGCCCTGGCCGCCGTGGGCGTCGGGCAGGATTACGACATTACCCTGGACGGCTTCGCCGCGCCCTTGGTGCCACTGGACGGCAAGGCCGCACCGGAGGTCTCCGAACTGGCGCACGATGCCGATTCCGGCCGGTTTACCGCCATGCTGTCGGTGGCAGCCGACGGGATGGACCCGGTCCATGTCCGCATCACCGGCCGCGCCGACCCGACGGTGGTCTTGCCGGTCACGATCGCACGGCTGAACGCCGGCACGGTGCTGCAGGCGCAGGATCTGCACCTGAGGCGAGTACGCGCCAGCCTGGTGCATGGCGATGTCGCGGAGCAGATCCCGGAAGCGCTGGGCAAGGAGCTGCGCCATGCCGTGCAGGCCGGCCAGCCGCTGACGCGCGCGGACCTCGTGTCGCCGGCGCTGGTGCTGAAGGGACATGAGATCCAGATGACCTTGCGGGCCCCCGGTCTGGTGGTGGTCGGCCAGGGCATGGCGCTGGAAAGCGCGGGACTCGGCCAGCACGTGAAGGTGCTCAACCCGGTATCGCACGCCGTGCTGGACACCGAGGTCACCGGTGCCGGTGAGGTGCGCGTCAGCCCCGACAGCACCCCCATCCAGCCGGCCAGCCGGACGGGCCGGAACGGCGTCAACATTCAGGGAACCGAGTGATGCGGTGCTTGTTGCGCCTTGCTCTTCCGGCGGTCTCGGCGCTGTTGCTGGCCGGTTGCGGCAATCTGTCGCGGCTGTCGGAAATCGGCCGGCCGCCGGAGATGACGCCGACGACCGACCCCACGCGGGAGCCCAACTGGCGGCCGGTATCCATGCCGATGCCGTCGAGCGGCATCGCCCCGAGGGAAGCGAACAGCCTGTGGCGGCCGGGCTCGCGCGCCTTCTTCAAGGACCAGCGCGCGGCGCAGGTCGGCGACATCGTCACCGTGCTGGTCAACATCGCCGACACCGCCGCGCTGTCGGACGTCTCGATCGCCAAACGCTCGGGAACCGAGGCGATGGGCATCCCCAACATGTTCAACCTGGAGACCGCCCTGCCGACCATCCTGGGCAAGAAAATCAACCCCTCCACCCTGGTTTCCGGTTCCAGTTCCAACACCACGAACGGCAATGGCACGATCTCCCGCAACGAAACGGTGACGGTCCGCCTGGCCGGCGTCATCACCCAGGTGCTGCCGAACGGGAACCTGGTCGTTGCCGCGCGCCAGGAGGTGCGGGTGAACAGCGAACTGCGCGAATTGCGGGTCAGCGGCGTGATCCGCCCGCAGGACATCGCCAGCGACAACACCGTGCGGCATGACCGCCTGGCCGAAGCCCGCATATCCTATGGCGGCCGCGGCCAGCTGACCGACGTGCAGACGCCGCGCTATGGCCAACAGCTGCTGGACATCCTGCTGCCGTTCTAACCCGGCTGGCGCGATTATTCGGGGACGAACTCCATCGCCGCGCCGTTCATGCAGTAGCGCAGCCCGGTCGGGCGCGGACCGTCCTCGAACACATGACCCAGATGCCCACCGCACTGGCTGCAATGCACCTCGACCCGGGTCATGAAGAAGCTGCGGTCCTCGGTGGTGGCGATGGCGCCCACGATCGGGGTGTGGAAGCTGGGCCAGCCGGTGCCGCTATCGAATTTGGCGTCCGAGGCGAACAGCTTCGTGGCGCAGCCGGCGCAGGCGAACACGCCGTGGCGCTTCTCGCGGTCGAGCGGGCTGGTACCGGCGCGCTCGGTGGCGTGCTTGCGCAGCACCGCATAGGCCGCCGGGCTCAGCTTGGCGCGCCACTCGGCGTCCGAGAGGGTGACGGGGTACTCCGCTTCCGCCGTATCGTGCGCGGCGCCGCCGAACAGTCGTTTCATGGCTCGTCTCCCGAAGGGGGGTTGCGTGCTTGCATCCTAGCCTTGCGGATAGGGACAGGACCACTAGCATCCGTGCGCTGGATCGAAAGGATGACTCGCATGGCCGCGCTGCGTGACACGCTACTGCCCGTTCTGCCCGATGACGCCGCCGACTCCGCGCTGGCGGGGCGGGTCTGGCGGCCGGAACTGTCCGGCCCGGCGGTGGTGGTCGTGCACGACGGAGAGGTTTTCGACATCAGCGCGCATTTCCCGACGATGCGCGACCTGTGCGAGGAAGCCGATCCCGCCGCTTCCCTGCGCGCGGCCAACGGCCTGCATCTCGGCAGCCTGGCCGGCGTGCTGGCCAACACCCCGCGGGCGGGGCGCGATCCAGCGCTGCCCTGGCTGCTGGCGCCGGTGGATCTGCAGGCGGTGAAGGCCGCCGGCGTCACCTTCGCGGTGTCGATGATCGAGCGGGTGATCGAGGAACGCGCCCGCGGCAACCCGGATGCCGCGGCGGCGATCCGGGCGGAGGTGCAGCGGCTGGTGGGCGATGACCTCGGCAAGCTGCGGCCGGGCTCGCCGGAGGCCGCAGCCTTGAAGCAGGTGCTGATCGGCCAAGGGGCATGGAGCCAATATCTGGAAGTGGGCATCGGCCCCGATGCCGAGATCTTCACCAAATGCCAGCCTATGGCCGCGATCGGCTCCGGCATGGATGCCGGCATCCATCCCAATTCCACCTGGAACAACCCGGAGCCGGAAGTGGTTCTGGCGGTAGCCTCCGATGGGCGGATCGTCGGCGCCACGCTGGGCAACGACGTGAACCTGCGCGACGTGGAGGGCCGGTCCGCGCTGCTGCTGGGCAAGGCGAAGGACAACAACGCCTCCGCCGCGATCGGTCCGCTGCTGCGGTTCTTCGATGCCAAATTCGGCCTCGACGACATCCGCCGGACCGTGGTGTCGCTGACGGTGGAGGGCGAGGACAATTTCCGACTGGAAGGGTCGTCCTCGATCGCCCGGATCAGCCGGGATCCGGCGGATCTGGTGGCGCAGATGCTGAACGCGCATCACCGCTACCCCGATGGCGCGGTGCTGTTCCTAGGCACCATGTTCGCGCCGACGCAGGACCGGGGCGCTCCGGGCCAGGGCTTTACCCACAAGGTCGGCGACGTCGTCACCGTGGGAGCACCGAAACTGGGCAGGCTGGTCAACCGGATGGAGCGCACCGATGCGTGCGAACCGTGGATTTTCGGCACCGCCGCGCTGATGCGGAACCTGGCTGCGCGCGGCCTGCTTTAGAGCGTTTTCACGAAGAGTGAAAACGCTCTGGTCATCTTTTAGCGAGCAATTTCATCAGCCTAAGATCGCTTCGCGATTCCAGTCAGGCTGATATTGCTCTAGCAGCTTGTCGGATTCCCAAGTCGATTTGGCTGGGTCAGACTGCC
>JBBIQA010000208.1:0-6404 GCA_037442565.1 Rhodospirillales bacterium
CGAGCCTTTGGCGGGGGGCCAGGGGGCAGCGCCCCCTGGCCTTACTTCCTTCCCCCGATTGCCCTGCGCCGCGTCTCGGGGCAGTGTTCGGCGCACATTGAGGAGACCCCATGGAAAAGCCAACTTGGCAGGAAGGCGTCTACGCCGCCCTGAAAGCCGCCGGAGTGAAGCAGCTGAGCTATGTGCCGGATGCCGGCCACGCCTATCTGATCCGCACGGCGCACGAAGACAACGAAATGCGCCCGGTGGTGATGACCACTGAGGAAGAGGGCATCGCCCTGGCCGCCGGTGCCTGGCTGGGTGGGCAGCGTTCGGTGCTGCTGATGCAGTCCTCCGGCGTCGGCAACTGCATCAACATGCTGTCGCTGCCGATCAATTGCCGCATGCCGCTGCTGATGCTGGTGACGATGCGCGGCGAGTGGGGCGAGTTCAATCCCTGGCAGGTGCCGATGGGCACCGCCACGCAGGGCGTGCTGGAAAAGGCCGGCGTGCATGTGAAGCGGGCAGAGCATGCCGACGAAGTGCCGGAGATGGTCGCCGCCGCCGCGGCCCTGGCGTTCGACAGTCATATTCCGGTGGCGGTGCTGCTGTCTCAGCGGCTTATTGGGGCGAAGGTTTGGGTGAAATGAGCGGCAGCGAAGCGCGAGCGGAGACGAAACTATGAGCGAAGGTACATTGGACCGCCGCGCGGTTGTCGCGACGCTGCTGAAGGATCCCGGCGACCTGCTGGTCGTCACCGGCCTGGGCTCCGCGACATACGATGCCGGGGCCGCCGGCGACCGGCCGGAGAACTTCTATCTGTGGGGCGCCATGGGCGGTTCGGTGATGATCGGCCTCGGCCTGGCCATTGCCCAGCCCGGCAAGCGGGTACTGGTGATCACCGGCGACGGCGAGATGCTGATGGGCATGGGCTCGCTCGCCACGGTGGCGGCCCAGGCGCCGGACAACCTGTCCGTCGTGGTGCTGGATAACGGCCAGTTCGGCGAAACCGGCGCCCAGCGCAGCCATACCGGCCACGGCACCAACCTGGCCGCGGTTGCCGCCGCGTGTGGCTGGCCGGCTACCGCCACCGTCACGACGATGGCCGAGGTCGAGCAACTGACGCCCAGGCTGCGCCGGGAAAAGCTGTTCACGGTGATCAAGATCTCCACCGCGGAGGTCACGCGCTTCCTGCCGCCGCGCGATGGCGCCTATCTGACCCACCGGTTCCAGGCGGCGCTGGGGGTTGCCGAAGTCTGATCCGGCCCGCAACGACGTCAATTCATGCCTTGCGACAGAATTTGAGCAGGGCGGCCGGCGCCGCCAAGGAAGAACTGGCGGCAGCCGGTATTTTCGGTGAAACTCGAGAGAACAGGAGTTCAGCTGCCCTGGCGCCCCGAGAGGCGCAGGGCGAGGGCTCGCGCATCAAGGAGGCAGCGGCAAGACCGGTCTGTGCCAAGTGATGCCAATACGGGTTGCAGATGATGAACCATGCGCGCCAACGGCCCGGCTTCTGGCGGAAGCCACGCTGGACAAGTCTTTTTTCTGTTCTTGTAGCGCTTTATTGCGTTGAACCCGCGCTGGCACAGGCGCCAGCCCCCAGCCAAACGCCGGCAGGACCGGCGGCGGTGCCCGTCACCACGGTGCACGCCAGGCACATGGATTTTCCGGTCTACCTGCGCGGCCTTGGCCAGGTGCAGGCTTCCTCGTCCGTGCTCGTGCGCGCGCGGGTGGACGGCACCTTGATGCAGGTCGCCGTCACCGAGGGGCAGATGGTGAAGCAAGGGGATCTGGTCGCGGTCATCGACCCGCGCCCGTTCAAGGCCGCGCTGGATCAGGCCGAGGCGAAGCGGACCCAGGATCAGGCGCTGCTGGCCAACGCCAAGCTTGACCAGGCGCGCTACGCCAGCCTCGCCAAGCAGGATTTCGCCTCCCGCCAGCAGGTCGATACCCAGCAGGCGGTCGTGAACCAGTACACCGCCGCGATCGCCGGCGACGATGCGGCGATCGAGGCGGCCAAGCTCAATCTCGGCTTCTGCTACATCACCGCGCCGACACCGGGAAGGGTCGGCCTGCGTCTGATCGACCCCGGCAACATGATCCGCGCGAGCGACGGCGCCGGCATCGTGTCGATCAACCGGCTGCAGCCGATCTCCGCCATTTTCACCCTGCCGCAGGACACGCTGCCGCGGATCAACGCCGCCATGGCAACCAGCACGCTCACGGTGCTGGCCTATGCGAGCAACGACACGACGCTGCTCGCCCAGGGCACATTGCTGACCCCCGACAACGCAATCGACCCGGCGACCGGCACGATCAAGCTGAAAGCGACCTTTCCGAACACCGATAACGCGCTTTGGCCCGGCCAGTTCGTCAATTTGCGGCTGCTGGTCGAAACGCTGGTCAACGTCGTGACGGTGCCGACCCCGGCCATCCAGCACGGGCCGGCGGGGCTGTATGTCTATGCGGTCAAGCCGGACGGCACGGCGGCGCGCCTGCCGGTGGAGGTTTCGAACGAGGATGCCGGGCTCTCCGTGGTGGCGAAGGGCCTGGACGCCGGCACCGTGGTGGTGACGGACGGCCAATCGCGGCTGCAGGAAGGCATGCGCGTGGCGGCGACCGAGCTGAAGACCGAGCCCCCTGGACCGGCCAGGCCCCAACCTGACAAACCGGCGGGGCCGCGTAGCTGATGAGTATCTCGACCCCCTTCATCCGCCGGCCGGTCGCGACCTCGCTGCTGATGGCGGCCTTCGTGCTGGTGGGCCTTGCCGCCTATCCGTTCCTGCCGGTCGCGCCGCTTCCGCGGGTGGATTTTCCGACCATCAACGTCACCGCCAAGTTTCCCGGTGCCAGCCCCGAGACGATGGCGACGTCGGTGGCGCAGCCGCTCGAATCCCAGTTCGCGCAGATCGCCGGCGTTTCCCAGCTCACCTCGGTCAGCGTGCTCGGCCAGTCGCAGGTCACCATCCAGTTCGACCTCGACCGCAACATCGACGCCGCCGCCGGGGATGTGCAGGCGGCGATCCAGGCTGCCGGCGGGCAACTGCCGAAGAACCTGCCCAGCCCGCCGACCTATCGCAAGGTGAACCCGGCCGACACCCCGATCCTGATCCTGTCGGTGCAGTCGGATGCGATGCCGCTGATCAACGTGGACGACTACGCCGACAGCATCCTCAGCCAGCAGATCTCGCAGATCTCCGGCGTGTCGCAGGTGCTGATCGGCGGCGAACAGAAGCGCGCGGTGCGGGTACAGGTCGATCCCGCCAAGCTGGCCGCGATGGGCCTGACCCTCGAGGATGTTCGCGGGATGCTGGTGAACGCGACCGTGAACCAGCCCAAGGGCACCATCGACGGGCCCCGCACGTCCTATGCCATCTACGACAACGACCAGCTGACCAAGGCCGAGGAATACAACAACATCGTGCTGGCCTATCGCAACGGCGCGGCGGTGCGGGTGCGCGATATCGGCCGGGCCGTCGACGCCGCGGAGAACGCCCAGCTGGCCGGCTGGCAGAGCGGCAAGCGCGGCATTCTGCTGCTGGTGTTCAAGCAGCCAGGCGCCAACGTGATCGACACGGTGGAACGCATCAAGGCCGCTTTGCCGCGGCTGGAGGCCTCCATCCCGCCATCGGTCCATACCTCGATCATCATGGACCGCACCCTGACCATCCGCGCCGCGGTGGAGGACGTGCAGTTCACGCTGATGCTGTCCATCGGCCTGGTGGTGATGGTGATCTTCGCCTTTCTGCGCAACGTGTGGGCGACGATCATTCCGTCCCTGACGGTACCGGTCGCGCTGATCTGCACCTTCGCGGTGATGTATCTGCTGGGCTTCAGCCTGGACAATTTGTCGCTGATGGCGCTGACGATCTCGGTCGGCTTCGTCGTCGACGATGCCATCGTCATGCTGGAGAACATCTACCGCCATATCGAGGAAGGCATGAAGCCGCTGGACGCGGCGCTGAAGGGTGCGGGGGAAATCGGCTTCACCATCGTCTCGATCAGCTTCTCGCTGATCGCCGTGTTCATCCCGCTGCTGCTGATGGGCGGCTTCGTCGGGCGGCTGTTCCGGGAATTCGCGATGACGGTGACCGTGGCGGTGGTGGTTTCGGCCATCGTGTCGCTGACCCTGACGCCGATGATGTGCTCGCGCTTCCTGTCGCACGGGCCCGCCAAGCATGGCTGGGTCTATCGCACGATCGAGGCGATGTTCGACGCTCTGCTGAATTTCTACCGGCGCACGCTGGATATCGTGCTGCGCTTCCAGTTCATCACGCTGATGGTGTTCTTCGCCACCATGGGGCTGACGGTCTATCTCTACGTCATCATCCCCAAGGGCTTCTTCCCGATGCAGGATACCGGCGTGGTGTTCGGCCTGTCCGAGGCGGCGCAGGGTTCCTCTTTCGCGGAAATGTCGCGCATCCAGGAGAAACTGGGGGCGGTGATCGGCGCGGATCCGGATGTCGTTGCCTATGCCTCGACGGTCGGCGCCGGGGTGGCCGGGCAGACCGGCAACAACGGCCGGTTCTTCATTGCTTTGCGGCCGTGGGATCAGCGCACCGCGGGCACCGCGCAGGATTTCATCAGCCGCATGCGCCCGAAGATCGCCCAGGTGGAGGGCGCCAAGCTCTTCATGCAGGCCCCGCAGGACATCAAGGTCGGAGCCCGGCTGGCGCGCACTCAGTATGAATACACGCTGCAGGATGCCAATCTGCACGAGCTGTATGACTGGGCGCCGAAAGTGCTGGAAAAGCTGCGCGCGTTGCCCATGCTGCGCGATGTCGCGACCGACCAACAGATGTCTGGAACCACCGCGAGCCTGACCATCGACCGCGACCAGGCCGCCCGCTTCGGCATCAGCCCCGCCCAGATCGACGCGACGCTGTACGACGCGTTCGGCCAGAACCAGATCGCCCAGTATTTCTCCCAGGTCAGTTCCTATCACGTGATCCTGGAGGTGCTGCCCGACCAGATCGGCGATCTGAAGACCCTGGACAAGCTGTATGTGCGATCCTCCACCGGCCAGGCGGTGCCGCTGTCCACCTTCGTGAAGCTGGACACCGTGCCGGTGCAGCCGCTGTCGGTCAGCCATCAGAGCCAATTTCCGGCCGTGACCATCTCGTTCAACCTGGCGCAGGGCGTGGCGCTCGGCGATGCGGTGGAGGCGATCCGGAAGGCGATGGCCACGATGGGGGTTCCGAACACCGTCACCGGCACGTTCCAGGGTACCGCCGCGGCCTTCCAGAGCTCGCTCGCCAGTCAGCCCTACCTGATCGCGGCGGCGCTCATCACCGTCTACCTGATCCTCGGCGTGCTGTACGAAAGCTACATCCTGCCGCTGACGATCCTGTCGACGCTGCCCTCGGCCGGCGTCGGGGCGCTGCTGATGCTGCTGCTGGCCGGTTTCGACCTGTCGGTGATCGCGCTGATCGGCGTGATCCTGCTGATCGGCATCGTCAAGAAGAACGGCATCATGATGGTGGATTTCGCCATCACCGCCGAGCGCCACGGCGGCATGACGCCGGAGGAAGCGATACGCCAGGCCTGCCTGCTGCGTTTCCGGCCGATCCTGATGACGACGATGGCCGCGATGCTGTCCGGCCTGCCGCTGATGCTGGGCACCGGGGCGGGTTCCGAACTGCGCCGCCCGCTCGGCTTCGCCATGGTGGGCGGCCTGGCGCTCAGCCAGATACTGACCCTGTATACCACGCCGGTCGTGTATCTGTATCTGGACCGCCTGCGCCACCGCCTGTCAGGCAAGTCCCGCCGGGTGCCGTCATTGGCCGCCAAGCTCGGCTCCACCGCCGATCTGCGCAGCGGCGACTGAGTTAGTGCCTTATTGTCGCGGCCTTGCCTCTCCCCCACACTGACGGTTCCATCCAAGGGGAGAGACGACATGGAAATCAGCCTCAAGGGCCGCAGCGCCATCATCACCGGCGCCAGCAAGGGGCTCGGCCTCGCCATGGCCACGCAGTTCGCCGCATCGGGTGCGGATGTCGCGATCCTGGCCCGCAACCCGGCTGGCCTGGAGGAAGCCAGGGCGGCCATCTCCGCCACCGCCAGGGGGAAGGTCGTCGGTTTCGCCTGCGATGTTGCCAAGGCCGAGGACGTCACGCGTGCCTATGATGCCGCCATGGCCGCGTTCGGCAGGATCGACATCCTGGTGAACAATGCGGGGATCTCCCGCGCGATGACGTTCGATCAGATCACCGACGAGCTTTGGCAGGAAGATCTCGACCTCAAACTGTTCGCCGCCATCCGCTTCTGCCGCCTGATCATGCCGCAGATGAAGGAACGCCGCTGGGGCCGGGTGATCAATGTGCTGAACATCGGCGCCAAGGCCCCGAAGGCCGGGGGCGCGCCGACCGCCGTATCCCGCGCCGCCGGCATGGCGCTGACCAAGGTGCTGTCCGGCGAGGGCGCGC
>JBBIQA010000209.1:0-1569 GCA_037442565.1 Rhodospirillales bacterium
AGGAAGAACTGCATGTCCTCCTGCGTGTAACCAAATGCCTGCTGCAGGTTGAGCCGCGTCTCCGGATCGTTGATGCGCGGCTCCGCCGTGCCTTCGGCCGGCGCGGGTAGTTCCTCCAGCTTGATCTGCGTGGCCTTCAGCCATTCCTCGTACGGGTGTTCGGCGGCGAGGGTGGACTTGATTTCGGCGTCGTCGATGATGCGGCCCTGCTCCAGGTCGATCAGCAGCATCTTGCCGGGCTGCAGGCGCCATTTGCGCAGGATCTTCTCCTCCGGCACCGGCAGCACGCCGGTCTCGGACGCCAGGATCAGCAGATCGTCGTCGGTCTGCACGTAGCGGGCGGGGCGCAGGCCGTTGCGGTCCAGCGTGGCGCCGATCTGGCGGCCATCGGTGAACGCGATGGCGGCCGGGCCGTCCCAGGGTTCCATCAGGGCGGCGTAGTATTCATAGAACGCGCGGCGGTCGGCGCTCATCAGCGGATTGCCGGCCCAGGCCTCGGGGATCAGCATCATCATCGCGTGCGACAGCGAGTAGCCGCCGGCGACGAGGATCTCCAGCGCGTTGTCGATGCAGGCGGTGTCGGACTGGCCGTGCGGGATCAGCGGCCACATCTTGTCCAGATCCGGGCCGATCAGGTCCGACGACATCGAGCGCCGCCGGGCATACATCCAGTTGACGTTGCCGCGGACGGTGTTGATCTCGCCGTTATGCGCGAGGAAGCGATACGGATGCGCCAGACGCCAGGATGGGAAGGTGTTGGTGGAGAAGCGCTGATGCACCAGCGCCAGCGCCGATTCCGTCAGCGGGTCGCGCAGATCGGCGTAGAAGCTTTCCACCTGCGGCGCGAGCAGCAGGCCCTTGTAGACCAATGTGCGGGTGGAGAAGGACGGCATGTACAGCTCGCCCACGCCGGGCAGATGGCTGCGGTCCGCCAGCGCGCGGATGTTGTTCAGCACCTGCTTGCGAATGGTCAGCAGCTTGCGCTCGAACGCATCCTGGTCCTTCAGCAGCGGATTGGCGGCGATGATCGCCTGGCGGATCACCGGCATGGTCTCGATCACGCGCTCACCCAGGCCCGTCAGGTCGGTCGGCACGTCGCGCCAGCCGATCAGGGTCTGGCCCTCGGCCTTCACCACCTTGCCAATCAGGTCGGTGGTGTAGTTACGAGCCGCGTCGTCTCGCGGCAGGAAGCACATCGCCACGGCATAGAGGCCCGGGGCCGGCAGGGTGAGCCCGTGGCCGATGGCCCAATGGCGCAGCAGCGCATCCGGGATCTGGATCAGGCAGCCGGCGCCGTCGCCGACCAGCGGGTCGGCGCCCACGGCGCCGCGATGGTCCAGATTGACCAGGATCTGCAGACCCTGACGGACGATCTCATGCGATTTTCGGCCCTTGATGTTGGCCACGAAGCCAACGCCGCACGCATCGTGCTCGTTCCGCGGATCATACAGACCCTGTCTTTCCGGCAAGTCCATCATGGGCAAGTCCATCGTGGTCGTTCCCCGTTCAGCGCAATCCGTGACCGCCCGGCAAATGGCCGGGCAGAATCAGTCTTAGCATTCTTGCCCG
>JBBIQA010000209.1:1669-6251 GCA_037442565.1 Rhodospirillales bacterium
GCAAGCCGGGCGGGGCGTCCATGCCCGGCAAGCCGGGCGGGGCGTCCATGCCCGGCAAGCCGGGCGGGGCGTCCATGCCCGGAAGATCGGGCTGACGCAATGTCCCCAATTTTACCAGATCCCCATCCATGGCCGCTTGTCATGGCTTCGCACCACCGGATTTGTGTCCGGCAGTTCACCTTTTGGGCAAACTAGCGGCGGGGGGCTGTGTTCGCAATGCCGCAATGTCGCCGCAATCGGCGCGCGGCCGGCAGCCAGGGGATTCAGGCCGGATTTTGGCACATGGATTGCTAAGTTTTCGGTGCCGGCCGGTAGCCCACCGGCCGATCCTGGCGGGCGCCTTCCCGCCCGACGGATGTCCCGCCGCGCCGTTCTCCTCCCCAGCTGGCGCGGCGGGAGTTCTGCTTCCGAACCCGCCGATTTCATTCAGAAAGGATGCTCATGAGCCCGGTTCCCTTCGCGACCCGATTGCAATCGCTTGGCCTGCGCCTGTCCCCCGACGAAACGGTGACGCTCGCCGAGCAGGTGGCGGAGCTGGATACCGCCGCGGCGGCGATCCGCGGTCCGCGCGCCTATATGGAGGAGCCGTGCAACGCGTTGCGGCTTGTGCCCGCGTCGAGCGGAGGCAAGTGAAATGAGCACCGATTTGCATTTCATGACCATCGCGGAGGCATCTGCCCTGATCCGGACGGGCAAGCTGTCGCCGGTGGAACTGACGGCCCATTTCCTCGATCGCATCCGCCGGCTGGACGGCGAGTTGCACGCCTTTATCCGGGTGATGGAGGACAGCGCGCTGGCCGACGCGCGCCGGGCGGAGCAGGAAATCGCGGCGGGCGGCTGGAAAGGAAAGCTGCACGGCATCCCGATCGGGCTGAAGGACATCTACAACACCGCCGGCGTCGCCACGACCGGACACTCCGCGCTGTACCGCGATCACGTGCCGGCGGAGGACGCGACCACGGTACGCAAGCTGCGCGAGGCCGGCGCAGTGGTGCTGGGGAAGCTGTCCACTTGGGAATTCGCCATCGGCGGCACGTCGTTCGATCTGCCCTGGCCGCCCGCGCGCAATCCCTGGGATCTGTCGCGCGATCCCTCCGGCTCCTCCTCCGGCTCCGGCGCCGGGGTGGCGGCGGGGCTGATGATGGGGGCGATGGGCACGGATACCGGCGGGTCCATCCGCGGCCCGGCGGCCTGGTGCGGGATTGCCGGGCTGAAGCCGACCTATGGGCTGGTCAGCCGGCGGGGGATCCTGCCGCTGTCGTTCTCGCTGGATCACGGCGGCCCGATGTGCTGGACCAGCGAGGATTGCGCCATCCTGATGCAGGTGCTGGCCGGACACGATCCTCAAGACCCGGGCAGCGCGCCTTATCCGGCGGGGGATTTCAGCGCCGGCATCGGCTCGGGCGTCGCCGGGCTGCGGGTCGGGGTGATCCGGCATTTCTATGAGCAGGACATGCCGGCCGAGCCGGAGGTTGTGGCGGCGATGGAGGCGTCGCTGAAGGCGTTGGCGGGGCTGGGCGCGAAGCTGAAAGATGTCCGCCTGTCGCCGTTCCAGACCTATAGCGGCGTGGGCAGCCTGATTTCCCGCTCCGAGGCCTTCGCGCTGCACCAGGAGACGTTGACGAGGACGCCGGAGCTGTACGGCTCGTTCGGACGGCAGAGGCTGGCGGCGGGCGGGTTCATCGCTGCTTCGGACTATGTGAACGCACTGCGGCACCGCTCCCGCCTGATCGCCGAGATCGCGACGGTGATGCGGGACGTGGACGTGCTGGTGCTGCCGACGGCAAAGGAGCCGGCGCTGCCGATCGGTCTCGACAACATGACCAAGGGCGGCGGGTCGTTCTACAACCGGGCGTTCAACGTGACCGGCAGCCCGGCCTTGTCCGTTTGCAACGGGTTCACGGCCTCAGGGCTGCCGCTGGCTTTGCAGATCGTCGGGCGGCCGTTCGAGGACGGGCTGGTGCTGAAGGCGGGCGACGCGGTGGAACGGGCGATGGGCACGCGGGAACGACGGCCGGAGTTCGCGATGGAGGCGGTGGCGGCGCAGTAGAGACATCCGGCAAGGGGCGTAGGCCCCCTTGCCGGTTATTCATGGGAGCGGAGATCCTGCGATCCTGGCGCCGGTTCGGCTGAGGTCTCTGGCGGACTAACGAAGTTGGTGGGTTGCGCTTCGCTTACCCACCCTACGAATTTGGGGTTGAACGTTGTTTTTCCTTGCCCGTTAATTATGATCACTTCTATAATAACGATACGACCCCATCTACTGACGCTTCCGCCGACCTCGCGCGCAACCTGACGAGGGAGGCGTTTGTTGAAATCATGCGATGCCTGCGCGGCGCGCTGCTGCTGGCCGATGCGCCGGAGCCGGCGATGGCACGGGGGGACGGGGGCGCGGCCGGTAAGGCCGTGGATGCCCGGCACAGGGCCGGGCATGACGGGGGGGGTTCGATTTTTGGGACGAATTCTCCGGAGTCGCGACGTGAGACGGAACTGGGATTTTGGCGGTCGCCCGCGCTGGCACAGGATGGAGGCCGTGCCGGCCCGGCAACCGGACGGGAGAGATCCGAGCGAACCGATGGGGAACGCCGGTTGACAGTCGCATCTTGACGGACGGAGTGTTTCGCTCACCAGGATGAGGGATACCCATGCACGACACGCTCGCAACCCTGCCAGCCCAAGGCGCCGATGGCGTGGACTTCCTGGCACGTGCGCGGGCGCTGGTGCCGAAGCTGGCGGCGCGTGTGCCGGCGGTCACCGCGGCCCGCAACGTGCTCGCTGAAACGATCGAGGAATACCAGCAAACCGGCCTGATGCGCCTGCTGCAGCCACGGCGTTTCGGCGGGAGCCAGGCATCCATCGGCGCATTCCTGCACACCGTCGAGATACTTGCCGAGGGCTGCGCGTCCAGCGCCTGGGTGTACGCGGTGCTGGCCGAGCTCGAATGGGTGATCGCGTTGCTGCCGGAGCGCGGGCAGATCGATATCTGGGGGGACGACCCCGGGGCAATCGCCGCGGCCAGCATCGCTCCGCGCGCGGTGGGCCGCCGGTCCCAGGATGGCTGGCGGGTCAGCGGCCGCTACCCGTTCGCCAGCGGCTGCCGGCACGCGCAATGGGCGATCATCGGCGCGCGGTGCGAGGATGCGGCGGGCAACGAGGTGCCCCACCTGCTGGCCGTGCCAATGACGGAGATCGAGATCATCGACGACTGGCACGCACTCGGCATGCGCGGCACCGGCAGTTGCAGCCTGGTGCTGCGCGATGTGTTGGTTCCCGAGCATCGCAGCATCGCGATGCGCGACGTGGTGGACGGCACGCCGCCGGGATTGCCGCTTTGTCCGGAATACACGCTGCTGCGCGCGCCGCGGTATTACGTTATTCCGTTCGTGCTGCCGGCGGTGGCCTTCGCGCTGGCGCGGCGGGCCCTGTCCCTGGTGCCGGCGGCATTGCGTGCGCGCGGAGTGGGACAATCGGACGTGCTCCACATGCAGCTTGGCGAGGCGGCCGCGCAGATCGAGACGGCCTATCTGATCTTCACGGCCCGCCGGGCGGAAACGGTCGAACGGCTGGATGCCGGCGCTGCGATCCCGGAAGCGGAAATGCTGCGCAATCGCCGCGACGTGACGCTCGCGTTTCACCTGATGCGCAAGGGTTTCGACCGGCTGGTCGCGCTCAACGGCGCCCGGACGGTTTATGACAATGATCCGCTGCAATCGCTGTTGTGCGACGTGACGACGATCACGACGCACATCGTCCTGAATGAGGAAGCGGCAATGGTGCCGTATGGGCGCATGATGATGGGCGCCGCGCAGACGAGCTGACCGGCCCGCCCGATAAGGAAGCCCGGCGAGAGCGCGCCTGCCCTCTCGCCGGATCCGGAAGATCAGGCGGCCGGCGCGGTGGCCGCCGTATAGTCGGTGTCCGACACCGCCTCGAACCACGCGGTGGCGCCGCCGGTGTCGGTGATCTCGGACATCGCCAGATGCGCGAACAGGCGGTCGGGCGCCGCGCCGTGCCAGTGCAGCACGTCGGGCGGGATCATCACGGTGTCGCCGGGTTGCAGGATCTGCACCTGCTTGCCCTTCTCCTGCACCCGGCCGACGCCGGAGACGCAATAGAGGGTCTGGCCGACCGGATGGCTGTGCCAATGGGTGCGCGCGCCCGGCAGGAACGACACCATGGTGGCGCGCATGCGCGACGGCGCGGTGCCAACGACAACCTCGTCCTGCAGGACGGTGCCGGTGAAGTTGGTCGCGGGGGCCTGCTTGGTGGGGCGCGCGGACGCACGGACAACTTTCATAGGAGCGAGTGCCATTTGGATTTTCCTTCCCGTTTCTGGTGCCGCCAGTGTAGCGCGCTGGCAGCAGGGCAGGAAGAAGGCCAGGGGCTCTGCCCCCTGCTCCCCTGCTCCCCATTTGGGCCCCCGCTAAGGGCAAGCCCCCTTTCCACTCCCAAACAAATAAATGGTTTCCAAAGGCGAGCCTTTGGCGGGGGTCGAGGGGGCGGAGCCTTTTATACCGAACCACGATCGTCGCCGGGCCGAATGCCCGGAAACCGGAGATCTGATAGTGGCTGCGGGGACACG
>JBBIQA010000210.1:0-6247 GCA_037442565.1 Rhodospirillales bacterium
CGGTAGCTGCTGTCGGTGTGCCAGAACTGCGCCAGGGAGACCTGCTGGACCGTCGGGTGGTCCGGCGGCATCAGGTTGCCGTCGTCATCGACGTTGGAAACGCGGAAGATCTCCGGCACGCTGCGGGATTTGATGATCTTCTGGTGGAATATTTCCGGCTCGCCGAAATAGCGGGTGAACTGCACATGCTCCTCGTCGGTGACGGGCTGTTCGGGGAAGACCAGCACCAGATGCTGCATCCAGATATCGTGCAGTTGGCGGAACTGCTCGGGGCTCATGTCCCGGCGCATGTCGATGCCGCGCACTTCGGCGCCCAGCGCCGGATGCAGTGGACGCACCGATAGTTGCGAGGCGGCCGTGTTGGCGCTCATGGTTGCTTCCTCCCTGAAAGCGTGCCTTCAGCCTGGATGGTCGGCGAATTCGAAGCCCATTGCTCGTGTGTGATAGTAGAGGCCGCCGTCCTGGACGATCAGGAACAGGGCCTGTTCGTTACCGCCGTTATGGTGCGAATGAACGGCCACCGGCGGCGTGATGGTGGTTGCCCAGGGCGCCCAGTCCTTCCGCCGCCCGTCCATCATCGAAAAGCAGCGCTCGCCACGGATGATCAGGCTGACGGCGACCGCATTGTGCCGGTGCGGCCGCTGCACCGCCCCGCCGGGCAGCGAGTTCATCGCCAGTGTCAACGTCGGCAGGATGTTGCGGGTTGCTTCCTGGCGTTCCGCCGAGAAGATCAGCGCGGAGCCGGCGATCTGCTCGGACCGGCCGATGTCGTACAGCAGATCGATCTGGCGGGTGATCTCATCGGCGCGATAATGCACGATCTCGGTCGGTGCCTGGCCTGGCGCGGGGGCGCGCAGGTTCTCGAAGGCGAGCTGGGGTTCGTTGCTGACGATCCACAGGACCGCGTCCTCCGCGCCGGCGGCATGGTCGTGCGGCACGCCACCCGGAAGCACGAGGATGTCGCCGGCATTCCATCCGACCGTTTCCCCTTCGCATGTGGTGCTGCCGGCGCCGCGGATGACATAGGCCATGACGCCGCTGGCATTGAAATCCGTCCGCAGCGCTTCGTTGACCTTGATTTTGGCGTAGCGGATCAGGATCAGCGGCGTGGTGGCGGGAAAGCCGCAGGCAAGAACCCCGGACAGATCGCAGGGGATCAGGCCGGTCGGGGTTGCCGGGTCCAGGGCGAGCGCGGGTTCGTCGGTGAAGATATGGTCGGGAACCGGCGGCAGTTTCACGTCGAAGCCGTTGCCGGTGTTGAAGAACCGGCCGCGCGCTTCCGCCGGGGTTCGCGGCGCGGCAGCCCGTTGCACGGGCATCTCGGCGATGCTCCTGGGGCGCGGCTGTCCTGACATGGCACGTTCTCCCGCGGCGGCGCGATGGTTGTTTCTCTTATCCGGGAACTTCGGCTTGCCGATATCCTACCGCCGGGTCGAACGCCAAGCCAATGGCTGAGTCAGACCCCCGGCCGGATGTCCGCCAGCCGGTAGCCCTGGGCGAACAGCAGGGCGCGGAGATCGGCATGGTCGATGCGCGCGCGTGCCTCGGCCGCCACGATCGGCTTGGCGTGGAAGGCGATCCCGAGCCCCGCCTCTCGCAGCATGGCCAGGTCGTTGGCGCCGTCGCCGACCGCCAGGGTTGCCGCCAGCTTCAGGTTTCGCGCCGCGGCCAGTTCCTGCAGGGTGGCGAGCTTGGTGTTGCGGTCCAGGATCGGCTCCTCCACCTCCCCGGTCAGCGCGGCGCCGTCGTCGATCAGCACGTTGGAGCGGTGCACGTCGAAGCCGACGAGGTCCTTCACCCGTCCGGTGAAGAAGGTGAAGCCGCCCGATACCAGGGCGGTCAGGGCGTTGTGTGCGCGCATGGTGGCGACCAGTTCGGTGGCGCCTTGCGTCAGCTGCACTCGCGCCCAGGTCTTCTCCAGAGCGTCCAGCTTCAGGCCTTTGAGCATCGAGACACGCAGGCGCAGGGCCTGGGCGAAATCGAGCTCGCCGTTCATGCTGCGCCGGGTGATCTCGGCGACCTCGGCCTTCAGGCCGGCGAAATCGGCTAGCTCGTCCAGCGTTTCGCCAGTGACGATGGTGCTGTCCATGTCGGCGATCAGCAGGCCTTTGCGCCGGCCGCGGGTGCGCACCGGGATTGCATCCACCGGCGCATCGCCCAGCGCATCATGCACTATATTCATGTCCGGAGCGGCGGCCAGCGGGATATCGGCGGCCTCGCCGGGAGACAGTATGTCAGGGGGGCCGCCCTGCACGGCATCGCGGATCTGGTCGATCAGGGCCGCAGACAGGGTGGTGGCGGTGCGATCGGCAACGAGGGTAAGGGCATAATTCATGTTGGGCGGAACATGGCGAGGACCGGGGAGGGTGGCAAGTGACGGTTGAGGCCGAGCGCGAGCAGCCCTGGGCGCTGATCGTCGCCGGGCCGACGGCAAGCGGGAAATCGGCTCTCGCCATGATGCTGGCCGAGGATATCGGCGGCGTGGTGATCAACGCGGACTCCATGCAGGTTTATCGCGAACTGCGTGTGCTGACGGCACGCCCGACGGTGGAGGAGGAAGCCGTGGTGCCACATGCCCTGTACGGCGTGCGGCCGGGGGCGGAGGCCGGCAGCGTGGCGTGGTGGCGGGAGTCGGCGCTGGCCGCCATGCGGGCCGCGCGGGATGCCGGCCGGGTGCCGATCCTGTGCGGCGGCACAGGGATGTATTTCTTGTCCCTGACCCAGGGCCTGTCGGAGATCCCGGCGCCGAGCGAGGTGGCGCGGACGCAAGCGCGGGCTCTATTGGAAGAGCATGGGCCGGCCGCGCTGCATGCTCGGCTGGCCGCATGCGATCCGCAGACCGCCGCGCGGCTTCGCCCGACCGACAGCCAACGTCTGGCTCGCGCCTGGGAGGTCTGGCTCAGCACCGGCCGAGGCATTTCCGACTGGCAGCAGGCTGCCGGCGAAAAAGCGCCGTGGCGGTTTGCCGCCATTCGCCTCAACCCGCCGCGGGAGGCGTTGCGCGCCGCGATCGCCACCCGCTTCGCCGCGATGCTGGAAGCCGGCGCCCTGGAGGAAGTGCGAGCGCTGCTGGAACTCCGGCTGGACCCGAGCTTGCCGGCGATGCGCGCGCATGGCGTGCCGGAATTGTCCGCCCATCTGCGCGGGGAGATCGGCCTGAGTGAAGCGGCGCGGCGGTCCGAGTTGGTAACGGGGCAGTACACCAAGCGCCAGGCGACCTGGTTCCGGCACCACGAATTGGCAGAAAATTCCGCCACGCATACGATCCATGCGCGATTTGCAGGACGTGCGCAATTTTCGGAAAGAGATATGGTTGATCTGGTAAATTTTATTCGCATCGTCACTTGACGCGCTGCACCATCCGGTCCTATCCGTGCGCTCTGCGCCAAGGACCATCCGGTCGGCGTGATCGAGGTATGGAAAATGTCTGAGCCGAAATCCGAGTCTGGAGCTGAAATCCTCATCCGCGCCCTGAAGGACCAAGGCGTCGAGGTTATCTTCGGCTATCCCGGCGGGGCGGTGCTGCCGATCTACGATGCGCTGTTCAACCAGAACGCCATTCGCCACATTCTGGTTCGCCAGGAAGGCGGTGCCGTGCATGCTGCCGAGGGCTATGCGCGCAGCACAGGGAAGGTCGGCGTGGTGCTGGTTACCAGCGGCCCAGGCGCCACGAATGCGGTTACCGGGTTGGTCGATGCGCTGATGGACAGTATTCCGGTGATCTGCCTGACCGGGCAGGTGCCGACGCACCTGATCGGCAACGATGCCTTTCAGGAAGCCGATACCACGGGCATCACCCGTCCGGCGACAAAGCATAATTATCTTGTGCGCCGTTCCGAGGATCTCGCCCGCGTTGTGCACGAAGCGTTCCATGTCGCGCGCACCGGCCGGCCTGGCCCGGTGGTGATCGATCTGCCGAAGGATATTTTGATCGCTCCGGCCCCCTACACCGAGCCGGGCGCGGCGACGCAGGCGCGCTACAATCCGCGTACCGAGCCCGATCCCGGCCAGATTGCCAAGGCAGTGGCGCTGCTGAAGAGCGCGCATCGTCCGGTGATCTACTCTGGCGGCGGCGTGATCAACGCCGGCCCGGAAGCCTCGGTGCTATTGAACGAACTTGTGCGGCTGACAGGCTTTCCCTGCACGAGCACGTTGATGGGCCTTGGTGCCTATCCGGCGAAGGATCCGCTGTTCCTGGGCATGTTGGGCATGCATGGGACCTATGAGGCCAATTTGGCCATGCATGGCTGCGATGTGCTGCTGAACATCGGCGCCCGCTTCGATGACCGCGTGACCGGAAGGCTGAATGCCTTCTGCCCGAACGCGAAGAAGATCCACGCCGATATCGACCCGTCAAGCATCAACAAGAACGTGCCGGTGGACGTGCCGATCGTCGGCGATGCCGCCGCCGTGCTGCGAGCGCTGCTCAAGGCCTGGAAGGCGGATACCCAGAAGCCGCATACCCAGGCGATCGCCGAGTGGTGGCGCCAGATCGATGTGTGGCGCGGCAAGGAGTGCCTGCGCTTCACCCAAAGCATGGAAAAGGGCGCGATCATCAAGCCGCAATACGCGATCCAGCGGCTGTATGAGATCAGCCAGGAGATGAACGCGAAATCCGGCAAGGAGACCTTCATCACCACGGAGGTCGGCCAGCACCAGATGTGGGCGGCGCAGCATTTTCACTTCATGAAGCCGAACCGCTGGATGACCAGCGGCGGGCTGGGCACGATGGGCTATGGCCTGCCTGCGGCGATGGGAGTTCAGATCGCCCATCCGGACGCGCTGGTGATCGACATCGCCGGTGAGGCTTCGATCCTGATGAACATCCAGGAAATGGGCACGCTGGCGCAGTACCGGCTGCCTGTGAAGGTGTTCATCCTGAACAACGAATATATGGGCATGGTGCGCCAGTGGCAGGAATTGCTGCATGGCGGGCGGTATTCGGAAAGCTATTCCGCGGCGCTGCCGGATTTCGTGAAGCTGGCCGACAGCTTTCATGCCTCCGGTCTGCGGGCGAAGTCGGTGGACGAACTCGACGACGTGATCCGGGAGATGCTGACCATCGATCGCGCGGTGATCGCAGATATCGCCGTGGATCCGAAGGAGAACTGCTTCCCGATGATCCCGAGCGGAGCGGCGCATAACGAGATGATCCTGGGTCCGGAGCACGAGACGGCGGAGCAATCGAGCCGCACCGCCGGCGTGACCGACGCGGGTCTTGCCCTGGTCTGAGTTTTTGGCGCATGAACGCGCCGGCCGCCGACTGGCGGCCAGCGCTTTCTGCATTTTCCTGGTTGCATCATGTCAGCACAGATCGAGAAGACCGAGCGCACCGCGACCATTGCGGTGCTGGTGGATAACGAGCCGGGGATCCTGGCGCGTGTGGTCGGGCTGTTTTCCGGCCGCGGCTACAATATCGACAGCCTGACCGTCGCCGCGGTCGATGCCGCGCATACGCGGTCGCGGATCAATATCGTTACCACCGGAACCGAAATGGTGATCGAGCAGATCAAGGCCCAGCTCGGCCGGCTGGTGCCGGTGCATCAGGTCTCCGACCTGACGCGCGAAGGCCCCCACATGGCGCGGGAAATGGCGATGATCAAGATCGTTGCCACTGGCGAAGACCGCGTGGAGAGCCTGCGTCTGGCCGACGCGTTCCGTGCGCGGGTGATCGATGCCACCACGGGTAGCTTCGTCTTCGAGCTGACGGGCGCCACTGACAAGCTGGATGCGTTCATCGAACTGATGCGCCCGCTGGGTTTGGCTGAGGTTTCGCGCACCGGTGTCGCGGCGATTGCCCGCGGCACTCGCACGATCTGACTTTTCCCTAGATAGACACTTCCACAAAGGAGAGAACGCCGATGCGCGTTTACTATGACAGCGACGCCGATGTGAACCTGATCAAAGGCAAGAAGGTCGCGATCATCGGCTATGGCAGCCAGGGCCATGCCCATGCGAACAACCTGAAGGACAGCGGCCTGGCCGAGCTCGCCGTTGGCCTGCGTCCGGGTTCCGCCGGCGTGGCGAAGGCCGAGGCCGCGGGGCTGAAGGTGATGGATCCTGCCGAATGCGCCAAATGGGCCGACGTGATCATGGTGCTGACGCCCGACGAGGGGCAGGGCGACCTGTATCGTGACAAGCTGCATGCCAACATGAAGCCGGGCTCGGCGCTGGCCTTCGCGCATGGCCTGAACGTGCATTTCAACCTGCTCGATCCCCGCGCCGATATCGACGTGTTCATGATCGC
>JBBIQA010000211.1:0-3108 GCA_037442565.1 Rhodospirillales bacterium
GGAACGGCGCAGCCATACGGTGATCGCCCTGCTGATCTCGGGCCTCGGCCTAGGCGCCGCCGCCGTCATCGACGATCCCTACATAAAGATGGCCTGGCTATGCTTCGCCGGCTTCGGCATCTTCGCCGTGCTGCCGTCGTTCTGGGCCATGCCCACGGCGTTCCTCTCCGGCACCGCGGCGGCCGCCGGCATTGCCTTCATCAACTCCATCGCCAACATCGCCGGCTTCGTCGGCCCGATGATCATCGGGCGCATCAAGGATGCCACCGGCAGCTTCTCCGGTGGCTTCCTGGTCGTCGCCGGTGTCAGTGTCGTTGCCGCGATGGTCATGCTCTGCATTGGCCACGAAAGGGCGCTGGAGCAGGTGCCCGAACCGCTGCTCACGCTCGACCAGCTTCCGGGCGCCGTTCCGGTCGAGTAGCCTCGGCCTCCCACCAGCCAGAAAGGCCCGGACATGCGAACGGAATTTGCCGCCGAACCCTTCACCCTGGCGGTCCCGGACGCGGTCCTGGCCGATCTCAAGCAACGCCTGGCCAACACCCGCTTGCCGGAATGCGAACCGGCCGGGCCGCCCTGGAAACACGGCACCAGCCTGGCCTATATGCGTGACGTGGTTGCGCACTGGCTCGATCGCTACGACTGGCGCAAATGGGAAGCCCGCATCAACGCCTTCCCCAACTACAAGACCCGCATCGACGGCCGCGCGGTGCATTTCATCCTCGAACGCGGCTCCGGCCCGGCGCCGATGCCGCTCGTCATCACCCATGGCTGGCCCGGATCGGTGGTGGAGTTCCTCGACATCATCGAAAAACTCGCCCACCCCGAGCGCTTCGGCGGCAACCCCGCCGATGCGTTCACCGTGGTCGCCCCCAGCCTGCCCGGCTACGGCTTCTCCGATCCGCCGGACGCGCCGATCGGCCCGCGCGACATCGCGCCGGTATGGAGCCGGCTGATGGTGGATGTGCTGGGCTGCGAACGCTACGTCGCGCAGGGCGGCGACTGGGGCTCGATGGTCACCTCCTGGCTGGCGCTCGATCATCCGCGCAACCTCGCCGCCATTCACCTGAACATGGTAGGCCTGCGCCCGTTCATCGGCGAGGCCGACCCGCCGATGACCGAGGCGGAGCGCGCCTGGGTCAAGGCCGCCCAGCAGCGCCGGGACGGCGAGACCGCCTACCAGCAGATCCAGGGCACCAAGCCGCAAACGCTCGCCTACGCGCTGACCGACAGCCCCGCCGGCCTCGCCGCCTGGATCCTGGAAAAATTCCACGGCTGGACCATCCCCGGCCAGGACGCCGCGCCGCCGTTCGACCTCGATCACCTGCTGACCAACGTGATGCTGTACTGGATCGGCGGGTCCAATGCGGCAAGCTGGATCTACCGCTCGCTGGTCGACGGCAGTTCGTCGACCCTGAAGCCGGGCGAGTTCGTGCAGGTTCCCACCGGCGTGTTCCTGTTCCCCAACGACATCGCCCGCCCGGCACCGGACAGCTGGGTGCGCCGCGCCTTCAACCTGCGGCACCGGCGCGAGCACACGACCGGAGGGCATTTCCCGGCGCTGGAGAACGGCGATCTGCTGGTGGAGGATATGCGGGAATTCTTCCGTGCCTATCGCTGAACCAGGCTAGAGTCTGTCAGGGCTTCATTGAAGCCCTGACAGACTCTAGCTCATTGTTTTCGCGTCTGTTTATCCGTCTCCGGCGATTCCGCCTACGCCGGACAGACGCTAATGCGGCTTCAGCACCGACCCGTCGCCGAACCGGCTGAAACGAAACGGCGCCGGGTCCACGATCGGCGGATCGCCCGCCACCAGGTCCGCCATCAGCCGCCCCGCCCCCGGCCCGATGCCGAAGCCGTGGCCGGAGAAGCCGGTGGCGATGAAGAAACCGGGCATCGCATCCACGCCGGAAATCACCGGCACCGCGTCCGGCGTCACATCGATCATGCCGGCCCAGCTTTCCGCGATCTTCATGCCGGCGAAAGCCGGGAAGGCGTTCGAAAGGTTCTTGCGGGCCTCTTCCAACAGCCCGGCGGTCGGCGCGGGGTCGAGCACGCGGGTCTGTTCGAACGGGGTTTCCTCATCCAATGACCAGCGCCGCTTCATGCGCCATTCCTGCAGGAACTTGCCGTTCAGCCGCAGCCGCAGATCGCGCCAGTCGCTGCGATAGGCGGGCAGGAAATCGCTGAACAGGCGGAAGCTGTCGGGCACGATCTCGGAAATGCTGGCGTTGCGCCGGGCGATCGAATAGCCGCCGTCCAGCCGCTTGCGGAACGCGAAATCGGCTGCGCCCATCGTCATCTCCGGCGGCCCGGAAAGCGGTTCGGTGCGCATCACCGAGCTCAGCACCTTCAGTTGCGGCAGATCGAGGCCGAGATTGCCGCAGAACAGCCGCGACCAGGCGCCGCCCGCCAGCACCACGGCATCACAGCCGATGCGGCCGCGCTCGGTGACGGCGGCGGAGATCCGCCCGCCCTCGGTCTCGATCCCGCGCACGGCGCACCCGGTGAAGATACCCACACCCAGCCGCCTGGCGGCCTCGGCGATCGCCGGCGCGGCGTGCGCCGGCTCGGCCCGGCCATCGGTCGGCGTGTACATACCGCCGACGAACGGGCGCGCCGCTCCCGGCGCCACCGCCGCAAGCTCTGCGCCGCGCAGGGCCCGCACGTCGATCTGGTAGGTCCGCGCCTCCTTCGCCCACGCCTCCTGCGCGGCCATCTGCGGTTCCGTATCGAACAGATAGACGATGCCGGCCTGGCGGAAACCGGTCTCCTTCTCCGCCAGTTGGTTCATGCCGCGCCAGAACCGCATGCTTTCGATGCTCAGCGGAATTTCACGCGGGTCCCGGCCCAGGGTCCGGCACCAGCCCCAGTTGCGGCTGGACTGCTCGGCGCCGATACGGCCCTTCTCGCAGAGCACGACGGAATGCCCCTTCTGCGCCAGGAACAGCGCGGTACAAACGCCGATGATCCCGCCGCCGACCACGACGACGGAGGCATGGCGCGGCAATTCCGTGTCGGAGGCGACGGGATCGACAGGTGGCGACATCGCAAGAACTCCGCGCAATGAAACGCAACGCTAGCGCCACATGGCGGCGCCACCAAACACCC
>JBBIQA010000211.1:3208-6177 GCA_037442565.1 Rhodospirillales bacterium
CATGGCGGCGCCACCAAACACCCGGTACACTACCGCACAAGATCGTTGAAGGAACCATCATGCAGCCGGAAGTCGCCGCCGCCCTTGCCACCCGCCGCAGTGTGCGCGGGTTCACCTCCCAGCCCGTCGAGCGGAGCGTGATCGAGGAAATTCTCACCCTCGCCAGCCGCGCCCCCAGCATGACCAACACCCAGCCCTGGCGGGTACATGTCCTCACCGGGGCGGCGCGCGAGCGGCTATGCGCGGAAATCCTCGCGGCGCACGAGGCGGACCAGCATCCGTCCATCGAGTACCAGTATTATCCGCAGGAATGGAAGGAACCCTATCTCGGCCGCCGGCGGCAGATCGGCTGGGCGCTGTACGGGCTGCTCGGCATCGGCAAGGGCGACCGCGAGGGCACCAAGCGCCAGTCCGGCCGCAACTTCGATTTCTTCGGGGCACCTGTCGGCATGATGTTCACCCTCGACCGCGATCTCGGCC
The DNA here is from genome assembly GCA_037442565.1 of Rhodospirillales bacterium. Taxonomy (GTDB): domain Bacteria; phylum Pseudomonadota; class Alphaproteobacteria; order Acetobacterales; family Acetobacteraceae; genus PALSA-911. Next base: position 3,689 of record JBBIQA010000211.1, read on the forward strand.
TGGGCAGCTGGCTCGATCTCGGCATGTTCCTGGAGAACGTCATGATCGCCGCCCGCGGCGCGGGCCTCGACACCTGTCCGCAGGCCGCGTTCGCGAACTACCACGAAATCATCCGCCGCCAGCTGTCCGTCCCGGCCAACGAGCTGGTCGTTTGCGGCATGGCGCTGGGGTACGAGGACAAAGCGGAAAAGGCCAACGAACTGGTCGCGCCGCGCGAGGCCGTAGGGATGTTCACCACGTTCCACGCGGATTGAGGGCGCGAGGAACTTGTTGCGGCTGCAGCATTCGCCGCCTAGCCTGCCGATGACAAGGCGGGCACGAAACCGACCCGCTCGATAAGGGAGGTTCCGATGCTTGGGCTGATGCAGCAGCGGCCGCTATTGATATCCAGCCTGGTCGATTACGCTGACCGGTTCCATGGCGAGCGGGAAATCGTCTCCCGCGATCCCGGCGGCGCCTTTCACCGCACGACATACGCGCAGATCGCTGCCCGCGCGAAGCGCCTGGCCAATGCGCTGGCGACCCTGGGCGCGCAGCCCGGCGACCGGGTGGCAACGCTGGCCTGGAACAGCTACCGGCACCTGGAACTGTATTACGGCGTCACCGGCTCTGGCCGCATCCTGCATACGGTCAATCCCCGGCTGTTCCCCGAGCAGCTGATCTACATCCTGAACCACGCCGAGGACGGCCTGGTTTTCTTCGATCCCGTCTTCGTGCCGCTGGTCGAGCAACTCGCGCCGCATCTGCCGCTGGTGCGCGCCTGGGTGGCGCTGTGCGACCGGGCCGACCTGCCTTCCGTGCGAGTGGACAACCTGATCTGCTACGAAGACCTGCTGGCGGCTGCCTCGCCGGCCTATTACTGGCCGGGCTTCGACGAGAACACCGCTTCCACCCTCTGCTACACCTCCGGCACGACGGGCAATCCGAAGGGCGTGCTGTACAGCCACCGCTCCACCGTGCTGCACGCCTTCGGCGCCTGCGCGGCCGATAGCTTCGCCTTTTCCGGCCTCGACAGCATCCTGGTCGTGGTGCCGCTGTTTCACGCCAACGCCTGGTCCATTCCCTTCGCCGCGGCGATGTGCGGCGCCAAGCTGGTGCTGCCCGGGCCGAAGCTGGACCCCGAAAGCCTGTATCTGCTGCTGGAGCAGGAAGCCTGCACCAAGGCCGGCGGCATCCCCACCATCTGGCTGAATTTCCTCGCCTGGCTGGAAAGCAACAGAACGCGGCTCGATCTGTCGAAGCTGCGACTGAAATCGGTGTTCGCCGGCGGCACCGCGCCGCCGCGCGCGATCATCGAGAAATTCCAGGATCTGCTTGGCGTCTTCCTGCTGCACGCCTGGGGCATGACGGAGACCAGCCCGCTCGTCACCGTCGGCTCGCCGCTCTACAAGCACGATCTCACCGACCGGGAAGCCACCATCGCCATGCAACTGAAGCAGGGCCGGCAGGTCTATGGGGTCGAACTGAAACTGTCCGGCCCCGATGGCGAGCCCCTGCCGCATGACGGCAAAACCATCGGCGAACTGAAGGTGCGCGGCAACTGGGTGATTTCCGGCTACTTCAAGAACGAAGGCGGCCGGGTGGTGGACGAAGACGGCTGGTTCGGCACCGGCGACGTCGCCACCATCGACCCCGACGGCTATGTGCAACTGACGGACCGGCTGAAGGATGTGATCAAGTCGGGCGGCGAATGGATCTCCTCCATCGAGATCGAGAACCTCACCGTCTCCCACCCCGACGTGTTCGAGGCGGCGGTGATCGCCATCGACCATCCGGTCTGGCAGGAGCGCCCGCTGCTGATCGTGCAGCCCAAGCCAGGCCGCACGCCGAGCAAGCAATCGATCCTGGATTTCCTGTCCGACAAGATCGCCAAATGGTGGATGCCGGACGATGTGGTGTTCGTGGACAGCCTGCCGCACACCGCCACCGGCAAGCTGCTGAAGACCGAACTGCGCGCGAAGTACCACGGGCACCTGGCGGTGCAGGGCTGAAAGAATTCCGGCCGGCCACGAATGGCCGGCCGGAACCCGAGGCGTCGGTCAGAAGGGCGCGGGGTATCAGGCCGCGCGGCGGCGGCGGATGCCGGCCAGGCCCAGCAGGCCCATGCCGAACAGCGCGATGCTGGCCGGCTCCGGCACCAGGAACGCCGCGCCGGCCGGATTGCCGAGTCCGGTGACGATCTGATTGTAGGTTCCGTCGGCGTTCAGCGCGCCGACGAAGCCGTTCAGCGCCGCATCCTGCGCCGCCGAATAGCCGGTGTTGTAGCCGAACGATCCGTTGATGGCGTAGATGGTGTTGGTCGTCTTGTCGGCGACCAGCAGGGTCTTGGCATGAGCACCGGCGAACACGGTGTCATCCACCAGCACGCCGTTCTGCAACTGCAGCACGCTGGCGGACTGGGTGGCGAGGCCGGGGTCCTTGACGAACACAAGCTGCCCGTCCGCCTGGCTGTTCAGCACCAGCTTGCCGTCCTGCGTCAGCGACAGGCT
>JBBIQA010000212.1:0-6146 GCA_037442565.1 Rhodospirillales bacterium
TCGGCGCGCTGCAGTATCTGGGCACGCTGATCGCGCCGCTGTTCGGCCTGGCCGGAGACCGGTTGGGGCATCGGAACGTGCTGTGCGCCATGCGTGCGGTGTATGCTTCCCTGGCTGCCCTGATCGCCGCCCTTGCTTTGCTGGGCGTTCTCAATCCGGTTTTCGTCTTCTGCGTGGCGGCGGTTTCCGGGCTGGTCCGGCCGTCCGATCTGGCGATGCGCAATTCGCTGGTGGCGGAGACGATGCCGACGGACCGCTTGATGGCGGCGATGGGGGTGGCGCGCACCACATCCGACTCGGCCCGCATCGTCGGGTCGCTGGCCGGTGCCGGACTGTTCGCGGCGGTGGGGATGGGGTTCGCCTATCTGGTGGTGGCCGCGTTCTACACCGGTGGCCTGCTGCTCACCTTCGGGGTCGGGGCGCCGCGGAGTGCGGCGGACCGGCTGGCCCGGGTGTAGTTCTGGCGGGATTTGCGCGAGGGCCTGAGCTTCATCGCCGACCAGCCGCAATCATTGGCGGCGATGTGGCTGGCCTTCCTGGTGAACATGACCGCGTTTCCGCTGACCATGGGGCTGCTGCCGTATGTGGCGCGCAACATCTACCATATCGGCCAGACCGGGCTCGGCACCCTGGTGGCGAGCTTTGCCTGTGGGGCGCTGCTCGGTTCGCTGATGGTCAGCATGGCCGGGCGCTCGTTGCGGCCGGCGCGGATGATGCTGGTGTTCGCGGTGATCTGGTATTCGCTGCTGCTGGTGTTCGTGCACATGCAGGATGCGACCAGCGGGCGGTGGATGCTGGTGCTGGCCGGGTTCGCCCAGAGCCTGTCGATGGTGCCGATGGCGGTGATGCTGCTGCACGGTGCCGGCGCCAGGTTCCGCGGCCGGGTGATGGGCGTGCGCATGCTGGCGGTCTATGGCCTGCCGGTGGGGCTGCTGGCGGCCGGCGTGCTGATCGGGCGGATCGGCTACACCGCCACCGCAACGGGCTATTGCGTGTTCGGGCTGCTGGCCACTATCGCGATCGGGATCCGTTGGCGTGCCGCCCTGTGGCCGCTGGACGCGACGGCGAATGCCCGGTAGCGCGTTACCCCGTGACACCCAACAGCGCGCTACCGCGCCAGGCCCAGCCAGCGGCCGAGGCGGGTGAGGTAGGCCTTGATGACCACCCAGATGAGGCCCTGCGCCTGCAGCGGAACGGGAGCCGATGGCGGCGGTACAGGCGGCGGCGGGGCAGGGGGTGGCGCCGCCTCGTGAGCCTCTTGCGCAACCGGCGCTGGCGCAGGCAAATCGTCCTTGGCAAATTCCTCCGAGGCGCGGCGGGCGAAATCGGCCATGATGACGTTGGCCACCGCGATCCCGCCGGTGCGGGCGAAATCGGCCAGCACGCCGCCGAGTTCGGCGTCCGAGACGATCCGCACGATCGTCGTCGGCTTTGGCGCCGCGGGGTCGTCGGCCAGGGCGAAGGATACCTTCACGCCGATCCGCGCCGCCCGCATGTCGGCGGCACCGCGGCCGTGCACGCTGCCGGTCAGGGCGTCGTTGTCGAATTCGCAGGTCGCGCGCCCCTTGAAGTTCACCTTCTTCGGGCCGAACGAAACCACCATCGCGCCGGGCCAGGAACCGTCCTCGGCCTGCGGCTCCAGCACGGCGCCCGGCATGCAGCGCGCCATCCGCGGCACGTCGGCGAAGCGGCGGATGACCTCCGCCGCGCGGCCGGGAACGCGGAACTCTCCCTCGAAATGCATGGGCCGTTACGAGACCGGGCGCAGCAGCGGCGCGTGGCTTTCCTGGCCGAAATACACCTTCGCGTAGGGCTCGGTCGGGGTCGAGGGCGATACCCGCGCGTCGATCAGATAGAGCCCGCCCTTGCGCAGGCCTTCGGCCACGGCGGCGCCGATCTGCGACACGTCCGACAGCAGCACGCCGTCGCCGCCGAAGGCCTTGGCCAGCGCCACGAAGTCCGGCGATTCCCATTGCGCCAGCTTTTCGTTGAAGCCCTTGGCCACCAGCTTGTGCACCTCGGCGCCATAGCCGCCATCGTTCCACACCACCAGCACCATCTGCAGCTTTTCCCGCACGACCGTTTCCAGTTCCTGCAGGTTGAACATCATGCTGCCGTCGCCCTCGATCACCACGTGCTGGCGGCCCGGATTGCCGACGCCGGTACCGATCGCGACGCCAAGGCCCTGGCCGACAGCGCCGAAATTGTACGAGTACTGAATTTCCGCCCCCTGCGGCAGCGGCATGTACATACCGACCCAGGAGAAGAAATGCCCCGCCCCGCAGGTAACCAGCACGCCCTTGGGCAGCGCCGCGCCGAGGTGCCCGCCCAGCGCGCGGGGATCGAGCCCATCCTTGGGCGCCTCGAATTTATGCGCGGGCGCATCCAGCACCGCGCGCGTGGCGGCGGTGCGCAGGCCCTCCTTGCGGATCTGGCGGGCTTCCAGCGCCTCGTTGATCGCCGCCACGGCGCGGCGGCCGTCGCCCTGCACGTACAGGCCGGGGATGACGCCGATCGCATCCGGCATCGGCTTGATGTCGATGCGCGCGACCTCGGCCGAGGGGAAGATCAGGCCGCCTTCGGTGGTGTAGTAGCCGAGCTCCGCGCCGACCCCGAGCACGAAATCGGCTTCGGCCAGCAGCCGCTCGGTGGGTTCGGAGGCAAAGGCGCCGGAGATGCCCACATCCCACGGATGCCCGGCGAACAGGCCCTTGCCCTGCAGGCTGGTGGCGAGCAGCGCGCCGACGCGGTCTGCGAGCTTGACGATCTCGTCCTTCGCGCCGGCCATGATCGCGCCGCGCCCGCCGATGATGACGGGACGCTCGGCGGCGATCAGCTTCTCGATCACCGGGGCGAGCAGTTCCGGGCTGGGGGTTTCCATGCGCGGCGGCAGGAACTGGGTGGAGGGGCGGTAGTCGTAGTCCCAGTCGAACTCGTCTTCCTGCAGATCCATCGGCAGGTTCAGCACCACCGGGCAGCGATGCACGCGGGCCGCGTAGAAGGCCTCGGCGATTTCCTCGGCCATGTTGTCGATGCTGGTGATGGTGTGGAACCGCGCGCTGCTCGCCTCGACGAAGCGGCGCTGGTCCATTGACTGGGTGCTGTTCTTGGCACCCTGCATGATCTCGCCGGCGATCAGCACGACGGGGGTCTTGCCGCGATAGGCCGCGATCAGCGAGGTGGCGCATTGCGTCAGGCCCGGTCCGCAGGTGACCATCGCCACGCCGACGCGCCCGGTGGTGCGGGCATAGCCGTCGGCCATCGAGACGGCCATGGATTCATGCCGGGCCGAATAGCCGCGCACCCGCGCATCGCGGCACAGCGCGCCCCATAGCCACATGTTGCCGTCGCCCATCAGGCCAAAGAAATCCGTGACGCCTTCGGCAATGAGTGATTGGGCGATCGCTTCGTAGACTTTCATGTCGTTCTCTTCCCTCCGGTGTGGCGCGGCGCTTCGGTCACGCGGCGATTTTGCCGTCGCGAACCCACTGGCGCAGCGTGTCCTTCTGAACCTTGCCCGTGGGACCATGCGGCAATTCGGGCACAAAGGCGATGGCTTCGGGCAGCCACCATTTCGGAATCAGCCCGGCCAGGTGGCCGCGCAGTTCGTCCGTGGTGATTGTGGCGCCGGCGCGCTTCACGACGATCAGCATCGGACGTTCCTGCCAGCGCGGATGCGGGATCGCCAGCACAGCGGCTTCCTGTACCCCCGGGTGGCGGCAGGCGGCTTCCTCCAGCGCCGGCGACGAGATCCATTCGCCGCCGGACTTGATGACGTCCTTGGCGCGGTCGACGATGTGCAGGGTGTTGTCGGGGTCGATCACCGCGACGTCGCCGGTGGTCATCCAGCCATCTTGTGTTTGCACCTGTACCTCGGGCCGGCGGAAATAGGCGCCGGCGATCCAGTGGCCACGCGACTGCACATGGCCGGGTGTCTTGCCGTCGCGCGGCAGGGGCCGGCCCTCGTCGTCCACGATGCGGATTTCGTTGCCGTAGGCGGGCTTGCCCTGGGTGCGCATGGCGGCGATGGCGGCATCGCCTGCGCCATAGCGGCTGGTGAAGGAGAAGGTGGCGCCGTGGGTGGTTTCGGTCATGCCCCAGGCGTGGTGGGTGCGAACGTTGTGGTCGTGCCAATAGGCCTCGATCATTTGCGCCGGGGGCGCGGTGCCGCCGGTGAACAGGCGGTTGAGGCGGCCGAAGCCCAGGCCGGTGCGCCGGCCATGTTCCAGCATGTCCATCCAGATGGTGGGTACCGCGGGGCCGACGGTGATGCCTTCGTCCAGGACCAGCGCGTGCAGGAATTCGGTGTCCATGCGCCGGCCGGGCATCACCAGCTTGGCGCCGTACATCGGACCGAAGAACGGAACCCCCCAGCCGTTGCAATGAAAGAAGCCCGGCAGGGCCAGGATCGCGTCATCGGCCGACAGCGCCCACGCATTGCCCCCGCCGGTGGACAGCGCCGACAGCACCGTGCCGCGGTGGCTGTACAGCGCGCCCTTCGGCACCCCGGTGGTGCCGGAGGTGAAGCACAGCGCGCAGGCCGTGCGCTCGTCCAGCATGGGCCAGGTGAAGGCTTCGTCGCCGGCGTCGATCAGGTCTTCGTAGCAGGCCATGTTCGGCAGGCTGGTGGTGGGCATCCGATCGCGCGCGGCCATGATGACGAAGCGTTCGACATGTTCCAGTTTGGGCAGGATCTGCTCGGCCAGGGCGACCGTGTCGGGGTCGATGAACAGGGTGCGGTAGCCGGTGAAATTGATGGTGTAGGCAATGTGTTCCGGCGCCAGGCGCGGGTTGGCGGTATGCAGCGCGGCGCCGATGCCGCTGACGCCGTAGAACAGTTCCAGATGCCGGTGGGTGTTCCAGGCCAGCGATCCGGCGAACCCGTCCGGCCCGAGGCCCTCCGCGGCCAGGGCGGAGGCGAGCCGGCGCGCCCGCGCGGCCGTGCGGCGGTAGTCGGTGCGGGTTTCCTCGCCATGGTTGAAGGACACCAGCGCGACATCGGCGAAGTTCACCGCCGCGTGTTCCAGCACGGTGGAGAGGATCAGCGGATAGTCCTGGTTCAGGCCCAGCATGGACGATGGCACCGTGGCTCGATTTTCTTTCCGGTCAGGCTGTGCCAGCCTGGGGTGAAAATCAACCGACGGCTGGAGGACAGACGCCATGGCGAAATTGTTGGACGGGAAGGTGATCGTTGTCACCGGCGCGGGCGGCGGCATCGGGCGGGAAATCGCCATCATGATGGCGGATGCCGGGGCGAAGGTGATCATCAACGATATCGGCGCCTCGCTGTTCGGCGAGGGCCAGTCCGCCACGCCGGCGGAGCAGACCAAGAGCCTGATCAACCAGCGTGGCGGCCAGGCGGAGATCAGCACAGACTCCGTGGCCGGCTGGGATTCGGCGCGGAAGATCATCCAGGCCGCACTCGATCATTTCGGCCGCATCGACGGCGTGGTGAACAATGCCGGCGTGCTGCGCGACGGCATTTTCCATCGCATGACACCGGAAGACTGGAATCTTGTCATCAATGTCCATCTGAGCGGCTGCTTCTTCACATCCCGCGCCGCGGCCGAACATTTCCGCAAGCAGGAGAGCGGCGCGCTGGTGCACATCACCTCCACTTCCGGCCTGATCGGCAATGTCGGGCAGGCGAACTATGCGGCGGCGAAATTGGGGATCACCGCGCTGTCCAAATCCATCGCGCTGGACATGCAGCGCTACAACGTGCGGTCCAACTGCCTGTCGCCCTGGGCGTGGAGCCGGATGACGAGCTCGATCCCGTCGCAGACCCTGGAACAGCAGGTGATGGTGGAAAAGCTGAAGGCGATGGGGCCGGAGAAGAACGCGCCGCTGGCCGTGGCGCTGATGTCGGACGCGGCGAAGGATGTTTCGGGCCAGGTGTTCGGCACGCGCATGAACGAGCTGTACCTGTTCTCCTCGGCCAAGCCGATCCGCTCGGTGCACCATGACGGCGGCTGGACGCCGGAAGAGATCGCACAGATCGCGCTGCCGGCATTGCGCGGCGCGTTCATGCCGCTCGATACCTCCGAGCAGGCTTTCGCCTGGGATCCGGTGTAGTTGCGCGGCCGGTAGAAAGGTTGGGGCTTTGCCCCAAACCCCAGGAGGGGCGCTGCCCCTCCACCCCGCAA
>JBBIQA010000213.1:0-6132 GCA_037442565.1 Rhodospirillales bacterium
CCAGCGGCACCTTGCGCATGTGCACGCGCAGGATCTTCTCGCGCCCGTTCACGTCCGGGTTCGGCACCACCACCTGGCGGTCGAAGCGGCCGGGGCGCAGCAGGGCGGGGTCCAGCACGTCCGGTCGGTTGGTGGCGGCGATCAGGATGACGCCCTCGTTGGACTCGAAGCCGTCCATCTCCACCAGCATCTGGTTCAGCGTCTGCTCGCGTTCATCGTTGCCGCCGCCGAGGCCGGCGCCACGATGGCGGCCAACCGCGTCGATTTCGTCGATGAAGATGATGCAGGGGGCGTTCTTCTTGCCCTGCTCGAACATGTCGCGCACGCGGGACGCGCCGACGCCGACGAACATCTCGACGAAGTCCGAGCCGGAGATGGTGAAGAACGGCACGTTGGCCTCACCGGCGATGGCACGCGCCAGCAGCGTCTTGCCGGTGCCGGGGGGGCCGACCAGCAGCACGCCCTTGGGGATCTTGCCGCCGAGGCGCTGGAATTTCTGCGGGTCCTTCAGGAACTCGACGATCTCCTGCAGTTCGCCCTTGGCCTCGTCGATGCCGGCGACGTCGTCGAAGGTCACGCGGCCCTGCTTCTCGGTCAGCATGCGGGCGCGGGACTTGCCGAAGCCCATGGCCCGGCCGCCACCCGACTGCATCTGGCGCATGAAGAACACCCAGACACCGATCAGCAGCAGCATCGGGAACCAGGACAGCAGGTAATGCAGCAGCGGATTGACGTCGCTGTCCTCAGGCTTCGCGATCACCCGCACGCCCTTGTCGGTGAGGCGCTGCACCAGGGTGGGGTCTTCCGGGGTGTAGGTCTGGAAGCTGCGCCCGTCGGTGAGCGCGCCGGAGACGGTGCGGCCCTGGATGACCACGTCGCGCACCCTCCCGCCGTTCACCTCGGAGATGAAGTCGGAATAGGCGACCTGCGTGGCCGGCGTATGGGACGTTCCGGGCTGGAACAGGTTGAACAGCACCACCAATAGCAAGGCGATGATGACCCAAAGCGCGAGGTTACGGCCGAAATTGCTCATCTTAATTGGCTCAATCCTACCCTTGGATCATGGAAGGTTCGGCGCCATTTCCTCCGCGTTGCGCGAGGGATGGCCGGGAAAGCATCGGTCCGCGTGGACCCAGGCGACATAAATAGGGAGCATGGCCTCCCTCTGCATCCCCCTCACGCGGCGAAGGCGCCAGGAGCCGCCGGCCGGGGCGGTGCAAACACCACCTCGACGCAAGCAGACACATGGCCGCCTACATAACCCAGATGCGGCACGGCGACCAGCTTTTCGCGAATAGCGTGGTTTTCGGCGGTTTGGCGCTCGCCGCCGGCGCCCGGAGCGTCGCGCAGCCAAAGCGCCGGCAGGGTGCGCAGCACCGCCGAGGGCAGGCCGGAGCTGCGGCGAAAGCTGGCGGCGGCATCGCCCAACCGGTCCAGCACGAGCCCCTCGGGAATGCCTCCATCGGCGGGCCGGACGGCGGCGATCCGGAACCTGCCGTCCCAGACCGCGCCGGGATGGGCGGGCACGCCGGCGGCGATGGCGGCCTCCTCGCGCAGCAGCAGCAGGCAAGGCCCGCCGCCGGCGGCCCGGCCGGCCTCGATCAGGCGGGTGCCCGCCAGCGTGGCAGGGCGAGGGGCGGCGGCGAGCGCGGCGATGCCGGCGGTATCCGCCGCATAGGGGGCGCCGGAGATGGCCTGGATCAGGGCCGCCAGGACATCCGGCGAAATCGGCGCGTTCGGCAGGATGGCGAAGCCTTCCGGGCGCAACGTAACGGTGCGGGCCATCGCGGCGGCGCAGTCCCGCTCGCGTGCGGCGCGGGCGCGACCATGCGCCGCCGCGGCGGCGGCCAGCGCCAGGCTGGCGGAACCGGTTCCGTCCCGGTCGGCCCGCAGCGCCCGCAGGCGGGGGCGCAGGGCGTTCAGGTTCCGGTTCGACGGGTCCTCCACCCAGCCGAGCCCGGCCGCGCGCAACTGTGCGCGCAGGCGCGCCGGAGGAACCCCCAGCAGCGGGCGCAGCAGGCGCAGTTCCGCGGTTTCCACCAGCTTCGCCATCGCCGCCAGGCCGGACGCGGCGCTGCCGCCGAGGACGCGGATCAGCAGCGTTTCGGCCTGATCGGCCAAATGGTGTCCGAGCAGCAGGTGCACGATGCCGGCGGCGGCGCAGGCGTGGGTCAGTGCCTGGTAGCGGGCCCAGCGGGCCCGCTCGGCAAGGCTGCTGCCGTGCGGCAGGTCGGTCAGCTTGATCACGCGCCGAGCGATGCCGGCGGCGGCGAGACGATCGGCGGTCAGGGCGGCCTCGGTGGCGGAGCCCTGTCGCAGGCCGTGATCGACGACCAATGCCAGGATAGAGCCGTCCCGCCCCCGCGCCCAGCGGTGGGCGAGGAGAGCCAGGGCCAGGGAGTCCGCGCCGCCGGACACCGCCACGGCCAGATTGGGCGAAGGCTCGAACGGGCCAAGCGGCGCCATGAGAGCGGCGAATTCCGTCGCGTCGATCGGGCGTTGCTGCCCTCCCCGATCCGTCTGGATCAGGTTACTTGCACCCGGCACGCTGGTGGGCGGCGGCGATCTGTTCCTTGAGATCGGGACGCGGGTTCGGGAACTCGCCGCGCATTTCCCCCAGCGTGGCGCAGGCTGCCTTGCGCTCGCCGATGGCGTTGAGCGAATTGGCCAGGCCGAGCATGGCATCCGGCGCGCGGGCGCCCTTGCGGTTGCGCTTGTAGGCGTCGTCGTAGGCGATCGCCGCCTGCGAGTATTCCTTGCGGCCGGCGAGCGCCTGGGCCAGCAGGAATTGCGCGTCATAGGCCCGCGGCGAGGTCTTGTTGTTGGTCAGCACCTCGCGCGCGGCAGCCTCGGCGGCCACGTAGTCGCGCCGGGCCAGGGCGGCGGAGCCTTCCTGCAAGGCCATCTCCGGCGTGCGGTGCACCGGCGCGGCGGGCGCGGCGGCGGACGGCAAGGCGGCCGGAGCCGCGGCGGATGGCGCGGCCGAGAGCGGAACCGGCGCACGCGCTGGCGCGGCCGCGCCAGCGGCGCCGCCGCCGGGCTCGAGCGCCCGTACCCGGAAGTCGAGGTCGCCGATCTTCTTGTTCAGGTCGTCGCCTTGGCGCTGGGACTGATTGGCCAGTTCATCAACCCGGCCACGCAGCCGGCGAACCTGGTCCTCCATCGTCTCGACCCGCGACAGCAGCTGGCCGGTGATCTCGGCGGAGTCGGGGGCCGCAGTCCGGCCGGCGGGGGCGGTGTACGAGCCGCCGGAGCCGCCGCGCGCCACCTGGTCGCGCAGGTTCTGCATGTCGCGTCTGAGCTCCAGCAGCTGGTTCTGGAGCGCGATGGCCTCTCGGCTGTCCATTTGCGCGAAGGCGGGCGGCGCGGATAGCGCCGCCCCGGTGGCAACCAGGCCCAGGGCCAGCAGGCAGGCAAGGCCCCGGCTGCGGCCCCGGCTGCGAACAGACCGCATACCCTGTCCGCTCACGCTGTGTCTATGCACCCGGGACCTCGGCGTCTTGGTTACTGAACGACCGTCATCGCATTGCGGTTTTGCGCCCACGCCTGCTCATCGGACCCGAGCGCCACCGGCTTTTCCTTGCCGTTGGAGATCGTGGTGATGCGGCTGGAGGCCACGCCCTTGGCCACCAGCATGTCGCGGGCCGCCTTGGCGCGGCGCTGGCCGAGGGCAAGGTTGTATTCCTCGGTGCCGCGCTCGTCGGCATTGCCTTCAACGCGAACGCTGACCTGCGGGTTCTTGGCCAGCCAGCCGGACTGGGCGGTCAGGGTGGAGCGGGCGGCGTCATCGAGCGAGGACGAATCGAACGCGAAGAACACCCGGTCCCCTGCGGAGGCAACGAGGTCTTCCTGGCTGCCCGGCACCACGCCGGAACGGCTGGCGGACGCGCCTTCGCCGGTGCTGGAGGTCTTGTCCTCGGAGGAGGCACAGCCGGCAAGCAGCGCGAGAGCCGCGAAGGCGCCGATGATCTTCATATTCATGTTGTTTGTCCCTGGGAAAGAAGGCCGCCCGGCAGGGCCGGCGGCCCAGAAAGCCGGCAGAACGCGTAGTATCAGTCGACGCTGCATGCAACCGATTAAATCGCCGTTTTCGATCCGGTCAAGCCGCAAACTCGCCGGATCGGCACGCGGCTATGCCGCCAGCGGCGACCAGGCCGGATCGGAGGCGTCGGTCGGGGTCGGCACCGGGCGTTCGTTGAAGCCGGTGATGTCGACCGAGACCAGCCGGGAGGAAAAGCCCGAGCCGCGCGCGTCCCGCGCCGGAGTTTCGCGCCAGAACATCAGCACGCGTCCGTTCGGCGCGAAGGTCGGCCCCTCCACCGCGTAGCCCTCCGACAGGATGCGCTCCCCGGTGCCGTCGGGGTGCATGACGCCGATGCCCCAGGTGGCGCCGCCCAGGCGGGTGTAGGCGATCAGGTCGCCGCGCGGCGACCAGACCGGCGTGGCATAGCGGCCCTTGCCGAAGCTGATGCGCTTCACGCCGCTGCCATCCGACCCCATCACGTAAAGTTGCTGATCGCCGCCGCGGTCGGAGTTGAACACGATCTGTGAACCGTCCGGGCTGTAGCAGGGGCTGACGTCGATGGCCCCGGAACTGGTCAGCTTGCGGCCCCGCGCGCCGCTGAGGCTGGCCGTGATGATGTCGGACCCGCCGGCGCTGTTGGTGATCGACATGATCACGCTGTTGCCGTCCGGCGCGAATCGCGGGGCGAAGGTCATGCCGTCGAAGTCGCCCAGCACCTGCTGGCGGCCGGTGCCGAGGTCGAACAGATAGACCCGCGGCCGGTTGTTGGCGAAGCTCATGAACGCGATCTGGTCGCGCGTCGGGTTGAAGCGCGGGGTCAGGGCCAGCCAGGAACCGTCGGTCAGCATGCGGTTGTTGGCGCTGTCCTGGTCCATGATGGCGAGGCGCTTCACGCGCTTGTTCCGCGGGCCCGTGCCGGCAATGTAGACGATGCGGGTGTCGAAGTAGCCCTTCTCGCCCAACAGGCGCTCGTAGATCACGTCACTGATGATGTGCGCGATGCGGCGCCAGTTGCCGGCGGTGGCGGTATAGGCCGTACCCTGGATCTGCGTCTGCGGCAGAACGTCCCACAGCCGGAACTCCACGCGCACCGAGCCGCCGCCCTCGGCCTTGCCCGAGACCAGCGCCTGGGCGCCGATGGCGCGCCAGTTCTGGAAATTCGGCACATCGCCCGCGCCGGCGCCCTGGCTGACGCCGATGAAGGCGGCCCGGTCGATCGGGCGGAACAGGCCGCTGCGGGCGAGATCGTCGGTGATCACCTGGGCCATGTCGCGGCCGATCTGGCCGGCTTCGCCGGCACCGGCGAAATCGGGGATGGCGATCGGGATCGGGTCGGTGCGAGCGCGGTTGACGTCGATCACCGCACTCGGTGCCGAACCTGGCGCCGCGGCCTGGGCATGCAGGCCGGGGGGAGCGGCGAGCAACGTCGCGCTGCCGGCCAGCCCGGCGGCGATCATGCCGCGGCGGGTGAAGTGGGGGGAGAAGGTCAGGTTCGAGAGGTCTGTCATATCAGGGTTTCCCACGATCGGCATGCGAGGTCTCGGGTGATCGGTATTCATGATCGGCATCTAGGTACGGCGTGCTGATGTTACATCGGGGCGCCGCTTCAGGGGCTGAAACGGAATGTAAGGGTGTTCTGCCGTCCCAGCAGGGTCTTGGGTAGAGGCAGGTTCGCGCATTGCGCGTCCAGCACGGCACGCACGGCCCGTTCGGCGAAGGCACGGAAGCGCGGGTCGCCCATGCGCCCGGCATCGTCCGGCGCGACCACCGCGCGGCGCGCCACGCCCGCCTCGTCCACGGTCACGGTCAGCAACACCCGGAATTTGTCGGCGCCGAGGGCGCCGGAATCATAGGTCCAGCAGCGGCGGACCGCGTCGCCGATGGCGCCGCGCTGGTCGCCGGTGAGCTGGGAAGTCGCATCCCCCTGCGGATTGCCGCCGCCGCGCGGGGCACCGCCCTGGGACGGATTGTAGCGGTTCTTCGGCGCCTCCGTCTGGCGCTGCATCGCGCGCAGCTTGTCCAGGGTGTTCTGCACCTCCTGGCTTTCGGCCACCGCGTTCTTGGTCGGGTTCGGCTGCGACGTGGTGCTGGGCGGCGTGGGTGTGGGC
>JBBIQA010000214.1:0-4134 GCA_037442565.1 Rhodospirillales bacterium
GAGATCAGGGGGCCAGATCCTGGCTCCGCACCAATCTTGCATACAGGCCGTCATACTGGATCAGTTCGGCGTGGGTGCCCTGCTCCACCGCGCGGCCGCCATCCAGCACCACGACCAGGTCCGCGTCGCGCACCGTGGACAGGCGATGCGCGATGACGATGGTGGTGCGGCCCTTGCGCAGGGTGGCCAGCGCCTGCTGCACCGCCGCCTCGCTTTCGGTGTCGAGGGCGCTGGTGGCCTCGTCCAGCAGCAGGATGCGGGGGTTGCGCAGCAGGGCGCGGGCCAGGGTCACGCGCTGGCGCTGGCCGCCGGACAGACGCTGACCGCCGGGGCCGACGCGGGTGTCGTAGCCCTGCGGCAGGGCGGCGATGAACCCGGCGGCCGCGGCGGCCGCGGCGGCGGCCTGCACCTCGGCGTCGGTCGCATCGGGCCGGCCCATGCGGATGTTGGCGCCGACCGTGTCGTCGAACAGCAGCGTGTCCTGGCCGACATAGGCGATGCTGCCCCGCAGGCTGGCGAGGGTGACAGAGCGCACGTCGGCGCCGTCCACGCGCACGGTGCCGGTGTTGGCGTCCTGCAGCCTGGGGATCAGCGCCAGCGCGGTGGATTTGCCGGCGCCGGAGGGGCCAACGAGGGCCACCGTGGTGCCAGGCGAGGCCTCGAAGCTCAGGCCGGAGAGCCCCGCGCGGCCATCGGGATAGACGAAGCCGACATGCTCGAACACCACGTGTCCGTGACCCGGCGGCAATGGCACGGCGTTCGGTGCGTCCAGGATCAGCGGCTTTTCGTCCAGCACGGAGAAAATGCGCGCCAGGCCAGCCAGGCCTTCCTGCACCGCGGCGTTCAGCGAACCGAGCGCCCGCAGCGGCCGCGAGGCGATCAGCAGGGCGGCGATGAAGCCGGTGAAATTGCCGATCGTGCTGGTGCCCACCGCCGCCCGCCAGCCGGCGAAGCCGATCACGGCGGCCACCGCCGCGCCGCCCAGCACCTCCAGCAGCGGATCGACGCGGGCGCGCGAGCGGGTCATGCGGAAGAGCGCGCGATAGAGTTCGCCGAAGGCGGTTTCGGCGCGCGCGGTTTCGCTGCGCTCCAGGCCATAGGCACGCACCGTCCGGGCCTGGGCGAAGCTTTCATTCAGCAGGGCCGCGGTTTCGCCCATCCGTTCCTGCATGCCGCCGGAGGCGCGGCGGATGCGCTTGCCAATGCGCTGGATCGGCACCGCCGCCAGCGGATACATCGCCGCGGCGATCAGGCTCAGCACCCAGTCCAGATACAGCATCGAGCCGATCAGCCCGATCACGGTGATCGCGTCGGCCAGGCCGTTCACCGCGCGGGTCAGCGCCTCGCGGATGGTGGCGGCGTCGGTGGTGAAGCGGGCGGCGAGCTGCGCCGGGGCCTCGCGTTCCAGCCGGGTCAGGTCGGCACGGACCAGATGGCCGAACATCCGGCCCTGCACGTCGCGGATGCTCAGCAGCACGACCTGCTGGACCATCACATTCTGGAAATACTGCGCCGCCGCCTTCACCGAGGTGACGATCAGCACCAGGGCCGGAACCTGATACAGGATGCGCCGGTCGCGCGCGGTGAACATCGAGAAGGCGTGGTCGATCACCACGGGGTACAGCGCCGTGGTGCCGGCCATGATCGCGGTGAAGATCAGCACCAGCAGCAGCCGGCCGCGATAATGGCGGACATACTCCCGCCAGAGGCGGTAGAGCAGCGCATAGGAACCATCGCTGGAGGCAGGGGCGGCGCGGACAACGGTCATGCGCGCCGTGTATCAGCCGCGGGCGCGTCTCGCCAGTTGGGCCGCGAACTCGGCCCGGCAGGCGGTGGCATCGGCCCGGCAGCCGCCGGCCAGCCACCAATTCCGGGTATCGCGCAGCAGCACGCCCATCGCCGGGCCGGGTGCAACGCCAAGCGCCAGCGCATCGCGGCCTTCCATTGGAAAGACCGGCCTTGGGATGGCGGCGAGGCGAGCGCGAAGCCGGCCCCAGTCCGGCGCGTCGCCTCCGGCCAGCCAGGCGCGGCCGATCAGGATATCGGGAATTTCATCCGCCAGCAGGCGGCGCAAACGATCGTCGTCGTCGGCCGGTTGCGGGATCGGAAGGCCGCGCAGGGCAACGAGGCGTTCCCGCTCCGCCGTCGACAGCTTCAACCGGACGGCGAGCGCCTCGGCGTTCCCGGTCAGCAGCGCCGCCAGGCGCAGGATCGGGTCGGCGGGCGCACCGGCGGCAACCAGGCGGGCGAGTTTGGCCGGGTCCGCCCCCTCCGGCAGCACGGCGGCCAGCACGCCCAGCTCCGCCATCAGCGCGACGGCGCCGGACGGGTCGGGTGCGGCCAAAATCCTCTGCAACTCGGACCAGACCCGCTCCACCGACAGGATCGCCAACCCGCCAACGCCGGCCCGGATCGCGGCCAGGGCAGCCGGGTCGGGCGCCCCGGTGCCGTAGCGGGCATGAAACCGGAAAAAGCGCAGGATGCGCAGATAGTCCTCGGCGATCCGGGTCGCGGCGTCGCCGACGAAGCGCACCAGGCCGGCACGCAGATCGGCGATGCCGTTGAAATAATCGAACACCGCGCCGTCCGCGGTCAGGAACATGGCGTTGATGGTGAAATCCCGCCGCGCCGCGTCCACCCGCCAGTCCTCGGTGAAGGCCACGCTGGCATGCCGGCCGTCGGTCTCGACGTCGCGGCGCAGCGTGGTGACCTCAAAGCCGCGACCGCCGCTAACCGCGGTGACGGTGCCGTGGGCGATGCCGGTGGGCACCGCGCGGATGCCGGCCGCTGTCAGCGCCCGGACGATGTCCCCGGGGGGGCGCGGGGTGGCGAGATCGATGTCCGCGACGGCGCGCCCGGCCAGCGCGTCGCGCACCGCGCCGCCTACCACGCGGGCCTCGGGCAAGGCCGCGAGCACCGCGCGCAGGCGGGGATCGGCGAGGAATTCGGGCGGCGGGATGCGAAGGGCGGGCGCCTCGTTCAAAACTCACCGCGAAGATGGCGGGCCAGATTGACCAGGATCGCCGCGGTCGCGCCCCAGACGAAATGCTCCGGGTGCGGCCAAACCCAGTATTCCCGGAGCTTGCCGCGCGATCGGTGCATTTCCCGGCGCGGCGCCGCGGGATCGAGCAGCACGGAGAACGGCAGTTCGAACACCGCCTCCACCTCGTGCGGCGAGGGCGCCATCGGCAGGCCCGGCTGCAGCAGGCCGAGCACCGGGGTGATACGGTAGCCGGTGCCGGTGACATAGGTGGACATCCGCCCGATCAGCTCGATGCCGCGTCGATCGAGCCCGACCTCCTCCTCGGCCTCGCGCAGGGCCGCCGCCTCGGCGTCGGTGTCCTCGGGATCGATACGGCCGCCGGGGAAGCTGACCTGTCCCGCGTGCTGCTTCAGATGCGCGGTCCGCTTGGTCAGCAGCACGCCGGGCTGCGAACGCAGCACGATCGGCACCAGTACCGCCGCCTCGATCAGCTTGCCGTCGAACGGGTCGGCCGGATCGTCCAGGCGCGGCGCGAAGATGTCATGCGGCGCATCCGGTCCGGGCAGGCCGGCAAGCCGGGTACGCAACTCAGCTTCGTTCATGTTCTTGGGTCCTGGGACCTCGCTCCTGCCTATTCCTCGCCGTCGGGCAGCTCGCCGAGGCTGAAGAAATGTCCCTGGCTCCACACTCCCAGCATCTGCCGTCCGTCGATCCATTCCGGTACTGCCAGCGCCACCAGCTCATAATAGACCGCGCGGCCGATGCGCGCCTCGACCGCCAAATGGCCGGCGCCGGGGCGGACCAGAATGTAGGGGGTCGGCTCGCAGGTCAGCAGGTCGTGCGCGACGCGGATCGGGTGGTCCGGCCCGGCGGCGATAACCTGGTCCACGTTGGTGCGAAAGGACAGGTTCTGCTGCGGACCGTCGCCGGTCCAGTCCAGCTCCACCGCCACGAAGGGCGCGTCCTCCACCTCGATCCGGCCACGCTCGGCCGGAGTTTCGAGCCAGAACGAGCCGTCCGCCTCGCGCTTGAGCACGCTGGCGAACAGGCAGACCAGTTCCTTTCGCCCGATCGGGCTGCCGCGATACATCCAGGTGCCGTCGCGCCGGATGACGAAGGGCAGGTCGCCGCACTCGATCGGCACCCGCTTC
>JBBIQA010000214.1:4234-6119 GCA_037442565.1 Rhodospirillales bacterium
TGCCAGTGGATGTGCCATTGGGTGTGGTCGTTCGGCTGCCAACGGCGCGCAGCTCCGTGATGTCGCTCGGCAACATGGTTTTTCCGATATCTCCGCCGATGGATCCCGGCCCCACCGAAGCTGGAGGCTCCCATGGCGATTGCGGCATGCTCGCCTCGTTCACGTTCTCATCCCCACCCTGTCGCGATGCTTTCTTCGACTGCCCTGATATAGGTAGCATTACCCCGCCGATGAAAGTGCCCATATGAGCTTTCGGATAGCGAACAGCGGGATGGACCCATTTATGCCGGCCGATCTGACTTCCATGGCGCACAACGCGGCGCCTGCGACGCCCCCGATGGCACCCCCCATGCCAACGACCCTCACGCCTGCCGCCGCGGCGGCAGCGATCGAGGCACTCGGCGCCCGCGTCGCCGCCGTGCGGGCCGGCATCGGGCGGGTGATCTTCGGCCAGGACGAGGTGGTCGACCAGACGCTCATTACCCTGCTGTCCGGCGGCCATGTGCTGCTGGTGGGCGTGCCCGGCCTCGGCAAGAGCCGTCTGGTGGAAACGCTCGGCGTGGTGCTCGGCCTGGCGACCAAGCGGGTGCAGTTCACCCCGGACCTGATGCCGCCCGACATCACCGGCAGCGAAGTGCTGGACGAAGCCGAGGGCCGGCGCAGCTTTCGTTTCATCCCCGGCCCGGTGTTCTGCCAGCTGCTGATGGCCGACGAGATCAACCGCGCCAGCCCGCGCACCCAGTCGGCGCTGCTGCAGGCGATGCAGGAGGGCCGCGTGGCGGTCGGCGGCGTCGAGCACGCGCTGCCGCGGCCGTTCCATGTGCTCGCCACGCAGAACCCGATCGAGCAGGAGGGCACCTATCCGCTGCCGGAAGCCCAGCTCGATCGTTTCCTGCTGGAAATCACGGTGCCCTACCCCGACCTCGCCGCCGAACGCACCATGCTGCTTGCCACCACCGGCGCCACCGAGGCCAAACCGATGCCGGTGCTGAGCGCGGAGGAACTGCTCGCCGCCCAGGCGCTGATCCGGCGCGTGCCGGTCGGCGAGACGGTGGTCGAGGCGATCCTGGCATTGGTGCGCGGCGGACGACCCGAGACCGCGAGCGACGATCTGGTGCGCCGCCATGTCGCCTGGGGGCCGGGGCCGCGCGCCGCGCAGGCCCTGATGCTGGCCTGCCGCGCCCGCGCCGTGCTGGACAACCGCCTGGCCCCCAGCATCGACGATGTGGCCGCGCTCGCCCGGCCGGTGCTGCGCCACCGCATGGCGTTGAACTTTTCCGCGCGCGCGGATGGCATAGCGCTGGCCCAGGTGATCGATCGGTTGGTCGGGCAGCTTGGCTGACGCCACCGCCACAATCGCCGCACGCCGCGCGGAGGCCCTCGGCTCCCGCCTGCCGCCGCTGCTGGTGGCGGCGGAGCGGGTTGCGGCGACCGTCGCGCAAGGCGTCCACGGGCGCCGGCGGACCGGCCAGGGCGAGAGCTTCTGGCAGTTCCGCCCCTTCACCGCCGGCGACCCGGTGGCGCGGATCGACTGGCGCCAATCGGCCAAATCCGACCGCGCCTTCGTGCGCGAGACGGAGTGGGAGGCAGCCCAGACCATCTTCCTGTGGCGCGACGCCTCCGCATCCATGCGCTGGCGCTCGCGGCTGGCTTCGGGCGAGAAGCAGGAGCGCGCCGGGCTCCTGCTGCTGGCGCTGGCCGCCCTGCTGCTGCGCGGCGGGGAGCGGGTGGCGCTGCTGGGCGACCGGCCGGTCTCGGGCCGGGCCGGCATGGATGGCCTGGCGGAAGCATTGGATCGCACGGCCACGGGCACCGGCGAGTCCGGCCTGCCGCCGGATGCGTTCGTGCCGCGGCATGCCAGGGTGGTCCTGATCGGCGATTTTCT
>JBBIQA010000215.1:0-5981 GCA_037442565.1 Rhodospirillales bacterium
CTCCCCCGCCGGTTCGGACCGGCGGGGGAGCTTCAGCCCAATGCCACCTCGGCGGTGCGCACCACGTGGCGCAAATCGCCGTTGCGCTGGGTGATGCCGGCCCTGTCCAGATATTCAAGCACCTCGATCGCGAGATTGCGGCCCATGCCGGTGGAGCGGTTGAAATCCGCGGCCGTGAAGCCGCCTTCCTCGCGCGCATCCGCCATCTCGGCGGCGAGCCTGGCAATCTCCGTCACCGTGCGGGGCAGGAAATACCGGTTCGGCGCGACGCGCAACAGCCGGCCGAAGCGTTCCAGCCGTTCCAGCAACGCCTCGGTCGCGGCGAGCGGCAGTCCCACTTCTTCCATCAGTTCCCGCACGCGGGGCGGGCGAAGTCCGGCCTCGGCCAGCAAGGCTTCGATCCGTAGCGAGAAAGCCTCGTCGGCTTCCCCGAGCGTCGGGCGGTGCCCCGGCAGGCGAAAGGCGGCCCCCTGCTGCACGACGAGGCCCTCCGAGAGCAGTTCATGCAGGGCGGCCTCGGCGATTGCCGCTGGTACCTCGCGCGAAGACCGGGCGAGCAGGGCCGATTTGCCCGGGCCGGCGTAATCCGGATGTGTTTCATGCCATCCGGCTAAGGCGCGCAACAGCGACGACCGCACAGTGTCGGCCGTCGCCGGTGCGACCAGAACGCGGTGGCCCTCCCGGCCGATGAGTTGGCCGCGCAGTCCGATTGCCAATGCGGCAAGACGCGACGGGTCGAGATTGCGCGCCAAGGCAAAGCCCTGCAGGTCCACCCAGCCTTCAACCTCCAGCAGCCTTGCAAGTGCGGCGCCTGCTTCCGGCTCCGCCTGCGCCGCCAGCACGGCCAATCGCGCGCCATGCCGGCGGCGGCGTTCCGGGGGGAAGGGATCCAAGACCAGCCCCCCAGCGACGATGCGCCCGGTGCCGTCGTCGCGCAGCACGATCCGATCGCCATGCAGCGCCGCGGCCGGGCGGTCCAGCAGCAGGTGCACGAACCCGGCTGTGCCGCCTTCGAGGTCGCCGCCCTCCAGCACCCGCACCCGGCCCGGGATCGCGGCGGCGCCTAGATGGGCATGGATGCGTGCGCCATGGCGAAGCTTGCGGCCCTCGGTGATGCCGACCCGAGCGTCCAGCCGGTCGGTCGGCGCATGCAGCGATGGATCGACCAGCCAGTCGCCACGGCGCAATTTCGCCTTTTCGATCCGAGCGCCGGTGATCGCCAGAGCGCAGCGATCGCCGGCTGTCGCGACCTCCGCGGGGCGATCCTGCACATGGATGCTGCGCACGCGGGCAGCCAGCCGGGGCGGGCTGAGCAGCAGCGTGTCGCCGACCTTTACCGCACCGGCGGCCACCGTGCCGGTGACGACCAGTCCCACGCCGGTGAGGGCGAAGCTGCGGTCGATCGAGAGCCGGAAGCCGTAAGGCTCGCGATCTCCCAGGCCCGCGCGTCCCGGCCATGATTTCTGGATCAGAAGGTGCCGCAGCTCCGGCACGCCCTCCCCGGTCAGGCTGGATACCGCCAGGATCGGCGCGTCTGCATAGCCGCGGCCGGCGAGCAGCACGGACAGTTCCTGCCGTACGGCGTCGATGCGCGCACCCTCCACCCGGTCGATCTTGGTGATGACTGCGGTCAGATCCGCAACACCCGTCAACCGCAGGATGGCGAGATGTTCCAATGTCTGTGGCATCGGACCATCGTCGGCCGCGACGATCAGCAGCACGCTGTCGATCGTCAGCACGCCGGCCAGCATGTTCTGCAGAAAGCGCTCATGGCCGGGCACGTCCACGAAGCCGAGCACGCCGCCATCCGGCAGTGATGTGTAGGCAAAGCCGAGATCGATGGTCATGCCGCGCCGCTTCTCGTCGGGCAGCCTGTCGGTGTCCACGCCAGTTAACGCCCGGATCAGCGCGGTCTTGCCGTGATCGACGTGGCCGGCCAAGGCAATGATCAAGCAGCACCTACCGATGGGAACCATACCGGGATTGCCGCGCAATCACCGCCTGACGACTGTGGTGCGCCGCACGGGGAAGGGTCAAGGTCCACATCCAGGGGGCGTTGAAAGGATGCCGAGGGGTTGATCCATATCACGGATCGGCGGAGGGTTCCGTCCTAGAAGCATCTACTCGTTTGGAGGATATTGCCGTGTTCAAGACCATCCTGGTACCCGCTGGTGGAGCCGATACCGACACGCCGGTTTTCGAGACGGCGCTGGCCGTGGCGCGACTTTCAGGTGCCCATTTGGTCTTCCTGCATATCCGGGTGGATGTGCGCGATGTGATTGCCAGCATGGCGGCGGGAGACCTGGGTGCCAGCGGGGTTGGCATGGGCTCCCTGATCGATGAGATGGAGGCGGACGCGACCCGCCTGCAAGCAGCGGCAAAATCTGCGGCTGAGGCATTTTGCGCCCGGGAGAAGATCCCGATGGCGGAAGCGCCAACCGGTGTAGCCACTGGCGTCACCGCGGAATGGCGAACCGAGATCGGCAGGCTGTCCGATTCGATCGCCGCCTATGCCCGCGCCACGGATTTGATGGTCGCCGGCCGGTCGCCGTCGCGCGCGGGCGTCGGCGGCGAGGTTCTGGAAGCCGGGCTGATGGATAGCGGCCGTCCGTTGCTGATCGCCTCCGGCAAGGCCCCGGGTGCGCTGACGGGGGGAACCATCGCGGTCGCCTGGAAGGACGCTCCGGAGGCAGCTCGGGCGGTATGCGCCGCATTGCCGTTCATCGCGACGGCGGCCAAGGTGCTGTTGGTTTCCGTGCACGAGCAGGGCGCCCAACACGACAAATCCGTCGACAGGCTGCGGGAGATGCTGAGTTGGCATAATCCGAACGTCTCGGTGCTGAGCCTGGAGGTCAACAACGAAGCGCCGGTCGATCTCCTGCTGGCCGAGGTGGTTAAATCCGGCGCCAGCGTGCTGGTGATGGGCGGCTATGGCCATAGCCGCTTGCGGGAAGCGGTGTTCGGCGGCTTCACCCAGAAGGTTCTGGACGAGGCCGCGATCCCCGTGCTGATGGCCCACTGAAACCGCGCGCTGCAATACCGGGCGGTGCAGAGCACGCGCTCGCGGCTGTGGCGGAGGCGGCACGTGCCTGCACGATCTGCGCGGAACACCTGCCGCTGGGGCCGCGGCCGGTACTGCGGGTGTCACGCACCGCCAGGCTGCTGATCATCGGACAGGCGCCAGGAACGAAGGTCCATGCGACAGGCATTCCCTGGAACGACCCGTCCGGTGACCGGCTACGGCTGTGGCTTGGGCTGGACCGCGCCGCTTTCTACGACGAGGCCCGCGTGGCGATCGTGCCGATGGGCCTTTGCTATCCCGGCCGCCTGGCCAATGGCGGCGATGCGCCGCCACGACCGGAATGCGCGCCGCTTTGGCATCCCCGGTTGCTGCCGCTGATGCCGGATATTCGATTGACGCTGCTGGTCGGCTCCTACGCGCAGGCGCGAGCCGTGGGCAAGGGCACAATGACCGAGCGGGTCCGGGCATTTCGCGAGCATCTGCCAGCGGGTCGCATCCCGCTGCCGCATCCGTCCTGGCGGACAGGCGGTTGGGAGAAACGAAATCCCTGGTTCAACGAAGATCTGCTGCCCGAACTGCGCGCCCTGGTGGCAGCCGTGCTGGCTGCTTAATCCATCTCGGCTTCGAGGATGGCAATATCCTCGTCGGAAAAGCCGAAATGATGCGCGATCTCGTGGATCAGTACGTTGCGGACCAGCCGGTAGAGATCCTCGCCGGTCTCGATCCATTCCAGCAGAATAGGCTCGCGATACAGCACGATCAGATCGGGCTGGCGGGCGATATCGTCGAAGCTGCGCTGGGTAAGCGGAGTGCCGCGGTAGACGCCCGTGAGTTCCCAGGCGGACTCGATATCGAGTTCCTCCATGGTTTCCTCGTCCGGCATGTCCTCAACGGCGATGCTTACGCCCCGAACATGCATGGCCAGGCGGGCGGGGATGGCCGACAGGGCTCGCTCCGCCATGGCCGATATATCGTCATTGTCAGGCGGCGGGCCGAAACTCGACCGGGGTGAATAGGTGGCGCTCATTGCGGTAGAAAGGACAGGACCGGCCGCGCGGGTCAAGTCTTCGGTCGAATGGCCAAGCCATGCAACTCGAAAAGGAAATCGACATGCGCACTCTTTTGACCGAGGACGAACGGGCCGCATTGGTGGAGCATTTGCCGCTCTGGCACGTCGCCGAGGACGGCAAGGCGCTGCAGCGCGTGTTCAGGTTCCGGGACTTTTCCGAGGCCTGGGGCTTCATGAGCCGCGTCGCCTTGCTGGCGGAGAAACTTGACCATCATCCGGATTGGTCGAACGTGTGGAACCAGGTCGCTATCGTACTCAGCACCCATGATTCTGGCGGCCTGACGAGCCTGGACCGGAAACTGGCCGAGGCGATCGACGGCCTGGTGCCCTGATCGGAACTTGTGGCCGTGGCTGAGATCAGCTTTCCTGAACGCGCGCTACTGGTCCGCCGCGCCGCCGCGCGATTCTGCCTGATCGCGGGCTGGGCGCCGCTGCATGAGGTGCCGCTGCCCAATGGGCGGCGGGCCGATATCTTGGCGCTGCGGCCGGATGGCGGATTTGTCTGCATCGAGGTCAAATCCGGCCCACGTGATTTCCTGGTCGATAGCAAATGGCCGGAATATCGGGATTTTTCCGATGCGCTATTCTTTGCCGTGGACGCGGATTTCCCGCAGGAGATGCTGCCGGACGAGACCGGGCTGATCGTTGCCGACGGACTGGAAGCGGCGATGCTGCGTGATGCGCAGGCGCATCCGCTGGCGTCGGCGAGACGGCGCACGCTGACCCATCGGTTCGGGATGCTGGCGGCGTCCCGCCTGGCGACGGCTGAGGATCCGGCCGGCCGGGCAGCGGTTCTGGCGGCCCTCAGGCCGGAATAGCGGCCGTGCGGATCGTGCCGCGATTGGGATACTGCATGCACAGGATCTCCAGGCCGCCGGCACCGGCCTTTGCCTCGAATGGCTTTTCCTCGGGGGAGACGAAGATCAGCGAGAACGGCCGCAGGTCGGATGGATCCGCGCCGATCAGCCCGCCGCCCAGTATCAGCCAATGCTGCCCGGCGCCGTCGCGCGGATCGGGGCCGCTGATGTGCCCGCCGGCGGGCAGGCGGTAGCGCCACGCACCGAGGCCATCTTCCTGCGGGGGGATCGCTTCCATGCAGGACGCCATGGCAACCGCCAACTCTGCAGCGGGCAGCGGAGGCAGCGGCGGGACGGTTGCCTCGCGGAAATTCCTGGGTGCCTGACGCAGGTCCGGGCGGGATTCCGGCATGTAGCGGGCGGTTCGGTCGTAGCTGTTGCGCAGGGTGAAATAGTGCACACCTTCCTCGCCGGCCACGATCGGACCGTAGGGCGAGTGGGCGTTGGTATAGTGGACCGCAACGCCTTCGACCGGGTGGGAGGCCATGCGGCCTGAGCCGGCGACGATCACCTGGAACTGGTCGGCTTCATGAAAATGGGCGCGGACCGTCGAACCCGGGTCCTGCTCCACCAGGAATCCGACCGGATAGAGCGTGCCAAGCTCCGGCAACGGCCCCTGAGAAAGCGGATGTTCCGGATATTCGCGGCGGATGATCCGGTTGGTGCCGATGAACGTCGTGTGCCAGAACCCCGTGCCGTCGGAACTCGACCGGCGACGGGTACTGGCGGCCTCGATGCCGGATGCCATGACGATCATGTTCTGTTCTCCCGCGTCGCTGGGTTTGTTCAGAGTAGCGCTCAGCGACGCGTAGCGGCAACCATGGGAGGGGACGGAGGATTATTCCGCCGCCTGCCGGTAGCTTTGGGCGTAATGGAGCAATGCGTCGTCGGCGACCGGCACGATCGGGGTGAAGTCCTGGTGCGCGATCCATTCCGGGCGGGTCGGTTTGCGGATGTAGTTCGAAATCGCGTTCAGCGTCAGATAGACGATCTTGCGTGGGAACGGCGTGATGTTGCCGGCCGAGCCGTGCAC
>JBBIQA010000216.1:0-5898 GCA_037442565.1 Rhodospirillales bacterium
GTGGATGGCCGGCACAAGGCCGGCCATGACGGTTGCTCCAAGGGCCGGCAATCGCGCCGGGTGGTATCGGTAGGCCCTCCTTGCGCTCCCAAGGGGCTTTGCCCCCGGCCCCCCACCAAAGGCTCGCCTTTGGAAACCTTCCATTGTTTGGGCGTGCAAGGAGCGTCCACTCGGAGCTTGCACGGTCGCATACCCAATTGCGGAAAGACCGACCCGTCTTGCCCGGGCTTGTCCCGGGTATCCACGCCTTTCACGCGGCCGGAAAAGCCGTGGATGGCCGGCACAAGGCCGGCCATGACGGTTGCTCCAAGGGTCGGCAATCGCGCCGGGTGGTATTAGGCTGATGGAATTGCTTGCTAAAAGATGACCAGAGCGTTTTCGCCCTTCGTGAAAGCGCTCTGGCCGGATGCCCAGCAAAAAAGGCCAGGGGTCGCCCCCTGGCCTTTTCCAAGACCGGCCGCGGAAGTTACTTCTTGCCGGCGAGGGTCTTCACTTCGTCCATGGCCTGGGTGAAACGGTGGTTCAGCACCTCGACCGCCTCGGTGTTGGAGCGGCTGATAAGGTCGCCGAGCTCGCGCAGGTTGGCGACGCCGCGCTCGTAGGCGCTCTTCAGCAGTTCCGCCTGCTTGGCGGCCTTTTCCTGCGGGGCCTCGACGCCGGCGAAGGATTTCATCGCCTCGGTCAGTTCGGCAACGCTCTGCTGCACGATCTCCGCCTGGCGGCGGGCGAAGGCCTGCGCGCCTTCCATCGCCACCTTGTTGGCGGCGGTCAGTGCCTCGATGTTGCGCTGGTGGGCGGCCATCAGGGCGCCCATGTCCGGCATCGCCGGCAGCTTCATGTCGCCGAACATCTTGGTGATATCGATGTTGAAGGCTGTCTTC
Organism: Rhodospirillales bacterium; assembly: GCA_037442565.1. Lineage (GTDB taxonomy): Bacteria > Pseudomonadota > Alphaproteobacteria > Acetobacterales > Acetobacteraceae > PALSA-911. The sequence continues at coordinate 882 of JBBIQA010000216.1, forward strand.
GGGTCGAATGCCATGTCTGGCTCCTGTGTTTGCTTGTGCTTCGGCTTGCGCCCTTGGGCCCTGCAGCCGCCGGAGAACCGGGCGGCCCGACCTTCTGAAGCACGCGCTCCACGAAGATCGCCTCTCACTTGACTTCTTAAGCCTAGCGGGACCGGGCGACCAATGAAATGACAATTATGCTGCAATGCAGCATACGCCTAGCCGGCGGATTCACCCGGCGGCGAGAAAGGGGCGTCGGAGGTCTCGGGCGCATCGCTGACGGGGGCGGCGGCCGTAGCGCGGCGGGTGGGCCGATCCAGCCAGGACGCCGGTCCCTCGGCGCGCGACAGCGCCGTGTCGAGCGCGGCCATGGTGGCGGCGAGGTCCGGCCCCTCGTCGTTCTGCCAGGCGCGGATGGTCCAGAGCCAGACCGCCATCAGGCCGCAGACGCGCAGGCGGCCGGTGATGCCGGCGGTGGGAATGCCCGTGGCGTCCAGCAGCCAGCCCAGGCTGCGCCGGCTCGCGCAGCCCAGCAGCAACGCCACGGCCGGGTCGGCCGGCAGGGCCTTGAGCAGCGCCAGCACGCCGGCGCGATGCAGCTGCAGGAAGTCGATCCGGCGCATGATCAGGTCGAACAGCCGGTCGCGCACGGTGCCTTCCGACGGCGTTTCCGCCAGCGCGGCCTGATCGGCCATCCTGCCGAAGCGCAGCAGCAGGGCGTCGCGGCCGGGGAAGCGTTCGCGGGCGCGGTCGAGCGGCAGGCCGGCATTGCGCGCGGCCTCGGCGATGCTCATCCGGTGCCAGCCCTTCGCCGCCGCCAGGTTGAAGGCGGCAGCGACCAGGGCACGGTCAAAGGCGTCGTCGGAGAGGCGTTCGTCGGTCATTCCGGATACATGGGTCAGGCGCCGCGGTTTGTCAGCCCGCCAGTTCGCGCGAGCGCGCGGTGGCGGCGGCGATGGCGGTGCTGAGCGAGGCAGGCCAGGCGTCGGGGGCCATCAACACGGAGAGCGCGGCCTGGGTGGTGCCGCCGGGGCTGGTGACCGCGACGCGCAAAGCGGCGGCGTCCTCGGGGCTGGCGGCCAGCAGGGCGCCGGAGCCGGAGACGGTCTGACGCGCCAGCATCCGGGCGAGTTCGGGGGCGATGCCCTGCTCGATGGCGGCCTTTTCCATCAGCTCGGCCAGCAGGAACACATAGGCCGGGCCGGAGCCGGACACCGCGGTGACGGGGTCCAGCAGCGCCTCGTCGTCGACCCAGGCAACCGTGCCGATGGCCTGCAGCAGGCTGTCGCACAGGGCGCGCTGGGCATCGCTCACGCCGGCGCCGGGACAGGCGACGGTGATGCCCTGGCGGACCGCGGCCGGGGTGTTGGGCATGGCGCGGACGATGGCGGCGCTGTCATCCACCAGCGAGCGGATGCCGGCGATCGTGCGGCCGGCCATGATGGAGAGGAACACGGCGCCGCCGGCGAAGCGGCGATAGGCCGGCAGGGTGTCCGCGGCGTTCTGCGGCTTCACCGCCAGTACCACCGCGGCAGGGGCGAAGCTGTCGGGAATGGCGGAGAACACCGGCACCACCTGAAAGTCCGGGCCGGCCACGGCCGCCGCCGCCGGCGAGGGATCGACGGCGAAGGAGGGCGCCAGGCCGCGTTCGCGCCAGCCGGCCAGCATGGCGCCGCCCATTCGGCCGCAGCCGATCAGCAGGATCGGCGGGATTTGGCCGGTCATGCCTCGCCCACGCATTCGAGCATGGCCGCGGCCAGCGCCTCGGCCGGTGGCTTGCCGCCCCAGAGCACGAACTGGAAGGCGGGGAAGAAGCGCTCGCACTCGGTGATGGCGATGTCCACCATGTCCTCCAGGCTTTCGGCGGAGGCGCCGGGCGCGCCGCGCAGCAGCACGGAATGGCGGAAGACCGGCATGCCGTCCTCGCTGTCCATGCCGAAATGGCCGATCCAGAGTTTCTCGTTGGCCAGGGCCAGCAGCTCATAGAGCGCCGGGCGCTGCTTTTCCGGCACCTTCAGGTCGAAGGCGCAGGTGAAGTGCATGGCGCTGATTTCATGCGACCAGCTGAAATACAGCCCGAAATCGCACCATTTGCCGGGGGCTTCGGCCGCCATCTCCGAATCGTTGCGGCGATCGAAGACCCAGTCATTGGCGATGACGATCTGCTCCATGACATCGAGGGGGTTGGCGGCGGCTGGCTCGAAAGCGAGGGTCATGCCGGACATACGAGGTCTCCCGGTTGGAGGAAGGCCCAAAAGATGGCGGGTCGCCAAGTCCGGTGGTTCGGAACCGGCAGGCCGGGCGATGGAGCCGACATCTTGCGGTGTGTGGCCTCACGACACCACGAGCGATAGCCTAACGAGGCCATCGGCCGCGCCGCAAGGCCGCGACAAGGGGATGGCGCAATATTCTGCTGCGCCGCATCAGAAATTTCCATGAAATTGCCGATCCGCCGGGCGGAACGTCAGCCCGGGGCGGCTCCGCCCCCACCTTCCGGCGCGGCTTCCGGCGCGGCTTGCGGGCCGGACCCGCGCGATTCCAGTGCCGCCAGCCGGGCCTCCAGCGCGGCGAGGCGCGTCTCCGCCTCCTCCTGACCGGTGCGGGCGTTGGCCGCCAGTTCGGTGATGGCGTCGAGTTCCTCCCGGCGAACCAGATCCAGGCGGCGGATGGTCTCGTCGACGCGGGCGCGGACCATCGCCTCCAGCTCCTCGCGCAGGCCGGCCAGCGCGGACAGCGCGCCGCCGGCCACGCCGGCCAGGTCGTCGAGAATGCGCGGGCGCACAGGCATGTTCCGGTCCTTCCGTGAAACGCGTGCCGGGGGCGGTACCCCGGTGCATGGCGCAGGCTGCATAGCGCAAGCAGCATCTGAGGTAAAAATTCACGAAAGCAAGGTGCCGCACGCCGCTTCCGTGAAACGCCGCATCTCCGTATAACCCGGCGCCATGATCCTCGTAACGGGTGGCGCAGGCTTTATCGGTTCCAACCTCCAGGCGGCTCTGGCCCGTCGGGGCCACGAGACGGTCGTGGTCGACTGGCTCGGCGACGCCGGCAAGTGGCGCAACCTGGGCAAGCACCCGCCGGCGCGGATCGTGCCGCCAGAGGACCTCGACGACCTGCTGGCCTCGCACCCGCCGATCGAGATGGTGTTCCATCTCGGCGCCGTCTCGGCCACCACCGCGACCGACGGCGACCATGTCTGGGCCACCAACGTGGAGCTCAGCCTGAAGCTCTGGCACTGGTGCGCCGCGCGCGGCGTGCGGTTCGTCTATGCCTCCTCGGCCGCCACCTACGGCAACGGCGCGGAGGGGTTCGAGGATGACTTCTCCCCCGCGCACCTCGGCAAGCTGCGGCCGCTGAACCTGTATGGCTGGACCAAGCACGCCTTCGACCTGAATGTGGCGCGCATGCTGACCACCGGCCGGCCGCGGCCGCCGCAATGGGCGGGGCTGAAATTCTTCAACGTTTACGGGCCCAACGAGTACCACAAGGGCTCGATGATCTCGGTCGTGAAGGTCAAGCACGACGAGGTGACGCAGGGCCAGGCCGTTCGGCTGTTCCGCTCCGACCAGGAAGGCCTGGCGGACGGGGAGCAGAAGCGCGATTTCATCTGGGTCGGCGACGTGGTGGACGTGATGCTGTGGCTGCTGGACACGCCCGGCGTGAACGGGCTGTTCAATGTGGGCACCGGGCAGGCGCGGACCTATCTGGACCTGGCCCACGCCGTCAGCGACGCCGCCGGGCAGCCGCGGGCGGTGGAGTTCATCGACATGCCGATCAATCTGCGCGGACAGTACCAGTCGTTCACCGAGGCCAGCCCGGCGCGGCTGCGCGCCGCCGGCTATGGCGGACAGTTCACGCCGCTGGAACTGGGCATCCGGCGCTACGTGCAGGAATTCCTGGCGCAGCCGGATCCCTACCTTTGATCCCCGTTCTGCTGTTTCCGCAGTTCAACCCGACCATCGTCCAGTTCGGGCCGTTTTCGCTCGGCGGCTACGAGCTGGGGCCGTTCGGCATCCGGTGGTATGCGATGGCCTATATCCTGGGCCTGGTGCTGGGCTGGCGGCTGATGCGCCGGCTGGTGCAGCTGGCGCCGAAAGTGGCCGAGCCCGTGCTGGTGGACGACTTCCTGACCTGGGCGACCCTCGGCGTGGTGCTGGGCGGGCGGCTCGGCTACGTGCTGTTCTACCAGCCGGGGTTCTACCTGGCGAACCCGGCCAAGGCGCTGGAGGTCTGGCATGGCGGCATGAGCTTCCACGGCGGGTTCCTCGGCGTGGCGGTCGCCACGATCTGGTTCTGCCGCAAATACTCGATCCCGCTGCTGGGCTTCGCCGACCGGATCGCCGTGGTGGCGCCGATCGGGCTGCTGCTGGGGCGGATCGCCAATTTCATCAACGGCGAGCTCTGGGGCCGGCCGGCGCCGGACTGGCTGCCCTGGGCGATGATCTTCCCGACCGGCGGCGATGTCCCGCGCCATCCGAGCCAGATCTACCAGGCGTTGCTGGAGGGGGTGGTGCTGTTCACGGTGATGTTCACGCTGTCGCGGCGGGAAAGCATCCGGGCACGGTTCGGCACGCTGACCGGGGTGTTCCTGATCGGCTATGGGCTGGCGCGTATCATCGGCGAGTTCTTCCGCCAGCCGGATGCGTTCCTGGGCTTCCTGTTCGCCGGCGCGACGATGGGCCAGCTGCTGTCGGTGCCTATGGTGATCGCCGGCATCTGGCTTGCGCTGCGCGCCAAGCCGACTACCACGCATGATGCGCCCATTGGCTGAGCGGCTGGACGCCTTCATGGCCAGGGCCAACGCGGCCTACTACGCCGATCGCGATCCATTCGCCGATTTCACCACGTCGCCGGAGATCAGCCAGGCTTTCGGGGAGGTTCTCGGAGCCTGGGCGGCGGTGTGCTGGCAATTGATGGGCCGGCCCGATCCGGTTGTTCTGGCCGAGGCCGGGCCAGGCCGAGGCACATTGATGGCGGACGCGTTGCGCGCCGTGGGCCGGGTGGCGCCGGATTTCCGCGCCGCGCTGCGGGTGCACCT
>JBBIQA010000217.1:0-5826 GCA_037442565.1 Rhodospirillales bacterium
GCGCGCGGCATGTCCGGGTTCAGCAGGAACGGGCGCCAGGTCAGGTCGAACAGGATATCCGGCCGACGGCGAAGCGTGCGCAACAGCCGCCGCACCCCAAGAAAGCACCAGGGGCAAACCAGATCATGCACGATCTCGATCGAGAGCCGTGCCTTCGGTGGCGCCAGAATGTTCACCCCGGCATATTCCCGCTCCGAAGCCCCGAGGGCAAGCCGATGCGTGCGAGCGGACGATTATTTGACCCGAACGTAGCGCAGCGGGAAATAATCATCCGCCATCTGCGTCAGCTCGATGTTGGATTTGGCCGCCCAGGCGAGCACCTGCTGGTGCAGCGGGATATAGCCGAAATCCTTCTGCACGATATCGACGGCCTGATGGATCATTGCCATGCGCTTCGCCGGATCGGTCTCCACCGCCATCTGGTTCGTCAGCGCGTCGATCGCCGGGTTGGAATAGCCGGCATAGTTCACCTCTCCCACCGGCGGCTTGCGCGTCGCCATCAGGTTGAAGAACACGTTGTGGGCATCGTAGGTGTTCGGCGTCCAGCCCAGCATGTAGAAATCCGTGTCGTAGGCGGGGGCGGCGATCTTGCTGAAGAACTTCGTCTTGGTCTGCGCCGTCAGGTTGATCTTGACGTTGATCCTGGCCAGCATGGCGGTGACGGCGGTGCAGATCGCCTCGTCGTTCTCATAGCGGTCGTTCGGGCAATCCATGCCAAGCGAGAACCCGGCGCCGTAGCCGGCCTCCGCCATCAACGCCTTGGCCTTTTCCAGATCCGCCTTCGGCCGCTTGTCCTGCGCCGGGTCATAGCCATTCACTCCCGGCCCGAACATCACCGAGGTCACATGCGCCTGGCCGCGCATCACCTTCGCGGCGATCGCGTCCTCGTCGATCGCCAGCATGAAGGCCTGGCGGACCCGGGGATCCTTGAACGGGTTCTTGCCCTTCACCGAGGACGTCGGCAGCTCGTCGCGCCACTGGTCCATGCCGAGGAAGATGGTGCGCAGCTCCGGCCCGACGATCAGCTTCAGGCCGTCGGTACCCTTGATCCGCGCCTCGTCCTGCGGCGGCACGGAATAGATCATGTCCACGTCGCCCGACAGCAGCGCGGCGACGCGCGTGGCGGCGTTGGAGATGATGCTGAGCTCCACCCGCGTCAGGTTGTGCTCCGGCTTGTCCCACCAGCCCGGGTTCGCCTCCACCACCGTGCGCCGGTCCGGCTCGCGCAGCACCAGCTTGAACGGGCCCGTGCCCATGGCGTTGCGGACGGCGTAGTTCTCGTCCTTCGATGCCAGATTGACCGGCTCGACCGCATTGTTCTTCTCGCACCAGGCCTTGCTCATGATCGACCAGGTGGTGATTTCCTGCGGGAAGATCGGATCGACCTTGTTGGTTTCGATCTCCACCGTGAGGTCGTCGATCTTGCGGACCTCCTTCACCGGCGCCAGCACCGACCGCATCACCGAGTTCGGCGAGCGGATGCGGGTGGCGGAGAACACCACGTCATCGGCGGTGAACGGGGTGCCATCCTGCCATTTGACGTTGGGCCGCAGCGTGAAGCGCCACACGGTCGGGCTGGTCTGCTCCCATTTGATCGCCAGCGCCGGTTCCAGCGCCAGCTTGCGGTCACGGCGGATCAGCGGCTCGTAGATGTTGCCGAGGAAGGACAACTGGAACGTCTCGTTTCGGGTATAGGGGTCCATGGCGTTGACGTCGCCATTGTTGGCCCATTTGAACACCGCCGCCGACGCGCCCTGCGGCAGGAGCAGCGCCAGCGCCAGCGCCGCTCCCGCCAGGAATTTCATCCGCTTCATCCGTGCCGCCCCCATTTTGTTCATATGTTACCGTCACGTTAATCCCCTGACGGCGCCATGCAAGCCCGGCGCCATGCAAGCGCGGAATCGTGGCTCCGGCCGGCCAGGGGGTCCATGCGTCCTGCGCAAGCGAGGTTTGGCCTGCGCAACTTGTCGAACCGCCGGTTTCACCGGCATGATCGTCCCAAGACGTCCAGGAACGGATCGAACAACATGGCACTGCGACCGGCAGGCGACCGCGGCACCGGCCCCGAGGAGAGGCGAGGGGAAAGAAAGGCCATCGTGCTGATCTCCGCCGCGCACCTGGTCAGCCATCTGTATTACCTCGTTCTGCCGCCGCTGTTTCCGCTGCTGAAGGACCGCTTCGGGGTCAGCTATATCGAGCTCGGCCTGGCGCTGACGCTGTTCAATGTCGTCTCCGCCTTCACCCAGGCTCCGATGGGCTATCTGGTCGACCGCGTCGGTTCCCGCCGGGTGCTGATTTCCGGCCTGTGCCTGGGCGGCTTCGCCTGGATCTCGCTCGGCATCCACCTGTCGTACAGCTGGATGCTGGTCGTCGGCGTGCTCGGCGGCATCGCCAACAGCGTCTATCACCCGGCCGACTACGCCATCCTGTCCGCCCGCATCGCCGATGCGCGCATCGGCCGGGCCTTTTCCATCCACACCTTTGCCGGCTTCCTCGGCGGCGCCATCGCGCCCGGCATGATGCTGCTGATCGCGGCGAATGCGGGTGTGCAGGCGGCCCTGATCACCGCCGGCGCGCTCGGCCTGCTGGCGGCGGTGCCGCTGCTGTTCGCCCCCGACCTCGATACCGCCGGTCAGGTCCAGCGCGCGGCCGCGGCCAGCGTGGTCGGGCCGAAGATCCGCCTGCTGACCCCCGCGGTGCTCAACCTGACGCTGTTCTTCACCCTGCTCAGCCTGTCCTCGGGCGGCATCCAGTCCTACACCGCGGCCGCGCTGACTTCCGGCTACGGCGTCAGCCTGTCGGGCGCGAACCTGGCGCTGACCGCCTTCCTGCTGCTCAGCGCCTTCGGCGTGCTCGCCGGCGGGTTCGTCGCCGACATGACCCGCCGGCACGGCGATGTCGCCGCCGTCAGCTACGCCGTCTGCGCCGCCCTGACCCTGTCGATCGCTCTGTTCAGCCCCGGCGCGGCCCTGATCATCGCCGTGATGGGGCTTTCGGGCTTCCTGTCGGGCATGATCTCCCCTTCGCGCGACATGCTGGTGCGCCGCGCGGCACCGCCCGGCGCCGCCGGACGGGTGTTCGGCATTGTCACCACCGGCTTCAACATCGGCGGCACGATCGGCCCGATCCTGTTCGGCTGGATCATGGACCGCGGCGAACCGCGCTGGATCTTCGGCGCCTCCGCCGCCTTCATGCTGGCCACCGTCATCATCGCCCTGTTCGGCGAACGCCAGACCCGCACCGAGCCGATGGGCCAGGTTCCCGCCGCCGCTGAATAAGGAATTCCGAATGTCCGAACGGATCTTCGACGGACTGAGGGTGATCGACTGTGCCAGCTACATCGCCGGCCCCGCCGCCGCGACCGTGATGTCCGATTTCGGCGCCGAGGTGATCAAGATCGAACCCCCCGGTCTCGGCGACCCCTATCGCGGCATCGCCATCCGCCCGCCCGGCGCACCCACCTCGCCGAACTGGGAAATGGACTCGCGCAACAAGAAAAGCCTGGCGATCGACCTCGCCTCCGACCCGGGCCGCGAGGTTCTGTACAAACTCGCCGCCACCGCGGACGTGTTCATCACCAACTATCCGCCGCCGGTGCGCAAGAAGCTGCGCATCGCCTACACGGATCTCGCGCCGCTGAACGAGCGGATGATCTATGTCTCCTTCACCGGCTACGGCGAGACCGGACCGGAAGCGGAAAAGCCCGGCTTCGACGTCACGGCCTGGTGGGCACGCTCCGGCCTGATGGACCTGGTGCGCGCCGGACCGGACGCCATTCCCGCCCGTTCGCTCAGCGGCATGGGCGACCATCCCTCGGCCATGGGCGTCTACGGCGCCATCGTCACCGCGCTCTATCAGCGCGAGAAGACCGGGAAGGGGACCCAGGTCGGCTCCTCGCTGCTGGCCAACGGCCTCTGGGCCAACGCCAATTCGGTGCAGCAGCAGATCTGCGGCGAGCCGGTCGCCATCCAGCCGCCGCGCCACTGCTCCGCCCGTCCCACCCTGAACCATTACCGCTGCCGCGACGGCCAATGGATCATCCTGACCGTGGTGCAGACCGAGGCCCGCTGGCAGCGCTTCGCCGAGGTGGTGGGCGACGGCCAGCTCGCCGCCGATCCCCGCTTCGCCACCCAGGCCGACCGCGACGCAAATGCGGCTGCGCTCACGCTCGAGTTGGACGCGATTTTCGCCAGCAAGGATTTTGTCGAATGGAAGCCGCTGCTGGAAGCCAATGGCCTGATCTTCGGCATCGTCCAGCGCATCGAGGACGTGGCAAAGGATGAACAAGCCATCGCCGCCGGCGTTCTGGTGCCGTTCGAGGGCGAGGACCTGCTCACCGTCAGCAGCCCGTTCTGGCTGCAAGGCCAGCAGAAGGTCACGCCCCGCCGCGCCCCCGCTGTTGGCGAGCACAACCACGAGGTGCTGGCCGCCCTCGGCTATTCCCATACCGACATCGCCGCCCTGCGGGCGGCCAAGGTGATCGACTGAAGCGGTCTTCCGGAAAGGACAACGCCATGACCGACTACAAATTCTGCAAGGTGGAGGACGAGGGCCGCATCCGTATCGTCACCATCAACCGCCCGGAGGTGCTGAACGCCCTGCACAGCGAGGCGCATCATGAGTTCGAGGCGATGTGGGACGAGTTCGCCGCGCGCGACGATCTGTGGATCGGCATCATCACCGGCGCCGGGGACCGCGCCTTCTCCGCCGGCAACGATCTGAAGGTCCAGGCCGCCGGCAAGCGCGGCCCGGCGGCGCGCACCGGCTTCGCCGGCATCACCCATCGCTTCGACCTGAACAAGCCGCTGATCGCCGCGGTGAACGGCGTGGCGATGGGCGGCGGGTTCGAGATCGCGCTGGCCTGCGACATCATCATCGCCGCGGAGAACGCCATCTTCGCGCTGCCCGAGCCCCGCGTCGGCCTGATCGCCGGCGCCGGCGGCGTGCATCGTCTGCCCCGGGTGATCCCGCAGAAGCAGGCGTTGGGTATGATCCTGACCGGCCGCCGCGTGCCGGCCGCCGAGGGCAAGGAACTCGGCTTCGTGAATGAGGTCGTGCCAGCCGGACAGGCGCTGGCCGGCGCGAAGCGCTGGGCGGAGATGATCCTGGAATGCTCGCCCAAGGCGGTCCGCGCCTCCAAGCAGGCGGTCTACAGCGGCATGATGGAACCGACGCTGGAAAAGGCGCTGCGCACCGTCTACCCGGCACAGCAGGAGAACATCGAAAGCCAGGACTACATCGAGGGCCCGAAGGCCTTCGCCGAAAAGCGCAAGCCCAATTGGCAGAACAAGTAAAAGGGGAAACGAAATGGCCGTCGTATCGTACCACGAAGACATCGCACTGCCCGCCGATAAGATCTGGAGCGTGATCGGCGATTTTGCCGGCATCCGCAAATGGGCGGTGCTGGTGAAGAGCGAATCCGTACAGGACACGCCCGCCGGCAAGGTGCGTAGCCTCGTCATGCCGGATGACCGGGTCGTCAAGGAACTCCTGGCCTGCAGCAGCCAGTATTCCTACACCTACACCATGCTGGAACGCCCGGAGATGGCCGATTACCGCTCCACCGTCGCGGTGATCCCGCTCGATGCCAACAACTCACGCGTCGAGCTTATCGTCAGCCTGAGTGCGTCCGGCGACACGACGGAGGAACAGATCACCGAACGCTACACGAAGAACCTGCGGGGCAATCTGCGGGCGATGAAGAAGGCGCTCGGGCTGGCGTGAAACGCCTGCCCAACGCCGCAAACGGCTATGCATGGCCGCCTCAAATGGACTAGGTCGCGTGGACAAAGTGCAGAAAGGGTGTTCCCCCGACGCGGCGGAACA
>JBBIQA010000218.1:0-5772 GCA_037442565.1 Rhodospirillales bacterium
GTCCTGTCCTACCAGCTCTGGCAGCGGAAGTTCGCCGGCGCCGAGAATGCGATCGCCGAAGCCGGCGCGCGCGCCGATGCAGCTATGGCGGTGGTGGGAGGCATAGGTCTGCGCGAGGAAGCCGGCCTGGTCCCATTCGCCGGCCAGGAAGATTTTTTCATGCGGGACGAACACTTTGTCGAACAGCACCACGCCGGTGGACTGGCCGTATTTGGCGGAGAACCTGGCCGCCGCCTCGCCGGGGCGGCCGGCGGGGCGGGAGACGATGGTGATGCCCTCGGCATCCACCGGCACGGCGCAGCACACCGCGAAGGCGGCGTCGTGCTCCGTCATCGCGCGGCAGGGCATGACCAGGAAGCCGTGCATGTAGGGCGCACCGGTGACGATGGCCTTGACGCCGGAGATCACGATGCCGTCGGGGCGGCGCTCGACGATGTGAACATAGGCATCGGCGTTGGCCTGCTGGTGCGGCTTGAGCGAGCGGTCGCCCTTGCCGTCGGTCATCGCCACGCCAAGGGTCAGGTCATGCTCCTGAACCTGTTCCAGATAGGCCTGGAAGCGCGCGTGGTAGTCGGTGCCGTGCATCGCATCGGTGCGATAGGTGCCCTGGTGGATGGCGTTCAGGCCGTCCTGCGTCAGGTAGCGCTGGGCGCAGCCGGATTCCTGGCAGAGCAGGCGGATCGCCTCCAGCTTGTTCAGCAGGTCGCGGTCGTTGCGGTTGATATGCAACATCCGGTTGACCTCGCGGCCGGTGGATTGCTCGGTGGCGATCATCAGCGGCCGCAGTTCCTGTCGCTGCGCGAAATCATAGGTCACGCCAACGGCGGCGATGCCCGGCGCGAGGCTGGGTTCATCGGCGACGCTTTCCACCGCCCGGCCATTCACGAACACCCGGGGTTTGTAGGCCCTGAGCGAGTCGCGGAAGCCGGCGGCGGAATACATCAGGCGGCCCTCCAGAGGTCGCCGTCGCGCACGGCCTTGCCCTCGGATTCCAGCTTCAGCATGTGGGCCAGCACGTTGCGCTCGGCGGCACGGCGCAGACGCGGGTCGACCTGGGAGTAGAGCGCGTTCATCAGCGTGTGCGTGTCGAAACTGCCCTTGGCGAGTTCGGCCAGCAGCGCGTTCTCACGCGCCTCGCGGTGGTGCAGCAGGTCGCGCACGAGGTCGCGGGGATAGGGCAGCTTCGGGCCGTGGCCGGGCAGGAAGATCTCATCGTCGCGATCGAGCAGCAGCTTCAGGCTGTCGAAATACTGCGCCATGTCGCCGAAGGGCGGGCTGACGATGGAGCTTGACCAGGACATGACGTGATCGGCGGAGAACAGCACCTTGGTGCCGTCCTTGGCGGTCATCGCCAGGCAGATGTGGTCGGCGGCGTGGCCAGGGGTGTGGATGGCGGTCATGCCGGCGATGATCTCGCCGTCATCAAGCTGGATGTCGGGGGTGAAGGCCGGCTCGGCGCTGTCCTTGTAGCCGGCGGTGGGCGCGCCGGTGGCCGCCTTCAGCGCTGGCACCGCGCCGATATGGTCGTGGTGGGTGTGACTGACGAGGATCAGCTTCAGGCGGCCGTCGACGGCGTTCAGGATGTCCTGCACATGGGCGGCGCTGTCGGGGCCGGGATCGAGCACGGCGAGGCCGCCGGGGGTGTCGATCAGATAGGTGTTGGTGCCGTGATAGGTCATCGGGCCTGGATTGGCCGCGATGATGCGGGAAATGCCGGGCAGGACGGGATGCACGGCGCTGCGTACGGGCTCGGGTTCGGTCAGGAAGGCCATTGCTGCTCTGTTCCGTTATGGCTGATGTGGCAGGTTAGACCGGCTTTTACCGGCGGGTCACGCGGCCCTGGTTCATGCCAGCCCCGCTTATGCCAGCCCCCCTCAGGCCAATTCCGCCTCCGCCGACATGCAGATTGCGCCTTCGTGGTCGCGGGTTTCGAGCAGGAGCTTGCCCGGGCCTTCCCAGCCGATCACTTGCAGGGGGTTCTGGTGGAAAGCCGGGCGGCGGCCGCGGAAGCTGAACTTTTTCAATTTGGCCCCGGGACGGTGGCGGCGGACCAGATCGGCGAGCCAGGTGGCCTGCAGCGGGCCGTGCACGATCAGGCCCGGATAGCCTTCCTCGTTGGTCACGTAGTCCAGGTCGTAGTGGATGCGGTGGCCGTTGGCGGTCAGGGCGGAATAACGGAACAGGACCACCGGATTGGGCTGCTCGGTATGGCCGAAATGCCCTTCGGGCGGCGGCGGGGCGGGCTCGGCGGCTTTCACCGCCGCGCCCTCCGTACCGCGGTAGACGATGTCGTGCTCCTCCTCGATGGCAAGGCCGGCAGGGCCGGAAATGCGGTGGCGCACGGTGACGAACACGAGGCGGCCGGAGCCGCCGGATTTCTCGTCCACCTTCAGGATTTCGCTGACCTTGGTCACGGGGGCGCCGGCGTGCAAATCCGCCACGAACCGCACGCGCCCGCCGGCCCACATGCGGCGCGGCAGGTCATGCACCGGCGGCAGGAAGCCGCCGCGCCTTGGATGGCCGTCCGGGCCGAGCCCGTGCGCCGGCGCCCATTCCTGGAACAGCATCCAGTGTGCCAGCGGCGGCAGCATCCCGTTCGGGGCGAGTTCGTCCTGCGGGATATCCAGCGTTGCAGCCAGGCCGCGGATCAACAGCGGCCAGACCGTGTCGGTGTGGGTTTCGGTCTTGCCGACGAAGTCTGCGTAGCTCATTTCAGGTCATCCTTCAGGGTATAGACACGGTAGCGCTGCCAGCGTCCGGCAAGACGGTAGTGCCGCCAGGTTGCCGCGAAGACTGGGTTGCGGGAAAAATAGGCGATAAAATCGAATTCCGCACCACACCAGGGGATCCCGGGGCTGTCATCCACCAGCACGGCGGTTGGCGGGCGGGCGGCAAAATCCTCGGCGACGACGCGCCAGACCAGGGCCTCGGCGGGTCCCATTTCGGCCGGATCGCGATAGCGCCGGCCATCGGGCAAGCAGGTCTGATAGGAACCCTGCAGCGGCCAGAGGTCGGTGAAGCGGGAGGTGGACGTGATGCCGGCATCGTTCAGCGCGGGATAGATCGGGTAAACGCCGGGGGACAGGATCAGCGCCGTGCCGCCGCCCGCCTGCTTGGCCAGCAGGCGGGTCAGGCCACCAGCCTCGCTGTCCGGGTAATAGAGCTGCTTCCAGGGTGCTTCGCCATTGGAAATGGTATACAGGGCAAACAACCCGGCGAGGGCACCGGCGATCTTTTGCGCGCCTGGGGCGTGGCGGGCGGCACCGATGCGGTCCAGCCAGCGGCTGGCCAGCAGGGCGGCCAGGGCGCAGGCAAAGAACTCGATGGGGACGATATGGTATGACCAGCCCTTGTGCTGCACGAGCGCGGCCGCCAGGGCAGCGAGGCCGGCGAGGCCGAACAGGGGCGGCAACGCGCCGCCCGGTTGGCTGAAGCCCGTAGCAGGGCGGAAGAACGCCAGGAACAGCACCGGCAGCAGCAGCGCGTTGGCGGCGGCGAGGCGGGGCAGGATCAGCAACTGCCACAGCGTGAAGTCGCCGATGCCGAGATAGGTCTCCCGCACCAGCGGCAGCACGGTGGTGACATAGGCAGGAAACGCCAGCGCGATCAGGGCCAGATACAGCGCCCAGACCAGAGCCAGGACCCAGGGCTCGGGGCTGCGCAGCCATTGTGCGGCCGCGCCGCCGATGCCCGACCGGCGACGCCAGCCGGCGAGGAGGACCGTGAGTTCCGTCAGCGCCGGCAGGGCCAGGAAATGCGGTTTCAGCGCGAAGCCGAGTGCGGCGACCAGGGCGATGGCGATGCGGCCGCGCGGAGCCTGGCCGGCGCAGCGGCGGTTGGCGGCCAGCAGATAGGGCAAGGCTGCCAGCGCCATCAAATGCTCGCGCTGGCCGAAATCGTAGCCGGCGGCGAGCAGGAACAGCAGCGGCAGCATGTCCAGAAAGGCCCGCTCGATCTCGCCTTCCGCACCCCGGTCGCGGGCGATCCAGGCAAGGCGCCAGCACAGCAGGCCGTAGCCGAGAAGGCATAGGCGCAGGGCGGCGATGGCACCGATCGGCGTGTGCGCGGCGATGGCGGCGGGCAGCAGGTTGAGAAGGAAGATCAGCGGCGGATTGACGTCGATCAGGCGGGTGTAGAGCCCCTCCCCGGCCAGCCAGCGCTGGCTGAACTGCAGTACGGCGGCGACGTCGTGGTTCAGCGGCGGGGACAGCACCACCGGCAGGAACAGCAGGGCCGGCAGGTAGGCCCACAGCCGGGAGGTTGGCGAGAGCGGGTCGGAACGGGGCATCTGGCTCCATGGCCGGGTTGACGCGGGCCTGCATGCCCCGGCAGAGGCACGGCCGCAAGCGGTGGCGGTTTGCGGTTCGGGTAAAGAATCGTCCATAGAGCGGCGATGGAGCCGGTTGAATACGCGCTGATGGACGAGGCCGAGGCGCGCATGTGGTGGTACCGCGCCCTGCATGCGCGGCTGCTGCGGGCGCTGGAGGGGATTTCCGGGCCGGTGCTGGATGCCGGCTGCGGAACGGGCGGCTTGCTGGCGGTGTTGGCACGGGAGCGGCCGGACCTGGGGCTGTTCGGCGTGGAGTGGGCGGCGGTGGCGGCTTCGCGGGCGGCGGCGAAATCTGGCGCGCTTGTGGCGCGCGGCAGCGTCAATGCCCTGCCCTTCGCGGATGCCAGTTTCGCCGCCGTGGTGAGCGCGGACGTGCTGTGCCATGCTGCGGTGCGGCCGGAGGCGGCCCTGGCCGAGTTGCGCCGAGTGCTGCGGCCCGGCGGGCGGCTGGTGGTGAACATGCCCGCCTTCGCCTGGCTGATGTCCGAGCACGACCGCCAGGTCCATAACGCGCGGCGCGTGAATGCCGGGGAATTGCGGGCGATGCTGGCGTGGGCCGGGTTCGGCGAGATCCGCACCCGCTACTGGAACGGGCTGTTGCTGCCGCTGATGGTGGCGCGGCGGAAATGGCCCACGAGGGGTGCGCGTTCCGACGTTGCCCCGTTTTCGCCATGGCTGGATGCAACATTGTACGCCATGACAGAGATCGAGCGCCGTCTGCCGTTCCGCCTGCCCGCGGGAGGCTCCGTGCTCGCCACCGCAATTCGGCTATAAGGCCCCGATGAACACGATCAACCCCAGGCTGCCCGAAGACCTCTCCAACCGCTCCATCTCCGCCGCATCGGGCGGGGTGGGGCTGTCGATCGTCGTGCCGGTGTATCGCGGCGCCAATTCCGTCGGGCGGCTGGTGGCGGCGCTGTCCGAGCTGCATCCGGCCGGCGGCATCGAGGTCGTGCTGGTGAACGATGGCAGCCCGGACAATTCCGGCGATGTGTGCCGCGAGCTGGTGCTGAGCGCGTCGATCCCGCTGGTCTATATCGAGCATTCGCGCAATTACGGCGAGCATAACGCGGTGATGACCGGGCTGCGCCATGCTCGCGGAGACTATGTGATCACCATGGACGACGACCTGCAGAACCCGCCGGAGGAGGTGGTGAAGCTCTACGACCACGCCAGGCTGGGTGGCTGGGACGTCGTGTACACCCGCTATGCCGAGAAAAAGCACGCCGGCTGGCGCAACCTGGGCAGCCGATTTGCCAACAAGGTGGCGGACTGGCTGCTGGACAAGCCGAAGGGCCTGTATCTGTCTTCCTTCCGCTGCATGTCGGCCCTCGTGGTGCAGGCAGTGACCCAGTACGGGGGGCCCTATCCATATGTGGACGGGCTGATCATGCAGGTGACGCAGCGCATCGACAGCATCGAGGTGCTGCACCTGCCGCGCG
>JBBIQA010000219.1:0-5753 GCA_037442565.1 Rhodospirillales bacterium
CGCCGAACACAAGCACCCGCATGCCGAACGCCAGCGCCAGCCGCGCCACCGCCTGACCGATCGCGCCGTAGCCGAGGATGCCCAGCCGCATGCCGGCGATATCGCGAACCTTGGTCGCCCCGCCGCGCCAGCCGCCCTCGGCCAGGCTGGCCGACAGCGTGTGCAGATCCTTCGCCAGCGCCAGGATCATCGCCAGCGTGTGCTCGGCCACCGCCTGGGTGTTCGATCCCGGCGCCCGCGCCACCACGATGCCGCGCTCCGCGGCGGCGGCGAGATCCACGTCGTCGATGCCGACGCCATGCCGTGCGACCACCTTCAGCCGGGGGGAAGCGCCCATGGCCGCCGCGTTCACGGGCCCTTGCCGGGTAAGGATCGCGTCGGCCTGGACCGCCCGGGTCAGTTCCGTGACCGCGTCGGCGGAGGGAAACGGCTCCATGTAGTGGATCGCGCAGCCCGCC
Source organism: Rhodospirillales bacterium (assembly GCA_037442565.1). Classification (GTDB taxonomy): domain Bacteria; phylum Pseudomonadota; class Alphaproteobacteria; order Acetobacterales; family Acetobacteraceae; genus PALSA-911. The sequence continues at coordinate 459 of JBBIQA010000219.1, forward strand.
CGCTCCAGCAGTTCGACGGCGGGCGCCGCCAGCCGCGGGGATGTCATGATCACGTTGAAGCGGGGCATCGAAGTTTCCGGCGTCTATTTTATCTCGATCGCGCCGCGATGGCCCGTCTCGGTCGCGTCGCGATGGGCGTCCCCGGCCGCCTCGCGGCGGTCCCGCTCGAAATGCCTGTGGTATTTCGCCGTCACCAGATCGGTTTTTACCACCACCGCGACGTCGGTGGTGTTGAACTGCCGGTCGATCACCGCTCCATCCCCGACGAAGCCGCCCAGCCGCAGATAGCCCTTCACCAGCGGCGGCAGCGCGGTCAGCGCGCGGCGCGGATCGCCGAGGCTGGCCGGGTCCACCCGCCGCATGTCCACATACAGGTCCGGCAACGCCCGCGGCCGGATCGCCGGCGGCGCGAGGTGATGGTAATACAAATAGGTAAGTTCCGGCCCCAGCGCGTCCGGATCGGTTCCCGGCAAACTGGCGCAGCCGAACATCAGGTCGATCCGGTGGCGGAAGACGTAGGCGGCGATGCCGCTCCAGAGTAGCTGCATGACCGCGCGGGAGCGGTATTCCAGCGCCACGCAGGACCGCCCGAGTTCCAGCACCTCGCCGGCGAACGCCTCCATCATCGAGATATCGAACTCGCTGGACGAATAGAACCGCCCGATCCGCGCCGCCGCGGCCCGGCGGATCAGCCGATAGGTGCCGACGATGCTGTCCGGCCCCACGCCGATGGAGTGATCGATCACCAGCAGATGATCGGCGACCGCGTCGTACTGGTCGGCGTCGAGCTTGCTGGCGAATGTCGCGGGGTCGGGATGCGCGCCCATTTCATGGTAGAAGACCCGATAGCGCAGCGCCTGAACGGCCCGGATCTCAGCATCGGACGTGGCAATCCGCACTCCCAGATTGCCTGCACGCAACTCCCCGAAACCCGCGTCTCCCGGCGACGGCGCCGCGATGCCCGGATCAGATACCCCTCGATCAGATATCGCTGGAGCCGGGGCCACAGGATCGGACGCCCAGGAGCCGGACGCGGCGATCATCGCAGGGCGCGCCTTTGACCGGGAGAAGGCGGCAATTCCGCAACGGCCCGCGGCCGCGTGGCCGGGCGCGCCGTCGGCAGAGCGTCCCGGCGCCGGCCGAACAGTTCCAGCCGCAGGGACACCAGTTCAAACCCGAGCTTCGCCGCCAGCTTCTGCAGCAACGCCTCGTGCTCGGGATCGGAGAACTCGACGACCTTGCCGGTCTCGATGTCGATCAGGTGGTAATGATGGCCGTGTTCCGTCGGCTCGTAGCGCGCCCGTCCGCCACCGAAATCGCGCCGCTCGAGGATGCCCTTCTCCTCCAGCAGCCGCACCGTGCGATAGACCGTGGCGATCGATATGCGCTCATCCAGCGCGGCCGCCCGGCGGTACAGCTCCTCCACGTCCGGATGGTCGGACGCGTCCGACAGCACGCGCGCGATGACGCGGCGCTGCCCCGTCATCTTCAACCCGCGTTCCACGCAGAGGCGCTCGATGCGCGATTCCATCCAACCCCTTGTTATCAAACCGCTATAGACCGGCGAGTTTCGCCCGATACGCTCGCACGGACATCCCTTTCCAGGCAGCCCCTTGCCGGACGTCCGTGTGCCGGCCGGCAAACATGACCACCCGCATGGCGGCGCCAGCCCTCACGCACAAGCCCTCATCCATCCGCGGACTTTACCGGGCGCGCCTCCCGGCGGCAAACCCCCAATTGCAACCCGCACGGCCGCCGGCCCCGTGCGCGGCCGGACACGCCCTGAGCGGCGTGGGTTACTGGCGGCGCCGACTACTTGCGCGGCTTGGTGCCGAGGCCGATTCTCTTCGCCAGGGCCGAGCGGTGATCGGCGTAGTTCGGCGCCACCATCGGATAGTCCGGCGCCAGGCCCCAGCGCTCGCGATACTGTTCCGGCGTCATGCCGTAGGACGTCTTCAGATGCCGCTTCAGCATCTTCAGCTTCTTACCGTCCTCCAGGCAGATGAGGTAATCGGGAAACACCGACTTCTTCACCGGCACGGCGGGCAACGGTTTCTCTACCGCCACCGGTTCCTTGCCGACGCCCGACAGCGTCCGGAAGACTTCCTGGATCAGGGACGGCAGGGCATCCGGCGAGACGGAATTGTTGGACACATGCGCGGAGACGATCTGCGCGGTAAGTCCCAGAACACTGGTATTGGCCGGATTCTCAACCATTGCAGACCCTTTCGAAGCGTAGAATAGTCGCTATATAAGGTGGCGAATGTCCAGGTCGCAATGGATATTTGGAAAATTTGCAGGCCATACAGTCATGACAGAGATTTATACCGCCGACCGTGAAATTGATATCACGGGGGAAGTCTGTCCGATGACTTTCGTCCGCACCCGCCTCGCCCTCGACCGGATGTCACCGGGCCAGATCCTTCTGGTCCGCCTGCGGGGCGAGGAACCGCTGAAGAACGTGCCACGAACCGCCGCCGAGCAGGGCCACACCGTCCTGTCGCTGACGCCGGACCCCGAGCATCCCGGGCCGGACGGCGTCAGCCTGCTTCTGCTGCGTCGGGGCGGGGCGGCGAAGGCCTGAGAGCGGCCCGCATCACCAGCGCGTCACCACCGCTGGCGTAGTAGCCCCGCCGGCGGCCGACCTGGGCAAAGCCGCACGAGGCATACAGCGCGGCAGCCGCGGCATTGTCGACCCCGACCTCCAGGAACATCGACTTCGCCCCCCGGCGCCCCGCCTCCGCCATCGCCGCCAGCAGCAGGGCCCGGCCCAGGCCGCGGCGGCGGACGTCGGGCGCCACGGCGATGGTCAGGATGTCCGCCTCGTCGGCCGCCACGCGGGCCAGCACCATGCCGCCATCGGGGTGAATTCGCCCGAAGGCGCCGGGCAGGCCGAGTTGCAGCGTCATCACATCCTCGCCCCAGGTCTCGGCGGGTGGAAACGCCGCCCGGTGGATCGCCGCCATGGCCGCCGCATGCGCGGGGACGGCGATCTCGATCCCGCTCAAGGGCTTTCCGGAGCCGGGCGCAGCCCGCCGGCCGGCAGCTTCGCCTCCGGCGGATCCACGTAGACCGGCAGCGGCGGCCGCGGCGGCAACTCGCCGCGCCAGCGCTTCGCCGCCGCCAGCGCGACCTGACGGATCTGCGGTTGGCGCGCATCGCTGAGCATCACATTCGCGCCCCGCGCCGCCAGCCAACTGGCAACCTCGATCGCCCCGTCCCCGGCGACCGCAACCGGGCGACCGGGATCGGGTAGCGCCTCCAGCGCAACGGCCTCGATCGTCGCCTCCGCCGCGCCGATCGCCCGTTCCAAGAACACCCGGCCACGCCGGCTATCCACCGCAGACCATAGTACCCGCGCGCCCAGCCGGGGCAGCGCCTCGGCCAGCGCCTCGCCGATCGTCACCCCGACCACGGGAATATCGGCGGCCAGGGCGATCCCGTGCGCCAGCGCCAGCCCGGCGCGGATGCCGGTGAAGCTGCCCGGTCCCACAGTGACCGCCACCAGATCGAGGTCCGTCGCCGCGATCCCGGCCTCCGCCAGCACCGCCTCCGCCATGCCGGGGAGCAAGGCCGCCTGGCCGCGCCCGGCCGTGTCGGCGCCGGCGCGCCGGCTTGCCAGCAGCACCCCATCCACCACCACGGCCGCCGCGCACCGCGCCAGAGCCGCATCGAGAGCAAGTATTCGCATGGGGGCCGATGCTACCGGCGCATCCGAGTCTCGCCTAACCCGCCCAGAATCCCCCGATGAGTGCCCTGGTGCAACACCGCTCAAGCGGCGAACTGGGCCTCGTCCAGTGCCAGCACGCCAGCGGCGCCGTGCATCACCGCGTGTGCCAGGCCATGCGCCTGGCTCAGCACATGGTCGGCATAGAACCGTGCCGTGCCGATCTTCGCGGTCAGGAAATCCCGGTCCGCGTTGTCGCCCTTGTCGAGCGCCGCCCGCGCGGCCAGCGCGGCACGGCCCATCTGCCAGCCGCCAGCCACGGTGCCGAACAGCTTCAGCAGCGGCACGGCGCCGGCCAGCGCGATGCTCGGCTGCGCCGGATAGGTCGTCACCGCCCACTCCACCGCACGGGCCAGCTGTTCCACACCGTCGCGCAGCGCGTCGCGCATGGCGGTGAAATCCGCCTCGTCGACCGCGGAAAGCGCCGCCACCGTTTCGCGCATGTCGGCGATCGCCACCCGCGCCGCAGCGCCCTTGTCGCGGGCGATCTTGCGCCCGATCAGGTCGTTCGCCTGGATGCCGGTGGTGCCCTCATAGATCGTCAGGATGCGGGCATCGCGCAGGTGCTGCGCCGCGCCAGTCTCCTCCACGAAACCCATCCCACCATGCACCTGCACGCCGAGCGAGGCGATCTCCACCGCGTTTTCCGTGCTCCATCCCTTCACCACCGGGATCAGCAGCTCGGCCCGCGCCTGCAGCCTGGCCCGCTTCGCCTCGTCCGGATGCCCGGCGGCCAGATCCATCGCCGCCGCCGTGGTGTAGGCCAGCGCCCGCGCCGCCTCGGTGGCCGATTTCATCGCCATCAGCATCCGCCGCACGTCCGGATGCTTGATGATCGCCACCCGCCCGCCGCCACGTACGCCGGCCTCGGTGCCCTGCAGCCGGCCGCGTGCATAGTCCAGCGCCTGCTGGAACGCCCGCTCACCGATCGCCACGCCCTGCAGCCCGACGGCGAAGCGTGCCGCGTTCATCATGATGAACATGTATTCCAGGCCGCGATTGGGCTCGCCCACCAGCGTGCCGATCGCCCCGTCCTTGTCGCCGAAGGCCAGCATCGCCGTCGGGCTGGCATGGATGCCGAGCTTATGCTCCAGCGACACGCAGCGCACATCGTTGCGCGCGCCCAGGCTGCCGTCCGGGTTGACCAGGAATTTCGGCACCACGAACAGGGAAATCCCCTTCACCCCCTCCGGCGCATCCGGCAGCCGGGCCAGCACCAGGTGGATGATGTTCTCGGTCAGGTCATGCTCGCCATAGGTGATGAAGATCTTCGTGCCGGTGATGCGGAAGTGGTCGCCCTCCGGCACCGCGCGTGAGCGCACCGCCGACAGGTCCGATCCGGCCTGCGGCTCGGTCAGGTTCATCGTCCCGGTCCAGCTTCCCGCCACCATCTTCGGCAGGTACAGATCCTTCTGCGCCTGAGTGCCGCAAAGATGCAGCGCCTCGATCGCACCGCGCGTGAGCAGCGGGCACAGGCCGAACGCCATGTTCGCCGACTGCCACATCTCCTCCACCGCGCACGCCACCAGCCGCGGCATGCCCTGCCCGCCATAGGCGGGATCGCAGGC
>JBBIQA010000220.1:0-5606 GCA_037442565.1 Rhodospirillales bacterium
CGAGTCCCCTCACGGGTGCAGGGCGGAGCCCGCCGGGGTCTGGGGCGGAGCCCCAGCCTTGCTTACCGGCGCGCCAACCTCACAGGTCCAGCCGGTAGAACCGGGCGGCGGTGCGGCTGAACAGGTTGGCCTTTTCGTCCGCGCTGGCGCCTTTAGCGAGGATTTTGCAGGCGTTCCAGTAGGCGGCGTAGCTGTAGCTGCCCTTGTCCACCGGGAAATTGCTTTCGAACATGCAGCGCGATGTGCCGAAGGCCTCGATGCAGGTTTCGATGTAGGGGCGCCAGGCGTCCGCCAGGGTTTGCGCGGTCGGCGGGTCGGTCTTTTCGTGGAAGTCGTAACCGTTGATGCGCATGCCGAGGCCGCCGAGCTTGACGTGGGCATTCGGGCAGGTGGCGAGTTCGCGGATGGATTTGGCCCAGACCGGGAAGATGGCGTCGCGCTTGCCGGCGTAGGCGCCGATGGCGAGCGGGCCGCCGACGTGATCCAGCACGATCTGGGTGTCGGGGAAGGCGCGGGCCAGCGCGGTGAGCTCGTCGATCTGGGTGTGGTACAGCCACGCGTCGAAGCTCAGCCCCATCGGCGCGAGGCGCGAGAAGCCGTCGCGGAAATCGGCGTGGCCGAGCATGCCCTGGGGCGGGGCGTAGCCGGGGTTGCCGACGGTGGGATCGGCGTCCCAGGCGCTGATGTGGCGGATGCCGCGGAAGCGGCCGCCGCCGGCGCGGATATGGGCTTCCAGCACCGGCTGCACGCCGGCGCCGAGCCGGAAATCGGTGGTCCCGACGATGCCGGCGCAGATCTTCGCTTTGCCGTACGCGCCGGAGGCGGACATGGCGGCCACGCCGTTGACGAATTCGGTTTCACCGACCGGTTTCATGGCATCGGGTCCGTCGGCGCGGTGCATGGCGCGGCATTGGACGAAGACGGTGGCGACGATGTTGTGCCCGGCATTGGTGTCGGCGAGCAGATCGTCCAGCAGATACCGCCAGCCCGGCCGATCCCACAAATGGTGGTGCGGATCGACGATGGGCAGATCCGGTTCGAGGATGGGTTCCTTCACCCGGTCCAGCCATTCCTGGCGGACGGCGAGGTAGGGGGTGTGGGCAGGCGCGGCTGTTCCGCTCATGGGGTGTTTCCTTCCTGGGTCTGCGACGATGGTAGACCGGGATGGCGGGTTGGACGAGGGGGCGCCATTCGCGCACAGCGGCAAACTGGTGTACGCCTGTGCCGCGCTGCCCCGCGCGATGCTTGGTGTTATCGTGCGGGCCAAGCCGGTCGCCCTTTGCGATTGCCCGCCCCTCCAAACGCCTGGAGTTTTGAACATGAGCAGCACGTCCGATTACACGCCGCCGAAGGTCTGGGTCTGGAACAAGCCGAGCGGCGGCCGGTTCGCCAACATCAACCGCCCGATCGCCGGGCCCACCCACGACAAGGAGCTGCCGGTCGGCCGTCATCCCTTGCAGCTCTATTCGCTGGGAACGCCGAACGGCGTGAAGGTGACGGTGATGCTGGAGGAACTTTTGGCGCTGGGCCATGCCGGCGCGGAATACGATGCCTGGCTGATCCGGATCGGCGACGGCGATCAGTTCGGCAGCGGGTTCGTGGCGGTCAATCCCAACTCCAAGATCCCGGCCTTGATGGATCGCAGCGGTCCGACGCCGATACGGGTGTTCGAGTCCGGTGCGATCCTGATGTACCTGGCGGAGAAGTTCGGGGCCTTCCTGCCGACCGAGGCCGGGGCGCGCGCCGAATGCCTGTCCTGGCTGTTCTGGCAGATGGGCAGCGCGCCGTATCTGGGTGGCGGCTTCGGGCATTTCTACGCCTACGCGCCGATGAAGATCGAATATGCCATCGACCGGTTCACCATGGAGGTGAAGCGCCAGCTCGACGTGCTCGACCGTCGGCTGGCTTCGAGTGAGTATCTGGCGGGTGGTGACTACACGATCGCGGATATCGCCGTGTTTCCCTGGTATGGGGGGCTGGTGAAGGGTTGGCTGTATGGGGCGGCCGAGTTTCTGGCGGTGCAGGAGTACAAGAACGTTCTACGCTGGGCCGACGCGATCGGCGAGCGGCCGGCGGTTCGGCGTGGGCGGATGGTCAACCGGGTGCAGGGCGAGCCTTCGAGCCAGTTGCATGAGCGGCATGATGCCGGGGATTTTGCAACGAAGACGCAGGACAAGGTGGCTGGCGCGAGCTGAGCCGCGCCGACCTCACGCGGCCTGGACGAGGCGGGGGACCGCGCCCTTGCCGCGGACTTCCGCCTCCTCGAAATCGGCGGCGGCGATTGCCCGGTCCAGCGCGGCGCGGAGTTCCTTCGCGGTTTCCAGCGTCAGCTCGATCCCGGCCCGGGCATCGGCGCCGAGGGCGGTGTTGAGGAAGTCCAGCGTGATGACATCGCCGAGCGGGGCGTGGCGGGCGTGGTCGTAGGCGACCACCGCCTGCGATAGCGGGAACCACTGGTCCCCTCGTTTCGCCATGCCCTCGGCGCGCGTGACCTCGATGATCGACGTGCACATGTTCGGCTCTCCTATTTTGCCAGGTATTTGCCGAAGAAGGCCCAGATCTTGTTCCAGCCGTCCATCGCCTGCTCGGGCCGGTACAGCGGGCGGTGCCAGTAGAAGAAGCCGTGGCCGGCGCCGTCGTAGCGGTGGAACTCGTGGGCCTTGCCGTGCTTCTTCAGTTCGGCCTCGTGCTGGTTCACCTGCTCGGGGCTTGGCGCGCGGTCGTCGTTGCCGAACAGGCCGAGCAGCGGGGCGGCCAGGTCCTTGGTCATGTCGATCGGTGCCGTGGGCTTCTTCGCGTTCAGTTCCTCCTTGGCCATCACGACGCCGCCGCCCCATAGTTCGACGACCGCGTCGACGTCGTGCTTCTGGCAGGCGTAGATGAAGGCGTGCCGGCCGCCGGAGCAGGAGCCGATCAGGCCGACCTTGCCGTTGTTGTCCGGCTGCGCGCGCATCCATTTCACCGCTGCCGCGGTATCGCCGACCATCTGGGCGTCGGCGATGCCGCCCTCGGCGCGCACCTTGGCAGCGACATCGTCCGGATTGGCGTCGCTGCCGCCTTCGCGTTCATAGAGGTTGGCGCAGATCGCGAGATAGCCGTGGTGGGCGAACCGGCGGGTCGTTTCGATGTACAGCTCGCTCCAGCCCGGCAAATGGTGGATCAGCACGACGCCCGGGAAAGGGCCGGGGCCGGCCGGCCTGGCGACGTAGGCGGTGATCTTGGTGCCGTCGTCGCCGGTAAGGGTCACGTTCTCGCAGGTCATGCCTCGGTAGAATGACATCGGTGTTCCTCCATGCGCGTGGGTTTTTGGGCTTTTGCTTGAGCCGTTGGTGGTGTCGGGGGGAGTATTCGACGATCCCTTGCCGGGTGCAACGGGGCAGGAAAAGGTGAAGAACGGTCACGGGTCACGCCGGGGCGCCGCCGGGAGCCGGCTCCACGTTCAGCGCGTCGCGCACCAGAGAGATCGCCTCGAGCTCGCGCGGGTCGACGCGCCCGTCGGCGGCGGTGATCAGCAAACAGGCGTTCAGCACGATTTTGGAATATTGCTCGCGCCCGGCGAGCTTCATGACCGGGCGAATGGCCTCCTGCAGCGCATCCCCGTAATCGGCCTCGAACGCGCGTGCATGTGTCGCGAACTCGTGCAGCACGGCCTCCCGCGGGAACATCGCCAGCAACGGGTCGGTTTGCATCACCTGCATCATGCGCGCGCGCTCCACCGCGGCGACGTTGCCATCGGCGTGGGCGATGATCGCGCAGGCGGCGATCGTCGCTTCCATCAGATCACTGCCGCGGTACTCGATCATCGCGGACAGCAATTCCTCACGCAGATTGTCGTGGCGGCTGCGGCGGAAGTTTTTTGGGGATACATTCGGCATGGTCCAGCTCCATTGGGTGAAGAGAACCGCGAGCGGGTCCGCCACCAAGGGATCGACCATCCGGAATCGGGCGTCATAGAGCGGGCCAGATCACGGCGGCGGCCTTGGCGAAGGTCGCGCACGGTGATCCGACATCACGGAGTTGGCTGACTGTGGCAGCCATTCCGTCAGAGGGGCCCGGATCAGGGATAGAGATTTGGCGGTGGCGGTCTTGTTTCAAGGGCGGGCGACGGGAATGAACCGCTTGTAATGAGATGCCGGCGTTGGGTGGCGACGAGCCTGGTGCGCGGACGACAGGGCGCGAGTCGTTTTCGTTCCCTCCGCATGCGCTCCATGATATCCGCATCGAGATGCTGAGCATTCTCGTCATCCTGCTTGCCGCCGCCGCCATCGCCGTGCCGCTTACGCGCCGCGCGGGCTTCGGCAGCGTGCTGGGCTATCTCCTGGCCGGGATCGTCATCGGGCCGATGGGACTGCGGCTGATCACCGATGTCGACCAGATTGCCCAGGTGGCGGAACTCGGCGTCGTCATGTTGCTGTTCCTGATCGGACTGGAACTCCGCCCGGCGCGGCTGTGGGTGATGCGCCGTGCCGTGTTCGGCCTCGGCTCCGCGCAACTTGGCGTTACCGCCGCAGTGCTGGGCGGCCTGACCTACGCGGCGGGTCTCCCCTGGCAAGGGGCCGTTGTCATGGGCCTCGGGCTCGCCCTGTCCTCCACCGCGATCGTGCTGCCGATGCTGGGGGAGCGGGATTTGCTGAACAGCCGCGCCGGACGGGACGGCTTCAGCGTGCTGTTGTTCCAGGACGTTGCCTTCATTCCGCTCGTCGCCCTGCTGCCTCTGCTGAGTGGAGTGGACCTGCCGGACCGCTTTCCCTGGCTGGACGTCGCCCGCGCGGCCGCCGCCATTGCCGCCATCCTGCTCGGCGGCCGTTTCCTGATCGGTCCGGTTTTCCGGCTGATCGGCGGCGCCCGCACGCCGGAGGTATTCACAATCCTCGCTTTGCTGACCGTGGCCGGCACCGCCGAGCTTGCCAACCTGGTCGGGCTGTCGATGTCGCTCGGCGCCTTCATGGCCGGCGTGCTGCTGTCGGAGTCGGAGTTCCGCCATGAACTCCAGGCCGATATCGAGCCATTCGAGGGTCTGCTGCTCGGCTTTTTCTTCATATCGGTTGGCATGTCCGCCGATCTTCATTTGGCGCTGTCCGAACCGGCGGTGATCGGCCTCGCCCTGGCTGGATTGCTGGTCTGCAAGATCGGGGTGGCGTGGGCACTCGGCCGCCTGTCCGGCCAGGATCACGTCGATGCGCTCCGCTTCGGCCTTGCCCTGCCGCAGGGCAGCGAGTTCAGCTTCGTGCTGTTCGGAGCCGCCATCGCCGAGGGAGCCATCAGCCGCACGCAATCCGATGGCGCGACGCTGGTCGTGGCACTTTCGATGGTGGCGACACCGCTGCTGTTCGCCGCTTCCGAGCGGTTCCTGATCCCGCGCATCGAGGGCGAACCGGCGGCCGACTACGACACGATCGATCATGCCACGGCGCCGGTGATCATCTGCGGCTTTGGCCGCGTGGGCCAGATCATTGGCCGCGTGCTGCGCATGCAGGGCATCGAGTTCACCGCGCTGGAGCGCGATACCGGCCAGGTGGACGTGGTCCGGCGTTTCGGCAACCGGGTCTATTACGGCGACCCCGCCCGCGCGGACCTGCTGCGCGCGGCCGGCGCCGAGACCGCGA
>JBBIQA010000221.1:0-3552 GCA_037442565.1 Rhodospirillales bacterium
GTTAAGCATGCCGCCAGCGTTCGCTCTGAGCCAGGATCAAACTCTCAGGTTCATCTCAAGCAACCAATCCCTCACGGAACCAGCAACCATCAACGAACAGAACCCGAACTCGTGGTCATCCAATCATTCGACAGGTCCAAAAACCTAACAAACAACCAGACCTAATTCTAAAGCGTACTTTTAACGCATCAAAGATACATCAACAGCACGTCCCAGAAGTCGACCAGTAAAGTCCAGATCCAAAAATCCAAACCAATACCAAACCAACCCCAAACCTATCCTTGCCCGAAAGCAAAAATACTCAGGACGCCGCCAACGTATCCCTTCCTAGCTTATGCAATTGTCAATGAACGCCCCGTTTCCGGAGTGCCTCAGAGCGTGGTGCCCGTCGGCGAGGTGCGGTTTCTAGTCGCGTGCCCCCTGCGTGTCAACGGCATGACAAGGCGAGGGATCCGCGGCGAAGATCGAAGGTAAGCAATTGAAAAAACATGGTTAAATTGGAGACTGTGCGTATAGTCCAACGCCGCCGCAGAAATTAGATGCGAGGCGGGTGAGCTATGCGTGGGACGCATGCGGTGGGCAGGCCCCATAACCAGGTATCAAGCCATTGTTTGGCGGTCACACATCGACCTACGCTTTCCGCCAGGAAATGCCCCAGGAGGTTCGGATGAAAGCCAACCCGCCAACACTTGCCGGCCGACGTACCGCAGCCTGCAGGGCCTTGCTGCGCAAGGCGCACGCGATCATCGACCCTGCGGGCGCCACACCGGCGGCGCTGGAACAGCTAAAGGCGCTCTTGATCGGGCTGGCCGGCAAAGCCGACCTTTTTCCCATGGCAGATTTCGCTGCCCCGGTAGCGCAGGGGCGCAATCATATGCTGGCAGAGGATGGGGACGACGGTTTCGGGCTCTATCTGACCATCAATATGCCCGGGAAAGTGGCCGCCCCACACGATCACGGGATCTGGTGCGTCAACGCCGGCATCTCTGGCGTGGAACTGCACAGGTTCTTCCAGCGCACGGACGATGGCAGCATTCCGGGCCGCGCCACGGTGGAAGAAATCACCGGCGCCACCGTGGGTCCGGGCACCGGCATCGCCATGACGGACCACGGCATCCACGACACCGCGGTGATCGGCAACCAGCCGGCGGTCGGGCTGGCCCTGTATGGTTACGCCCTGGTGCGGTTTCCCTCGGTGGTCTGGTTCCATCCGGAATTCGAGAGCGTGCGAGCCCTGCCCTCCCGCCGCGCCCCGGCCAGCGCCGCCGTGGTGAACGCGTGATGAGCCGCCTCAATCCCCCGGTCTTCAAGGTGAAGATCGCCAATGCCCGCAAAACCATCCAATGCGCCGCCGACCGGCCGATCCTGCATGCCGCCATCGCAGCGGGGATCGACTATCCGTATGGCTGCGCCAGCGGCAATTGCGGCGCCTGCGTTTCGCATCTCGACAGCGGCGAGATACAGCTTCTGCCGCACAGCGATGCCTCGCTGAGCCCCGCGCAGATCGCGGCCGGGCAGACCCTGGCCTGCCGAGCGCAGCCGCGCTCGGATGTCACCATCACGTGGCTGGGCCGTCCGCGCAGTGCCTGAACGCGGTTGGGGATTCGCATCCCCAACCAACCTGCCTACAGCTTGCGGAACTTGTGCAGGCAGCGCGGGCTATCCGGCCGCGGGTCGTCGGGGAAAGTCGTCGGCCAGTTGGTCCAGGAAACCTCGCCCACATAGATATTGCCTCGGCTGTCCACGGTGATGCCGTGCGGAGCGGTGAACTCGCCGAGGCCGAGGCCAGGGCGGTCAGCGCCGATCCAGGCCAATCGCTTGCCGGTGTGATCGAGGATCGAGACCCGCGCGCCGAGATTGGGATAGAGCCGGTTCACCGGCATGCCCGGGCCAAGCTCCCCCACATAGCATAGCGGGCATTTGCCGCGGGTCATGAACAGGGCACAGGGGCGGTGCAGGCTGTTCCACTGGGTTTCGTATTTGCCGTTGGCATCGAACACCTGAATGCGGTGGTTCTCCCGGTCGGCGACGTATACCCAGCCATCGTCGTCGCAGACGATGTTATGGACGAGGTTGAACTCGCCCGGGCCGGTGCCCGATGTGCCCCAGGATTTCAGCAGGCGGCCCTTGGGGTCGAATTTGTGCACGCTGGCGTTGCCGTAGCCGTCCGAGACGAAGATGTCGCCGTTGGGAGCCATCGCCGTGTGGGTGCAGCGGTGGAAGGGCTGGCCGCTCATGAACGGCGCCGGCTTGCCGGGGGTTCCGAGCGTCAGCAGGATCTTGCCGTCCAGCGTGCATTGGCGAACCGTGTGGTCGCCATCATCGGTCAGCCAGATCGTGTCATCGGGTGCCATGAAGATGCCGTGCGCGCGGGGGAACACACCCTCGCCCCAGGATTTCAGGAAATTCCCGTCCTTGTCGAACACGATCATCGGGTGTTCGCCGCGATTGAACACATAAACGTTGTCGTTCCTGTCGGTCCCGACCGCGCCGATTTCCTTGAACGACCAGCCGGCGGGCAACCTGCCCCAGTTCTCGACGCATTCGTACCGATAATCGCCGCTACCCACGATCTTCGTCATGTTGGCTCCCCCTGCTGGCCGGCGAATTTGTGCCGCTGGGGAAGCTTGTCACGTGGGCGGCGCGCGGACCAGACCGCCCTGGCCAGACCGCCCTGGCCGGCTTGCCCCAACTTCCGGCCGGACGCACGATGGGAACCTATCCATCGGGGAAACCAACCATGAAACTCGTCTCCTTCCGCCGTCCGGACGGTTCCGCCAGCTGGGGCATTCTGAAGGAAGCCGGCATCGTCGATCTGGGCGGCCTGGCTCCCACCTTGCGCGATGCGCTCTGGGCCATGCATTCGCTGGGTGACTATGCCGCCCGCCACCCCAGCTACCAGCTTGATGACGTGACGCTGCTGCCGCCGATCCCCAACCCGGACAAGATCTTCTGCATCGGGCTGAACTACATGACGCATATCCTGGAAGGCGGGCGCGAGCCGCCGAAGAAGCCGATGATCTTCACCCGCTTCGCCAACACGCAGGTGGCCCACGGCGCCCCGATCGTCCGGCCGAAGGCGTCGGAAACGCTGGATTTCGAAGGCGAAATGGCCGTCATCATCGGTCAGCGCTGCCGGCATGTGCCGAAGGACAAGGCCATGGACGTGATCGCGGGCTACAGCTGCTACAATGATGGGTCAGTGCGCGAATGGCAGCGCCATTCCACTCAGTTCACCCCCGGCAAGAACTTCTTCGCCACCGGCGGCTTCGGCCCCTGGATCGTGACGCCGGAGGAAGCGGGCGACATCACCAAGCAGACGCTGCTGACGCGGCTGAACGGCCAGGAGATGCAGCGGGCGACGATCGACGACCTGTGCTTCGATGTGCCGACGCTGATCGAATACATCTCCACGTTCACCCAGCTGGAGCCGGGCGACATCATCGTTACCGGCACAACCGGCGGCGTCGGCGCCTATCGCACCCCGCCGGTGTGGATGAAGCCCGGCGATGTGGTGGAGGTGGAGGTCACCGGCATCGGCGTGCTGCGCAA
>JBBIQA010000221.1:3652-5307 GCA_037442565.1 Rhodospirillales bacterium
CTATGAGGGAAGGCGCGTCGAGGGCATCCGCACCATCTTCTGCGGCACCGCGCCGTTGCTGCCATCGCTGTATCACAAGGCGAGGGCGGTATTCGGCCCGGTGATCCGCGTGACCTACGGCAAGTCGGAGATCACCAACCCGATCGCCACCCTCTCACCGGCGGAAACCGATGCCTATTACGCGGCGCCCATCGAGGGCGACGGCGTGTGCGTCGGCTTTCCCGGCACCGGCGTGGAGATCGAGATCCGCGACGAGGACGGCACGGTACTGCCGGCGGGCGGGATCGGCGAGGTGCATCTGCGTGGCCGGCACATGTCGTCGGGGCATTTCGACCAGACCGGCTTCATTCCGCTGCCGCCGGACGGGTTTCATGCCACCGGCGATTTCGGCCGCATCGACGCGCGCGGCCGGCTGCACCTGGTGGGACGTGTCGCCGACGTGATCAAGTCCGGCGGCTACAAGATCCACCCGGACGAGATCGAGCGCGCGCTGTCCGGCACCGCCGGCACCGGCGCGGTGTCCATCGTCACCCTGCCCTCGGAATACTGGGGCGAGGTGATCGTCGCGGTGGGCGAAACCGCGGATGCCGCCTGGCCCGATCGCGCCCGGTCGGCGCTGGGCGAACTGGCGCGGCACAAGCACCCGCGCGCCTTCCTGATGTTCCCCGAGCTGGCCCGCAACGCGCAGGGCAAGATCATGCGCCGCACGATCCGCGAGACGGTGCTGGAGCGGTTCACGCTGAAGGATGGCCCGTACCCCACGCTGGAGCCGCGGTGATGGAACACAAATACGAAACCATCCTGGCGGAAACCATCGACCGGCACATCCTGCTGGTGACGATGAACCGCCCGGAGGTCGGCAACGCCAAGAACACCCAGATGGGCCTGGACATGCTCGACCTCTGGACCCGGCTGATCGCCCATCCTGGGGACATACGCTGCGTGGTGCTGACGGGCGCCGGGGAGCGCATTTTCTCCGCCGGCGGCGACCTGAAGGCCCGCAAGGGAATGACCGACGAGCAATGGCAGCACCAGCACGAAATCTTCGAGCGCGGGCGGGATGCGCTGCTGGACCTGCCGATGCCGATCATCGCCGCGGTGAACGGCCATGCCTATGGCGGCGGCACGGAAGCGGTGCTGGCCTGCGACTTCGCCTATGCCGTGGATACCGCGCGGTTCGCGCTGACCGAGGTGACCGTGGGGATCATGCCCGGCGGCGGCGGCACGCAACTGGCGCCGCGCGCCATGGGGACGCGGCGGGCGATGGAATTCATCTGCACCGGCGCTCCGATCAGCGCCGCGCAGGCGCTGGAATGGGGGATTCTGAACAAGGTTTATCCGCCGGGCGAATTGATGGAGGGCGTGCTCGCGACCGCCGGAAAAATTGCCGCCAATGCCCCGCTGTCCATCCGTCAGGCGAAAAAATCCATCCGCGCCGGTAGCCAGATGGATCTGAAGAACGGATTGCTGTTCGAGATCGAGGCCTATAACCGCCTGGTGATCACCGAGGATCGGCGGGAGGGCGTGCTGGCCTATAACGAAAAGCGCCGGCCGGTCTGGAAAGGGAAATAGGCGGCAGCGCAAGGCGCCCGAGCGTCAAACCGGGGTTCGCCACGCCCGGCGGATATCGCGCCGGTCCGCCGCGCTGCGGCCGA
>JBBIQA010000222.1:0-5238 GCA_037442565.1 Rhodospirillales bacterium
TCAGGAGAACGCGCAGCCCGACTTCACGCCCAGCAGGCGGAAGAAGATCGCCGCCGGACAGAAGCCGGTGATGCTGGCCTGGATCAGGTTCAGGCCGACGAAGGCGTTCAACAGGAACCAGTACGGATGCACCCAGATCCCGAGCACCAGGCTCAGCAGCACCATGAAGCCCGCGAACATCATCACCGCACGATCGATCGTCATATCATTCTCCTTGGTTAAACGTGAAACTCACGAGGCCTTCGCCTGCTGCGCCGGCGCGGCGAGCGCCTGGCGGACCCAGCGAACGATGTCCGTGTCCGTCATCGCGCCTGTCTGCTGAGCGAGCAAGGCGCCGTCGCGGAACAGGAACATCGCCGGAATGCCGCGCACACCGAGGCGGGCGCTGACAGTCGGCGCCGTGTCGGCGTTCAGCTTCAGCAGCCGCACCTGGGGCTCCAGCACGCCCGCGGCGCGCTCGAACATCGGCCCCATCGTCCGGCACGGGCCGCACCACGGCGCCCACACATCGAGCAGAACGGCAATGCCGTTGGCGCTCAAATGCCGCTCGAACCCGGCTTCGTCCACCTCGGCCGGATGACCGTCGAACAGGGCGGCATGGCAGCTGCCGCAGCGCCCCGCCTCGGCCGGGCGGCCGGGCGGCAGGCGGTTCACCGCGCGGCAATGCGGGCAGACGACATGGGATGGGTCAGTCATTCCCGGCCTCCGTCTCCACGGCCTTGAGCTTGGCGATGTCGAGCTGGCGCAGCAGGAAGCGCTCGTAGAACGGCTCGCTCTCGCCGCTGCGCATCTTGCGCAGGAAGTATTTTTCGAAACCGACCTTCGCCAAGTGCACCCAGGCGCCCTTGGCGGCCCAGTTGACGTTGCGCGGCGGGATCTGCGGCTGGGCGACGAAGGCCACGCCGCTGTCGCCGAAATCGGCCAGGCACACGGCGTTCCAGGTGGCGCGCGCCTTCGGTTGCTCGCCGCGCAGCAGGGAGCCGATGTTGTGCGCGGTGGCGGTGACCATCGATTCGATCATGAAGCCGGTCTTCGGCACCCCCACCGGCACCGGGGTCGGGCCCATCGGCGGGATGGCGACGCAGACCCCGACGCCGAAGATCTCCGGATAGGCGGGGTTGCGCTGGTGCTGGTCGATGAGCACGAAGCCGCGCGGGTTCACCAGGCCATCGAGGCCGCGGATCGCCGGCACGCCGCGGAACGGCGGCAGCATCATGGCGAAGTTGAAGGGCAGGTCGTGGGTCTTGGCCACTGCGCCCATGTCGTCGATCTCCTCGACCGCCACCGCCGTGCCGGTCACCTGCTTCACGCGGGCGTTGGTGATCCAGCTGATATGACGGTTGCGGAACTCGCTTTCCATCAGGGATTTGGTGTCGCCCACTCCGTCCAGGCCGAGATGGCCGATATAGGGCTCGGAGGTGACGAAGGTCATCTTCACCTGGTCGCGGATGCGCCGCTTGCGCAGTTCGGTGTCCAGGATATAGGCGAATTCGTAGGCCGGGCCGAAGCAGGACGCGCCCTGCACCGCGCCGACCACGATCGGCCCGGGCTTGCGGCAGAACGCCTCGAACGCCTCATACGCCTTCTGGGCGTGCTCCACGTGGCAGATCGACTGGGTGTGCGCGGCCGGGCCGAGGCCCTCGATCTCGTCGAAGGCCAGATCCGGGCCGGTGGCGATCACCAGATAATCGTACTCGACCGTGGACCCGTCGTTCATGTCGATCCGCTTCGCCGCCGGGTCCAGCCGCCGCGCGCCCTGGGTGAGGAAGCGCACGCCCTTGCGCTGCATCACGCCGGTCAGGTCCGCCTCGATATCCGGGCGCTTGCGCCAGCCCACGGCCACCCACGGATTGGACGGCACGAAATGATACTTCTCATCCTGGCCGATCAGGGTCACCCGGTCGCCCTTGCGCAGCTGCGGCAGCAGTTCATAAGCCATCAGCGTGCCGCCCAGCCCGGCGCCCAAAACGACGATCTCGCTCATTCGGCTTCTCCCATCCCTGCGCGGCCACCGGGCGCACCGCCACCGGCCGCGTCGTTGCATGCAGCTTCGTATTGACTGAATATATATATCTTCGTAGATACGCAAGTATGAATGTCGCGCAGCAAGGCCGCCAAGCCATGACCCACGTGAAAATCGACCCGGACCAGATGTCGGCGGCAGCCGACGCGGCCAGCCAATTGCTCAAGTCGCTCGGCAGCCGGCACCGGCTGCTGATCCTTTGCCAGCTTACCGAGGCGGAGCGTTCGGTCGGCGACCTTGCCACAGCACTCGGCCTGCGCGATTCCAATGTCTCCCAGCATCTGTCGCTGATGCGCCGCGACGGCCTGGTGCAGGCGCGACGCGATGGACAGACGATCTGGTATTCGATCACCAGCGCCCCGGCCCTGCGCGTGCTGGAGACGCTTTCCGACATCTTCTGCCCGCAGGCGGCGGCCGAGAAATGCGCCCGGCCGGCCGGCCGCAAACGGACATAGCGCATGCGGCAAATCCGTTTCGCAGATTGCGCCGGAACAGCTCCCCGGCGCATTGATCGACATCAATGCCGCTGCGGCGGAAATGCCGGTGTTATCGCCGCTGCGGCCTGGCTCGGTATCGGCGCGGCGCTTCCCCGCTCCTCCCATATCCCAAACACGACGGAAATTTCGCCATGCGCTCGCGTCTCCTCCTGATCCTTGCGCTTGTGGCCGGCATGGCGCGCGCCACGCTGGCCGCGGACGGCGCCGCCGGCAGCTTCACCGTGCAACTGCAACAGATCGCCGACGAGAAGGCGGTGTTCGCCACGGTGGAAAGCCCCAACGTCGTGCCGGCGCGCACCCGCATCGGCGGCACCATCGCCAGCCTGTCGGTGCGCCAGGGCGATGCGGTGAAGCAGGGCCAGGTGATCGCCGTGGTCGGCGACGAAAAGCTGCTGCTGCAGCTCGGCTCGCTCGATGCGCAGATCGCCGGCCTGTCCTCCCAACTCGCCCAGGCGCAGACCGACCTCAGCCGCGCCGACACGCTGTTCCGCCAGGGCTCCGGCCCGAAGGTCGCGCTGGATCAGGCGCGCACCGCGGTCGAGGTCGCCACCAGCGCGCTGCGCGCGCGCAGCGCCGAACGCGCGGTGGTGCAGCAGCAGCTGGCCGAGGGCTCGGTGCTGGCGCCGGTCGCCGGGCGGGTGCTGACGGTGCCGCTGACCACCGGATCGGTGGTGCTGAACGGCGACACGGTGGCCACCGTGGGCGAGCAGCCCTTCCTGCTGCGCCTGCGCATCCCCGAACGCCACGCCGCGCTGCTGAAGCTGGATGATCCGATCCGCCTCGATCCCGCCCAGCTCGGCGCGCCGCAGGGTGCCAGCGGCCGCATCACCCTGATCTATCCGCAGATCATGGACGGGCGCGTGGTCGCCGACGCCACGGTTTCCGACCTCGGCGATTTCTTCGTCGGCGACCGCGTGCGGGTGTGGATCAGCGCCGGCCAGCGCCCGGGCTACGTGGTGCCCGCCCGCTTCGTCACCACCCGCTTCGGCATCGACTATGTCCGCCTGCGCCAGAAGCAGGGGGGCGACGCGCTGGTGCCGGTGCAGCGCGGCCAGGACCACCCGAGCGCGGACATGCCGGACGGGCTGGAAATCCTCTCCGGCGTGAAGCCCGGCGACGTGCTGGTGCAGCCATGACCGGCGCGCCCGAGGAGGTGAAGCTCGGCCTGTCCGGCCGGCTGACCCGCGCCACCATCCGCTCCCCGCTCACGCCGCTGTTCCTGCTGGCGGCGCTGGCCGCCGGGCTGGTGGCGCTGCTGACCATCCCGCGTGAGGAGGAGCCGCAGATCAGCGTGCCGATGGTCGATATCGTGGTGCAGGCCAACGGGCTGAAGGCGCCGGACGCGGTGCAGATGGTCACCAAGCCGCTGGAGAGCATCGTCAAGGCGATCACCGGCGTGGAGCATGTCTACAGCCAGACGCAGGACGACCAGGCGGTGGTGACGGCGCGCTTCGACGTGGGCACCAACGAGGACGACGCGGTGCTGCGGGTCAGCGACAAGATCCGCGCCAATATCGACAAGATCCCCACCGGCATCCCCGAGCCGCTGATCGTCGGGCGCGGCATCAACGATGTGGCGGTGGTGACGCTGACGCTCTCGCCCAAGCCCGAGGCGGCGGCGCGCTGGACCGACAACGACCTCTATGACCTGGCGGTGAAGCTGCGCACCGAACTGACCAAGGTCGGCAATATCGGCACCAGCTACATCGTCGGCACCGGGCCGGAGGAAATCCGCGTCGAACCCGACCCGGAGAAACTTTCCCTGTTCGGCGTCACCCTGCAGCAGCTGATCGGCAAGGTGCGCGACGCCAACCGCGCCTTCGTCGCCGGCAATGTGCGCGATGCCGGGCTCACCCGCACGCTCGCCTCCGGCCAGACGCTGCACGGCGTGCCGGATATCGGCCTGCTGCTGCTGACCACGCGCGACGGAAGGCCGGTCTATGTGCGCGACGTCGCCCGTGTGGTGATCGGCCCGAGCACGGCCGACAACCGGGTGTGGGACATGAAGCCGGCCGATAAGGCGGGCGCCAAGGCCGAGCCGGCGGCGTGGCCGCGCGTGCCGGCGGTCACCCTGGCACTCGCCAAGCGCGCCGGCGCCAACGCCGTGGTGGTCTCGCAGGACATCGTCGAGCGCGTGCAGGGGTTGGAAGGGCGGCTGATCCCCTCCGACATCCGCGTGGAGGTGACGCGCGACTACGGCAAGACGGCGAACGACAAGGCGAACGAGCTGCTGTTCCATCTCGGCCTCGCCACCGTCTCGATCGTCGTGCTGATCGCCTTCGCCATCGGCTGGCGGGAGGCGTTGGTGACGCTGGTGGTGATCCCCACCACCATCCTGCTGACGATGTTCGCCGCCCGGCTGATGGGCTACACGATCAACCGCGTCAGCCTGTTCGCGCTGATCTTCTCGATCGGCATCCTGGTGGACGACGCCATCGTGGTGGTGGAGAACATCGCCCGGCACTGGGCGATGCGCGGGGGGCGGGGGCGCATCCAGACAGCGATTGAGGCGGTGGCCGAGGTGGGCAATCCCACCGTCGTCGCCACCCTGACGGTGATCGCGGCGCTGCTGCCGATGCTGTTCGTCTCCGGGCTGATGGGCCCCTACATGGCGCCGATTCCGGCCAATGCCTCGGCGGCGATGCTGTTCTCCTTCTTCGTCGCCATGGTGGTGGCGCCCTGGCTGATGCTGAAACTGAACCCGGAACGGCCGGGCAT
>JBBIQA010000223.1:0-5058 GCA_037442565.1 Rhodospirillales bacterium
TCCCACTCAATCGTCCCCGGCGGCTTGCTGGTGATGTCGTAGGTCACACGGTTGATGCCGCGGACCTCGTTGACGATGCGGTTGGAGACGCGCGACAGGAAGGCCATGTCGAACGGGTACACATCCGCGGTCATGCCGTCGGTGCTGGTCACGGCGCGCAACGCGCAGGCGAAGTCGTAGGTGCGGCCGTCGCCCATGACGCCGACGGTGCGGACGGGCAGCAATACGGCAAAGGCCTGCCAGATCGCATCGTAAAGGCCGGCGTTGCGGATTTCTTCGAGGTAGATGGCATCCACCCTGCGGAGCAGATCGGCCTTTTCGCGGGTGATGGCGCCGGGAATACGGATGGCGAGGCCAGGGCCGGGAAAGGGGTGGCGGCCGACGATGATCTCGGGGATGTCGAGCTCCCGGCCCAGCACGCGTACCTCGTCCTTGAACAGCTCGCGCAGCGGCTCCACCAGTTGCATGCGCATGCGTTCGGGCAGGCCGCCGACATTGTGGTGGGATTTGATCGTGACGCTGGGGCCGCCAGTGAAGCTGACGCTTTCGATCACGTCCGGATACAACGTGCCCTGGGCGAGGAAGTCTGCGCCGCCGATCTTTTTCGCTTCTTCCTCGAACACCTCGATAAACAGGCGGCCGATGGTCTTGCGCTTCAGCTCGGGGTCGGTGACGCCGTCGAGCTGCCCTAGAAACAGGGCCGACGCGTCGCGGTGGACAAGCTTGATGTTGAAGCGGTCACGGAAGGTGGTGACGACGTCGTCGGCCTCGCCGTGGCGCAGCAGGCCGTGGTCGACGAAGATGCAGGTGAGCTGATCGCCGATGGCCTCGTGGATCAGCACGGCGGCAACCGACGAGTCCACGCCGCCGGACAGGCCGCAGATAACGCGGCCGGAACCGACCTGCGCGCGGATACGGTCGACCTGGGCCTGGCGGAAGCCGGCCATGGTCCAGCCACCGGATAGGCCACAGACGTTATGGGTGAAGTTGCGCAGCAGCTGGGCGCCGTGCGGGGTGTGCACGACCTCCGGGTGGAACTGCACGCCATAGAATTTGCGGGCATCGTCCGCGATGGCGGCGTACGGCGCGCCCTCGCTGGTGGCGACGGCGCGAAAGCCGGGCGGCAGGCGGGTGACACGGTCGCCGTGGCTCATCCAGACCTGCTCGCGCGCACCCTTGGGCCAGACGCCGTGGAACAGGGCGCAATCCTCGGTCACGTCGACGAAGGCGCGGCCGAATTCGCGGTGATCCGAGCCGAGGACCTCGCCGCCGAGCTGGGCGCAGAGCAGCTGCTCGCCGTAGCAGATGCCAAGGACGGGGATTCCGGCCGCGAACACCATAGCGGGGGCGAGCGGGGCGGCGCCTTCGGTGACGGAGGCAGGGCCGCCGGAGAGGATGATGCCGCGCGGGGCGAAGGCGCGAATGCGCTCTGGATCGGCGGAAAACGGCCAGATTTCGCAGTAGACGCCACTTTCGCGCAGGCGGCGGGCGATCAGCTGGGTGACCTGGCTGCCGAAATCCAGGATCAGGACGCGCTCGGCGGCGAGTGTGTCGGCGAGGGGGGTAATGGCGGGGGCGGGATCGGCCATGGAAGTCACCACTCCGGTTGGGATCGAGGGCTTGCAGCACTTCCAGCCGGTACGGGCAAGTATGGGCACCCTATTGGCGCGGCCCACATGGCTGGAAAGGGCTTCTAATGGTTCGCAAGACCGGGAACAATGGTGGGATCGGCCGTCGATGCAGTGGATCGCCGGCGCCAGGGCCTTTACCGGCAGCCTTGCGTTTTTACGACCCCGTCCGAAGGAGAGAGATCATGGCCGACCCCTGGAACCGCTATGGACCGACTGCGGCGCGGCCGGAAGGGAAGAAGGGCCGCGACGTGCGCCCGGCCGGCATGACGATCGACATCCATTCCCACATCCTGATCGATGCGGCGGCCGACTACGTGCGGCCACACCTGCCGAAAGTGGTTTCGTCGGCGGCGGAGGAGACGCAGGTGCTGACCGCGCGGCAGGGCAGGGAGCGGCATGCCAACCTGACCGACATGGCGTTGCGGCTGGGGGAACTGGACTCGATGGGGATCGACCGGCAGGTGGTGAAGCCGGCGCCGAACCAGTGCTATTACAACGTGCCGGCGGATGTCGGCGCCGCGGCGGCGCGGATGGTCAATGACGGCATGGCCGCCTATGCGGCGCGGCGGCCGGACCGGTTCATTCCGTTCGGCACGGTGCCGATGCAGGATGGGGAAGCGGCGGCGGTGGAGCTAACCCGCTGTTCGCGCGAGCTGGGGTTCAAGGGCGTGCAGGTACTCACCAACGTGGCTGGGGCGGAACTGTCCGATCCGCGCTTCGCCGCGTTCTGGGCGAAGGCCGAGGAACTGGGCATGCTGGTGGTGATCCACCCGGCGGGCTTCACCCAGCCGCAACGATTTTCGCGGTTCTATTTCGATAACGTGATCGGCAATCCGCTGGATACCACGGTGGCGCTGCATTACCTGATTTTCGACGGGGTGCTGGAACGCCATCCCGATCTGCAGATACTGGCGGTACATGGCGGCGGGTATTTGCCGAGTTATTCCGGGCGGATCGATCATGCCTGGGGAGCGAGGTCCGATGCGCACGGCATTTTGCCGAAGCCGCCGAGCTTCTATTTGCGCAAGATCTGGTTCGACAGCGTCGTGTTCTCACCGCATCAATTGGCGAATTTGGCGGCGGTGTTCGGAGCGGACCGGATTTTGATGGGGACGGATTATCCATACGACATGGGGGATTACGATCCGATCGCGCATGTCGATTCTGTCGAGGGGTTTGACGAAGCGACGAAGGCGGCGATCGCCGGCGGGAATGCCCGTCGGCTGCTTGGGGTGTAAGCGCAGCGAATTGTGACCAGGAAGGTGAGTTTGATCCATATCAAGGACCAGGCTGTGTGGACGGAATCCCTGTAATGTTTTTCCGACAGGAACGACGGAGCGCGATTGGCGGTTGAGCCGCTGCGGGGTCTTTGAGGCATTCTTCCAGTTGCCCGCGGAATGCAGCCAGACGGAACACTTGCGATGACGGGCAAGGGATATGACAGCCAACCCAACCGGACGGCCGCGGGCGCCCGCGGCATCACACCGGTTATGCCGCGCCGCGAAAACTCCAAGCACAGAAGACGTCATTTTCCGAAACGCCTCTATGAACGGCGGGCGCGCATCGAACAGGCAGTCGGCAAGCTCAAGCGGTTCAAACGCGTCGCCATGCGGTGCGAGAAGACCGATGTCAGCCACCCAGCCATCATCCGTTTTGCCCGCGGGCCGATGCTGGTCAAATCCGCCTACGCGACCTAGGCCAGGGTGCGCACAATCACGGGTCCGGCGACCGCGGAGGCGGGGCCGGTGAGGAGGGGGGCCAGGCTCTGTTCGATCCACGCCAGGCCGCGCTTGTTCGATTCTTCCGCGCCGGCGAAATCGTCGAATATGCTGATCGCCGTTACGGTATCGTCCGGCGCGTAGATCACGTAGTAAGCCCGGAATCCCGGCACATCGCTGATGACCGGGATGGCTCCCTCCTTGATGGTGCGGGCCAGTTCTTCGGCCTTGCCGGCCTTTGCCTTGCCCTGGCGAATGGCTGCGTACATTCGTTCCCTCCCCGAAATTCAGGCCAAGCCGCATCCCCGCCGTGCCGGATCGGCTAACCGGTCGAACGATCGGCCCTTTGTATGTGGACGTGGTTCGACAGAGCGCAAGCGGAGCAAGATCCGCAGGCCTTTGGCTTGGTGCCTCAGGTCTGGAATGAAATTTGGGTTGTAACTGGTTACCATTCCACGATGAACGCGGTGCCACCGCCCCGGCCGGCCTCGCATCGCACCTGCCCGCCATGGAACCGGGCGATCTGGCGGACCAGCGCCAGGCCCAGACCCCAGCCGCCGGTACCCTCGGAGCGGCCGGCCGGGCGGTAGAAGGGCTCGAAAATCCGCTCGCGTTCGGTTGCCGGGATGGGAGCGCCGGCATCCTGGACGATCAGCCTGGGCCGGCCGGTTTCGTTGCGATCTACGTGGACGCTCACCGGCGACGCGCCGTGTTTTCCGGCGTTTTCCAACAGGTTGCGCAGCATGCGACGGAGCAGACGCGGGTCGCCGTCGATTTCCACCACGGAGCCCTCCACGCTGGCGCCGACGCGCGCTGCTTCCTCGGCGGCCAGCGCCAGCAGATCCACAATTTCGCGCCGGCGGGCCTGCGCCAGAACGGCGTCGGGGTTGTCCAGGCGGCTGGCGAGCAGGATTTCTTCGATCAACTGGTCCAGTTCGGCCAGGTTCCGCTCGATTTCGGCACGACGGGCGGGCGAGGGGGCCTGTTCCCAAAGCTCGGCTGCCATGGAGAGGCGGGCAAGCGGGGAGCGCAGTTCATGGCTCGCATTGGCCAGCAATGCGCGATGCGCGGTCAGCAGCGCCTGTACGCGGTCCGCCGCGCGATTGAAGCTGGTGGCGACGGCGGCGATCTCGTCCTGGCCGCGCACGGGAACCCGCACCGACAGATCGCCCGATCCCCATTGCTCCATGCTGCCACGTAGGCGCTCCAGCCGATGCGTCAGCCTCGCCACCACCGGCAAGGCCGCTATGCCGACGCCGAACGCCACCACCAGCAGCGCCAAGCCGACATGCCAGGCGGGTCGGCGAATGGGGAAATCGAACCGGGCCAGAACCACCCGGCCATCGGGCAAGTGAAACACCCGCAGGTTCCGGCCGCGTGGCGCGTCCCAATCATCCTCGTTGTGCGACGGAGCACGCCTGAGACGCTCTCCGGCCACCGCCAATAGCCGGCCATCGGGAGCGACCACCGTTATGTCGCCGGATATCGCTTCTGCCAGACGAGCGGCGGCCGCATCGATGGCGCCCGGCGGTTCGTCGACCAGAGGGATCGCCGCCGCCATCAGGCGGATCGGCAAACGGCGCAAGCCCTCCACCCCGCTATTGGGCGAGAAATGCCACAGCAACCCGATCAACACCGCCGACAACGCCAAACTCGCCAGCAGCGTCAGGTAGATCCGCCAGAACAGCCGACGGCCGATCATGTCGGGG
>JBBIQA010000224.1:0-4985 GCA_037442565.1 Rhodospirillales bacterium
GTCGATGAAGGCCTCGATATCGGGATGATCGCAGCGCAGCGTCGCCATCATCGCGCCGCGCCGGGCGCCGGCGGACATGATGGTGCGGCACATGGCGTCCCACACGTCCATGAACGACAGCGGCCCCGAGGCATCGGCGCCGACGCCCTTCACCGGCGCGCCCTTCGGCCGCAGCGAGGAGAAATCGTAGCCGATCCCGCCGCCCTGCTGCATGGTCAGCGCCGCCTCGCGCAGATGCGAGAAGATGCCGCCCAGATCGTCGGGGATGTCGCCCATGACGAAGCAGTTGAACAGCGTCACCCGCCGGTCGGCGCCGGCGCCGGCCAGGATCCGGCCGGCCGGCAGGAAGCGGAACCCCTCCAGCGCCGCGTAGAATTTCGCCTCCCAGCGTTCCGGCTCGGCCTCCGCCACCGCCAGCGCGCGGGCGACGCGCCGCCAGGTATCCTCGATCGTGACGTCGACCGGCGTGCCGTCCGGGGCCTTCAACCGGTACTTGGCGTCCCAGATCTGGCTGGAGATGGCGGCGATCCGCCCCGCCTCGGCGCCGGTAAAGGTCTCGATGTCCATGCCCGCTCTCCCGATCGCCCTGATCATGCCACGCGAGACGCCCTGCCGCTACGGCGCGGCAAGCCATCTGCCCGGCGACTCGGCGCCGGTGTATAGGCTGCGCATTCAACCACGAGAGGTTCGAGTCGTTCATGGCCACGCAGCCACCGGTCCGGCTATTGGGGATCGATCCCGGCCTGCGCTTCACCGGCTGGGGGATGATCGAGGCGGACGGCAATCGCCTGCGCCATATCGGCGATGGCGTGATCGCCACCGACAACGCCGAAAGCGTGCCGCTGCGGCTGAAGTTCCTGCACGACGCGCTGACCCGCCTGATGGCCGATTTCCAGCCGGACGAGGCGGCGGTGGAGGAGACCTATGTGAACCGCAACGGCGCCGCGACCCTGAAGCTCGGCTATGCCCGCGGCGTGGCCCTGCTCGCCCCCGCGCTGATCGGCATTCCCGTGCTCGAATACGGCGCCATGCGGGTCAAGCAATCGGTCGTCGGCACGGGTGCCGCCGACAAGACCCAGGTGCAGATGATGGTCCGCCGGCTGCTGCCCGGCGCCACGCTCAAGCGCGCGGACGCGGCGGACGCGCTGGCGGTGGCGATCTGCCATGCCCATTACCGCGCCAGCCGCCACGCCTGGGCCGCCGGGACGGCCATGGCATGAAGAGGCCGGGGGCATGAAAGGGCCGGGGACATGATCGGCAAGCTGACCGGAAAGATCGACCAGATCGCGGACGGAAGCTGCCTGATCGACGTCGGCGGCGTCGGCTATGTCGTGCAGGCCTCCAGCCGCACGCTCGCCGCCCTGCCGCAGCCGCCGGCCCAGGCCGCCTTGCTGATCGAGACCCATGTGCGCGAGGACGCCATTTTGCTCTATGGCTTCGCCGATCCGGCCGAGCGCGACTGGTTCCGCCTGCTGACCACGGTGCAGGGCGTCGGCGCCAAGGTGGCGCTGGGCATCCTCTCGGCGCTGTCGCCGCGCGATCTTGTCACCGCCATCGCCGGGTCGGACCGGGCCAGCATGACCCGCGCGCCGGGCGTCGGGCCGAAGCTGGCGGTGCGCATCCTCTCGGAACTGCGCGAAAAGGCCGGCGCCATGCCGTCCGGCTCGGGCTTCGTGCCCATCACGGCGCCGCTGCCGCGCGGCGTGGCGGAGGACGTGCTTTCGGCCCTGGTCAATCTCGGCTATCGCCGCCAGGAGGCGCAGCCCGCCGTCGGCCGGGTGATCGAGCGGCTGGGCGAGGATGCCGGCCTGGACGCCGTCATCCGTGACAGCCTGAAGGAACTGGCGCGATGAGCCCCGCCGAATACCCCTCTGAACACGGCGACGACCGCACGGTTTCCCCGGTGCGCGGCGAGGACGACGCCGCCGAGGCCAGCCTGCGCCCGCAGACGCTGCGGGAATTCATCGGCCAGAAGGCCAGCCGGGAGAACCTGCACACCTTCATCCAGGCCGCCAAGGGGCGGGGCGAGGCGATGGACCACGTCCTGCTGCACGGCCCGCCGGGATTGGGAAAGACCACGCTGGCGCAGATCGTCGCGCGCGAGCTCGGCGTCGGCTTTCGCGCCACCTCCGGCCCGGTCATCCAGCGCGCCGGCGACCTTGCCGCGATTTTGACAAACCTTCAGCCCAAAGACGTCCTGTTCATCGACGAGATCCATCGCCTGCAGCCCGCCATCGAGGAGGTGCTGTACCCCGCGATGGAGGATTTCCAGCTGGACCTGATCATCGGCGAGGGCCCGGCCGCCCGTTCGGTGCGCATCGACCTGTCCCCCTTCACCCTGGTGGGCGCCACCACCCGCGCCGGCCTGCTGGCGACGCCGCTGCGCGACCGCTTCGGCATCCCTCTGCGGCTGATCTTCTACACCCCGGCCGAACTGGAGCTGATCGTCGCCCGCGGCGCGGACCTGCTCGGCCTGCGCCTGACCAAGGACGGCGCGGTGGAGATCGCCCGGCGCTCGCGCGGCACGCCCCGCATCGCCGGCCGCCTGCTGCGCCGGGTGCGCGACATCGCCTCCGTCGAGGGCAACGACCCGGTCGATCGCCACGTCGCCGATGCGGCCCTGGTGCGCCTGGAGGTCGACCGCATCGGGCTGGACGCCATGGACCGGCGCTACCTGCGACGCATCGCCGAGCACCACGCCGGTGGCCCGGTGGGGGTGGAGACCCTCGCGGCGGCGCTGGCCGAGGCGCGCGACACGCTGGAGGACGTCATCGAGCCCTATCTGATCCAGGAAGGCCTGATCCTGCGCACCAGCCGCGGGCGGATGCTGGGCGAGCCCGGCTGGCGCCATCTCGGCCTCACCCCACCGTCGCATCTGCCGAGCCAGATGGACCTGCTCAAGGACGAGCCGTGAGCGTCGATGCGTCAGGAACGGGGCATCGCTATCGGCTGCGGGTCTATTACGAGGATACCGACGCGGGCGGGATCGTCTATCACGCCAACTACCTGCGCTTCGCCGAGCGCGCCCGCACCGAAGCCCTGCGGCAGGCGGGAATCCCCCATGCCTTGCTGGTCGAGGCGTTCAACCGGATGTTCGTGGTGCGGCGCGCCGAAGTGGACTATGCGCAGCCCGCCCGTCTCGACGAGGAACTGGTGGTGGTCACGACTCCGATCGCGGTCGGAGGCGCCTCGCTGGTGTTGCGCCAGGACGTGCGGGGGCTCGAAGGGGCAAGCCGCGCGGTTCTTACCGTGCGTCTGGCGTGCGTCAGCGTGGACGGTGCCCGCCCGGCGCGGATGCCGGCGCCCTGGCGCGCCGGGCTGCGCGCGATGATGGATTTGAGCGACGTGCCGACACAGGAATTTGGCTGAACAAGGAGAGCGCCGGTGGACCGGGCAGTGGATGCAGTAAATCTGGGAGCGGCGGCGGCAGGCGATCTGTCGCTGTGGGGCCTGTTCGTGCAGGCCGATATCGTCGTCAAGATCGTCATGATCGGCCTGCTGGCAGCCAGCGTGTGGGTCTGGGCGATCGTGTTCGAGAAAACCACCTCGCTGCGCCGCGCCAACAAGGAGGCGGACGGCTTCGAGGACCGCTTCTGGTCGGGCGGCTCGCTGGACGTGCTGTACGACACCGAGGGCCTGAAACCCGATCACCCGATGGCGGCGGTGTTCGGCGCGGCGATGAGCGAATGGCGGCGCAGCCAGCGCAAATCCGCCGAGGGGGCCCGTGCGGGCATGGGCCCGTCCGGCGTCGGCGAACGCGTCGACCGGGCGATCCTCGTGACCATCCAGCGCGAAATGGACCGGCTGGAACGCTGGATGGTGTTCCTGGCCTCGGTCGGCTCCACCGCGCCGTTCGTCGGGCTGTTCGGCACCGTCTGGGGCATCATGCACAGCTTCTCCGCCATCGCCGCGATGCACAACACCAACCTCGCCGTGGTCGCCCCCGGCATCGCGGAGGCGCTGTTCGCCACCGCCATCGGCCTGGTCGCCGCCATTCCCGCGGTGCTGGCCTACAACAAGATCAGCACCGATCTCGGCCGCTACGCCTCCCGCCTGGAAGGCTTCGGCGCCGAGTTCTCCGCCATTCTTTCCAGGCAAAGCGAGGAGAGGACCTAGGCCATGGCCGGTGCGCTGCAGGGCAAGCGGAACGGACGCGCGCGCTACCGTCCGCTGGCCGAGATCAACGTCACTCCGATGGTGGATGTCATGCTGGTGCTGCTGGTCATCTTCATGGTGACCGCGCCGCTGCTGACCTCCGGCGTGCCGGTGGACCTGCCGAAGGTCAGCGCCAAGCCGGTGAACTCCGACAGCGAGCCGCTGACGGTGTCGGTCAACGCCGAGGGCAAGATCTACCTGCAGGACCAGGTGCTGGAACTGCCGGACCTGGTGGCCAAGCTGAAGGCGATCTCGAAGGACAACGCCGAGCGCCGGATCTTCGTGCGCGGCGACAAGACCGTCGCCTACGGCACCATCCTGCAGGTGATGGGCACCATCACCGAGGGGGGCTTCACCAAGGTGGCGCTGCTGGCCGAGCAACCTTCCACCGGCGCCACGCCCGCGTCACCCCCGGCGGCCGCCCCATCCGGTGTCGCCCCATCCGGTGTCGCCCCAGCCGGCGGCGCCCCGGCTCCCGCGGCGAAACCCGGCGCCGGCCGGAATCCGGGTTGAGCGGGGGCGGTCGCAGCCTTCCATGAGCCCGCTTCTGCGCCGCGGCGCGATCGTCTCCGCTGTCCTGCACCTGGTCGTGCTGCTGGTGCTGGTCATCGGCCTGCCCAGCAGCACGCCGGAAGAACCGCCGCCGGAGACCGAGGTGTCGATGGTGTTCGAAGGCTCGGCCGCCAGCTCGATGCAGGCGCCGACGCCGGGCGAGGTGGCCGCTCCGGCCGACCTCGCGCAGCCGACGGCCAAGCCGCCGGCGCCCGAGCCCCCCAAGCCGGCGCCGGAGGAGGCTCCGCCCCCGCCGCCCCCGCCCCCGCCGCCCCCTC
>JBBIQA010000225.1:0-4939 GCA_037442565.1 Rhodospirillales bacterium
CTATACCGCTGGTGGACGCCGCAGCTCCGGCTCCACCAGCCGTTCGAAGGCCACTTGGCCGGCGGCGGCGAGACGCTCCGCCCCAATCGCGGTGCGGGAGTCCTCCGCATTCCGCCAAATCTTGTATTCGTCCTGGTATTCCAGGCCCATGCCTTCGGCCAGCAGATGGATCCAGTTCAGCACACGGATGTTCCTGCCGCGTTCCAGCGCGACGGTCTCCCGGTGGCAGGAATGGAAGATGGTCACCAGCGTATCGGCCTGGGCTGCCGCCACGGTTTCCAGCGTGGCGCGCTGAGCGTCGGCCAGCGCGCCGGGGACAGCGGATATCGAGGAGCACATATGGCCGGGCACGCGCAATCCATGCCCGATCACCTGCACGCCCGGCACCAGATGGAGCAAATCCGGCACCAGATCGTTCACCGGCACCCGGCCATTGAAGCCGGCATGGCTATGGAGGATGACCCGCGCGGCGATCGTGCGGGTCATCAGCGGACGCAGCCGATCGCGCCGTGCATGCAACAGTTCGGTGATGTGCTGGGTCTCGAAGGAAGCGGGCGTTACCGGCGCCATGAAATCATCCATGTTCATGTGGCAGGACGGGCACCAGGTCACCACCTGCTCGCGCCCAGTGGCATTGAATGTCTCCACGGTGCGGCTGGCCATGCCGCCGGCAATGCGCGCATTGGCTTCCTGGGGAGACCCGCAGCAATGCGCGGGCCCGCCGGCCGGCGCGGCGTCGATGCCGACCGCCTGCAGGATCTGCGTCACCAGCCGGATGATCTCCCCGTGCCGGGCCATGTTGCAACCGTACCAGAACACCACCCGGTCCGGTTGGGACATCACAGCCATTTGGTCTGCTCCTCCTCGGTCATTGTCAGGCGGGCGAAGGTCTTGACCCGGGCGGACCAGCCGGGGTCTTCCTTCACCGGGATCCGCGCGCCGCCACCCAGCGCGCCGCGCGCCCGCATGCTGGCCAGGCGCATCATCAGCGCAGGGTCCATCGGCTCGGGGCAGACCGGCGTGCAGGCGGCGCTGCGGGTGCAGGCGCCGATCCAGGCCAGCGCTTCCGGCGTGCCCAGCCCGTCACGCAGCACATCGAGCACGCCGGCCACCACGGCGCCCGGATCGGCCGCCGGTACGCCAGGCGCATAGGCCGTCATCGGGCAGGCCCGCAGGCAGGCGCCGCAAGACGTGCAGATCGCCGCCAGGCGCATCGATTCGGCCCGGATATGATCGGCAAGCCCAATGCCCACGCTCATGTTCCAGGCTCCCCAGGACGATTTATTAGAGATAAACCGCCTTCATGCCGCCGGGCGGATAGCGGGTGCCGGCGACGGCGCCGGCCGGAATGGCGTCGGACATGCGCCGCACCTCCGCCGGCGTCAGCTGCACCGACAGCGCGCCGACATTCTCGTCCAGCCGCTTCGCGTAGCGGGTGCCGGGAATGCCCACCACGTCCGGGCCCTGGGCCAGCACCCAGGCCAACGTGAGCTGCGAGGGGGTGCAGCCCTTTTCCTTCGCCATTTCCTCGATCTTCGCCACCAGAGCACGGTTGCGGGCGAAATTCTCCTCCTGGAAGCGAGGATGCACCGCCCGGCGCCCGTCGATGTCGGAGAAGTTCTGGATGGTCCCGGTCAGGAAGCCGCGCCCGAGCGGCGCGTAGGCGACGAAGCCGATGCCGAGTTCGCGGGTGGTGGCGCGGGTTTCCTCCGCCTCCTGCCGGTACAGGAGAGAGTATTCGGTCTGCACCGCCGCGATCGGGTGGATCGCATGGGCGCGGCGGATGCGGTCGGGCCGGGCTTCCGACAGGCCGAGGAAGCGGACCTTGCCCTGCTGAACCAACTTGGCCATGGCACCCACGGTTTCTTCCACCGGCACGTCGGGGTCCACCCGATGCTGGTAGTAGAGGTCGATCACGTCCTCGCCGAGACGCTTCAGGCTGGCCTCGCAGGCCGCCATCACGTATTCGGGCCGGCCGTTCACCCCGTTCGGCTTGCCGGGCCCGCTGTTGGTCTGGCCGAACTTGCTGGCCAGTACCACGCGGTCCCGCCGCCCCTTGATCGCGCGGCCGATCACTGTTTCGTTGTGGCCCCAGCCGTACATGTCCGAGCTGTCCAGATGATCGACGCCCTGGTCGATGGCGTGCTGGATCAAGGCTTCGGAGACGGCGTCCTCCGCGGCGCCGTAGATGCCGGAAAGCGACATGCAACCGAGACCGATCGCCGAGACCGGCAGGCCGTTCTTGCCGAGGGTGCGATGTTCCAGCTTTTGCTTGGTTACCATTCCTGTGTCTCCGAAAATGCGGCGTTTTGCGCAGGCTGGATGCCTGTCTAGCACATTGCCGGCTACGATGCCGGCTTGACGCCCACCACGCAATGCAGGGGATGGGCCATGAACAGCCCGCCGGCGCGCCGCGCCGCGTCGGTTGCCGAGCACCAGATGCCGGTTTCCTCCGGCGAGAGCAGCGATAGCACATGGTCCTCGCGGTAGCGCCAGATCGGACCGTCCGGGCGGTCCAGTGTCACCAGTGACGGGAAGCAGGTGAGGCCGGAGAAGCCGGCCTGCCGCATCCGGCGGTACAGGCTGGCGTCGGCGACACCGCGCGCGCCGACCGACTGGGCGGGGATGGCGGCCTTCTCGCGCAGCGCGTCGGGCAGGACCAGGTTCCACCATTGCGGCATGTCGATCGCCCGCACGACCACGCCGGCGCGGCCACCCGGGCGCAGCACCCGCCAAAGCTCGGCCAGGGCCCGGTCGGCGTCGCATTCCTCCAGCACCGTGACGGTGAAGGCGCAGCCGAACGAGGCGTCGGGGAAGGGCAGCCCCTCGGCATTGGCCGGCTGGAAACGGATGCTGGCCTGCAGGCCTTCCTCGGCCGCCAGCGCCGCGGCCTCGCGCAGCAGGAAGGGGTTGAGGTCGGTCGCGGTGATCGGGTTGGCGGCGCCGTAGCGATGCGCGATCAACCGATCGAGCGCGCCGGAGCCGCAGCCGACATCGAGAATGGTCTCCCCGGGAAGCGGCGCGATGGCGTCGAACAGGCTTCGCAGCATGCCACGGTAGCTCGGCGCCCGCGCCCGGTCCTCCAGCGCCGCCACGCCCCCGATATGCCGCCCGCCCAGGGTGATGACGGTGAAATGCCGGGCCAGTGCCGGGACCGCCGGCGCCCATTGCGACGGGGCGAGGAAGAAGGGCAGCAGCAGCAGCGCCGGGCCGGAACCCTCGACCCGATAGGTGATGCCGGCATGGGTTCCCGAAGCCGGCAGCGGCCCTGGTTCGGCCGATGGTGGCTGGCTTGCGAGAAACTCCCCCATCCAGCCGGCAATCGTCTCGCCGCGATCGGCCACGACATCGGCCCAGCCCGGCGCGTCGTAGCCCGCCAGCACCTGGCGCCTGGCGGCCGGCAGGCGCCGTGCCGCCCGTTCGGTGACGCCGAGACTGGCACCGAACTCTCCGCAGACCATCAGCAGGCGGCCGGCAACGGCGGCGAACGGCGCGGGGTCCAGCCGCGTCGGGGTGCAGAACACCAGGCCGGCGATCCGGTCCGGATGAGCCAAAGCCAGACCGGCGACATCGGCGGGGATCTGCGTCGCCAGATGGACGGCCGGCAGGCCCAGATGATCGAGCAGGGCCAGCAGCCGTTCCGTCAGTGTGCGGTCATCCGTGCCGTGCATGCGCGTTCTCCCCTGTTCGCGACAGAGTGGCGAGCCGGGCGGGCTTTGTCACACCCGCACGCCCGGCGATAGGATCGGCGGAAAGAACGGGGAGCGAGGCATGCAATTCGGCATCTGCGTCATGGCCGACATCGACGAGATCGGTTTCTACAGCCACGCCGAGGCGCTCGGCTACGATTCGATCTGGGTGGCGGACAGCCAGATGCTGTTCTCCGACTGCTACGCCGTGCTGGCGCTGGCGGCGCGCGAGACCCGCCGCATCCGGCTCGGGCCGGGCACCGCCATCACCGGCACCCGCATCCCGCCCGTGCACGCGGCAGCCATGGCAACCCTGAACCGGATCGCGCCGGGCCGCGTGTTCATCGGCATCGGCACCGGCAACACCGCCATGCGCAGCATGGGCCAGCGGCCGATGAAGATGGCCGACTTCTCCGAGTATCTGCGCGTGCTGGCCGCCCTGCTGCGTGGCGAGGCCGTCGACTACAGGTTCAACGGCGTCACCAAGCCGATCCGGATCCTGATGCACGACGACAAATACATGAACCTGGAGCCGCGCATCCCGATGTACGTGTCCGGCTTCGGCCCGCGCGCCATGGCCCTGGCCGGCGAGCACGGCGACGGGCTGGTGTTCGCCATTCCGCCGCGCGGCGTGGCGGTGGCGGACGCGCTCGGCCATGTGCGCCAGGGCGCGGCACGCAACGGGCGGGCACTGGATGGCTTCCATAATTGCTCACTGGTCAATATCGCCCTGCTGGAGCCCGGCGAGGCGGCGGATTCCGACCGGGTGAAGGCGATGATCGGGCCGAACGTGATGGCAAGCGTCTATTATTTCTACGACGAGGTGCACGAGCGCGGCATCGAGCCGCCACCCTTCCTGCGTCGGATCTGGAAGCGCTACTGCGCCCTGGTGGAGCAGACCCCGCCCGAACACCGGCACTTCCGCACCCACGAGTACCACTACACCCGGCTGCATCCGGGCGAGGCGGAGCTGATCGACGCCGAGCTGATCCGCGACACCTGCCTGGTGGGTACCGCCGGGGAACTGATCGAACGCATCCGGCAACTGGAGCGGGACGGACTGAAGGAACTGATGTGGGCCAGCGGCAACGCCAGCAAATGGCGCATGGCCGAGGATTTCGCCCGCCAGGTGATGCACAGGCTGTGAGCGGGAGAGGGTAATACCGGGGCTTCGCCCCAGACCCCAGGAGGGGCGCTGCCCCTCCACCCCGCCAGGGAACTCGTTCCCTGGACCCTTTTGAATAGGTTTG
>JBBIQA010000226.1:0-4795 GCA_037442565.1 Rhodospirillales bacterium
CCCTTCCCCGCCCTCGGGCAAGGCAATCTGCGTTTCCGGCATCACCAGCACAACCAGCAGCAGGGCGGCCAAACCGGCCAGGCCCAGTGCCGCGAACGCCACCGCCGGGCCGAACAGATCCGCCAGCGCACCGGCAAAAACCGTGCTGCCCGTGGCGCCCAGGCCCATCGCCAGGCCCAGTGCACCGATGCACAGATTGTAATGCCCGGTTCCCCGCGTCAGGTCGGCCGCGACCAGCGGCAGCATCAGGCCCAGCATCGCCGCACTAAGCCCATCCAGCGCCTGAACGCCGACCAGCACCAGCGGGTCGGTCACCAGCACCAGCAACAACGCGCGCACCGGCAGCGCCGCGAACCCGGCGATCAGCACCAGCCTGCGCCCGTGCCGGTCGGCGGTCCGGCCCAGCCAAGGGGAGATGGCCGCCACAACGAACTGCGGCAGCACGATGCAGCCGGCCACGATCATGCTGGCCCAGTCCCCCACGCTCGTTGTCACCGCCGACGCCACCAGCGGCAGCATGGCCGCGTTCGACAGATGAAACAGCATCACGCAGGCAGCGAACACCAACAGGCGCCGGTCGGAAAACAGCCCCGACAGCGTCGACATTCCGGCCAGCATCCGCGCGCGCGGCCCAGGCCGGGGAAGGCGGCGCGGGTCGCGAACCACCCGCGGCGCGGGTGCCAGCCGGATGGCGCGCAATGCCAGCAATCCCGCCAGCATCATCGCGGCGGTCAGGAAAAACACCGACCGTTCCGACACATAGGTGCCGAACACGCCGAAGATCGCGGCCGCGATGGCGCTGCCCAGGGCAGCGTATTGTGCGTTGCGGCCAAACCGCTCGCCCAGTTCCAAAGGTTTCACCAGCAACACGGTGATCGCCGCGATCGCCGGGCCCAGCATGCAACTGGCGAAGCCATGCAGCATCTCGGACAGGACAACCGGCAGCCAATCCGGCCACAGCGCGAACATGAGCGCGCTGAACGCCACTCCCAGCCCCGCCAACAGCGCGGCAACCCGCTTGTCGCGCAGCGCATCCACCGCGGCACCACCCGGCAACTGGCTGACCATCGCCGCAACGGTACCGATCGCCAGAACATCGCCGATATCGGTCAAGGTCCAGGCTTCGGAGGTCAGGTAGACCGCGATGAACGGCCCGAACCCGGTTTGCGCGTTGGCCACGAAGAAGTTCAGCCAATCCAGTCCTCGCCGGCTTCCCGCCGGGGCAATAGCGGCCATGCTCACGGGTTCTTCGGAGCTGCATCCTGCGGGCTCTTCGGGGCCGCATCCTGCGGGCTCTTCGGGGCCGCATCCTGCGGCAGGGCCGGACCGGGGGCATCGGTGGAAGGCGGCGCGGCCACCGCCACCGGCGGGTCGGCCGGATTGCTGCGGCGGCGGTACTCCGGCGTCGCCTTGATCTGCTCCTGGGTCATATCCAGCGTGATCGTCCCTTCATCGACGGCCGGCGCGAACCGCAAGGCCCGCCAGGCCACCGCGATCCGGCGATTGCCGACGCCCATGAAACCACCGAAATCGATAATGGCGGCGCGCGGCTGCCCCAAATCGTCGACCAGAACGTCAACGATGCGCCCAACCGTCCGCCCCTGTGGATCATGCACCTGCCGGCCCAGGATGCTCGTCGCCTCGCCCTGGTAAATCAACTCCCGCGCGGCAGGCGGCGCGGGCGCGGGCGCAGGGGCGGGCGCAGGGGTGGGCGCGGGCGCATCTGGCACGGCGGACGGCGCAGGCGTCCCGGCCGGCGTTTGCGCGGACGCCTCCGCAATGCCGGAACCGACGAGCAGCACAGCCAGCAGAACACAGGCAATATTCATGGAGTATCCCCAGGCCGGTAGCACAATTCCCGTCGCCGCCCGGACAGATAATCCCGGCAACGTCTATTTTCGCGTTCCCAGCAGCACGTCCCTGGCCTGATTGATGCGGGAGGCCAGCCAGTCGGACCCGCCACTGTCGGGATGCGCCGCCCGCATCAGCCGCTTATGCGCCTCGCGGATCTCCGCCTCGCTCGCCCCCGCGCGCAGCCCCAGCACCTGCAGCGCCTCGTCCGGGCTCATCCATCCGTCACGCCGTCCCGCCGCGCGGGAACCGCCTTGCTGCCCGCCACCTGCCCGAGGCCCGCCATCCGCCCGAGGCCCGGCAGTCGGCGTATGCGCCGCGCGCCACTTCTCCCACAACAGCGGCCCGAACAGCGTCAGCCCACCCAGCGCGATCCCACCTCGGCCGGTCAGGAACAGCAGCACCGTCAGCGTCAGGCCGCCCAGCGCGATGACCCAGGCCCCGAAGGACTTGATGGTCGTGATGTTGGCCCGCTCGAACGCGCGCATCCCGCCCATCAGCAGGAACACGGCGCCCATCGCCAGGCCGATCCACAGCAGCATGCTACGCGATCATCGCCCGCCGGCCGCGGCCAGCACCGACAGCGCGCTCAAATTCACGATCCCCCGCGCCGTCACGCTCGGCACCAGCACGTGGATCGGCTTGCTCATCCCCAGCAGCATCGGCCCCACAGGCAAGCCGTCCGCCGCCGCCTTCAGCAGGTTGAACGAGATATTCGCCGCATCCATCGTCGGCATGATCAGCAGATTGGCGGTGCCCTTCAGCCGGCTATCCGGCACCGCCCGGTCGCGTATCGCCTCCGATAGCGCCATGTCGGCATGCATCTCGCCGTCGATCTCCAACTGCGGCGCGCGGGTGCGGATCATCTGCAACGCCCGGCGCATCTTGCGCGCGCTGTCGCTGTCGGATGCCCCGAAGGCCGAGTGCGACAGCAGCGCCACCTTCGGCACGATGCCGAAATCACGCACCGCATCCGCCGCCAGCAAGGTCATTTCGGTGATCTGCACATCGGTCGGGTCGGTCACCATGTGCGTGTCGGCGATGAACAGCGCGCCGTTCGCCAGGATCAGGCAGGACAGCGCGAAGATCCGGTCCACGCCCGCGCGCCGGGGGATGATCGGCAGCACATACTGGATCTGCCGCCACCAATTGCCGGAACCGCCGACGATCGCCGCATCGGCCAGGCCGGCGTGCAGCAGCATCGCCGCGGCCACGGAGCTGCGCGTGCGCATCCGCCGCGCCGCCGCTTCCGGCGGCACGCCGCGCCTTCCGGCCAGCAACTGGTAATCCTTGATCAGCGGGGCGAACACCGCATCGTCCTGCTCGGGGTCCAGCACCCGCACGCTCTCGTTCAGATCCATCCGCAGGCCCATCTCGCGGATCCGCCGCTCGATCACCGCCCGCCTGCCCAGCAGGATCGGCTCGGCGATCGCATCGTCGATCAGCGTCTGCACCGCGCGCAGCACCCGCTCGTCCTCGCCCTCGCCGTAGACGATCCGCCGGGGCGATTTCTTCGCCGCCTCGAACACCGGGCGCATCAACTGGCCGGAGCGGAACACGAAGCGCTCGAGCTCCCGCCGATAGGCCTCGAAATCCTTCACCGGCCGCCGCGCCACGCCGCTCGCCATCGCTGCCCGCGCCACGGCCGGCGCGATCTCCAGGATCAGGCGCGGATCGAACGGCTTCGGAATGATGTAGTCGCGCCCGAACACCGGCGCCGCGCCGCCATAGGCCGCCGCCACCACCTCGCTCGCCTCCACCCGCGCCAGCGCCGCGATCGCCTCCACCGCGGCGATCTTCATCTCCTCGTTGATCGTCGTCGCGCCCGCATCCAGCGCGCCGCGGAAAATGAACGGGAAGCACAGCACGTTGTTGACCTGATTTGCGTAGTCCGACCGCCCGGTCGCCACGATCGCATCGGGCCTGGCCGCGCGCACCGCCTCCGGCAAAATCTCCGGCTCGGGATTGGCCAGCGCCAGGATCAGCGGCTTGTCGGCCAGCAGCCCCAGCCATTCCGCCTTCAGCACCCGCGGCGCCGAAAGCCCCAGGAACACGTCCTTGCCCGGCAGCGCGTCCTTCAGCGTGCGGGCGTCGGTCACCTGGGCGTAGCGCTTATGGGTTTCGTGCAGATGGTTGCGCCCGGCATGGATGACCCCGTCCACGTCCGTCAGCGTCACGTTGGCCGGCTTCAGTCCCATCGTCACCAGCAGATCCACGCAGGCCAGCGCCGCGGCCCCGGCGCCGGAGGTCACCAGCTTCGCCTCCGCCAGCGTTTTCCCTTGCAGCAGCAGCCCGTTGCGCACCGCCGCCGCCACGATGATGGCGGTGCCGTGCTGGTCGTCATGGAATACCGGGATCTTCATCCGCGCCCGCAGCTCCGCCTCGATCGCGAAGCACTCCGGCGCCTTGATGTCCTCCAGGTTGATCGCCCCGAACGTCGGCTCCAACGCCGCCACCACGTCGCAGAACAGCTTCGGGTCGCTCGCGTCCACCTCGATGTCGAACACGTCGATCCCGGCGAACTTCTTGAACAGGACGGCCTTGCCCTCCATCACCGGCTTGCCGGCCAGGGCGCCGATATTGCCCAGCCCCAGCACCGCCGTGCCGTTGGAGATCACCGCGACCAGATTGCCGCGCGCGGTATAGTCGTACGCCGCGTCCGGATCGGCGACGATCGCCTCGCACGCGGCGGCCACCCCGGGGGAATAGGCCAGCGCCAGATCCCGCTGGGTCGCCATCCGCTTCGTCGGCTCGATGGCGAGCTTCCCGGGCCGGGGATAGCGATGATAATCCAGCGCCGCCTTACGGAAATCGTCATCCATCGCCATATTGTCCCGGTAAGAAGGAAGGAAGGCCAGGGGCTCCGCCCCTGGACCCCGCTAAGGGCTCGCCCTTAGAACCCCATACTTGGTTTGGGAGTGCAAGGGGGGCCAACCATGATCAT
>JBBIQA010000227.1:0-4790 GCA_037442565.1 Rhodospirillales bacterium
GGCAGCAGGGCGCCGGCGCCGAGCATGCCGCCTTCCTCGATCACCGAGCCGTCCATGATCGTGGCGCCCATTGCCACGAAGGCGCGGTTCTTCAGGGTGCAGGCATGCACGATCGCGGCGTGGCCGATGCTGACGTCGTCGCCGATGATGGTGGCGAATTCGTCGTGGTCGACGTGGATGATCGTGCCGTCCTGGATGTTGCAGCGGGCGCCGACGCGGATGATGTTGGTGTCGCCGCGCAGCACGCAATGGAACCAGACGCTGGAGCGCGCGCCGATCTCCACATTGCCGATCACCGCGGCGCTCGGCGCGATGAAGGCGTCCGGGGCGATGCGCGGGGTATTGTCCCCAATGCTGTAGAGCGGACCACGTCCCATCGCGGCCAGGCCGTTCGGCGAGAAATCTTCATCCATGCACGGGATCTCCAACTTTCGCGTTCAGGCCCAGCATCAGGCCGATGTTCTGCACGGCCGCGCCGGACGCGCCCTTGCCCAGATTGTCCAGCCGCGCCACCAGCACCGCCTGGCGGCGGGCCTCGTTGGCGTGCACGTAGAGCTCCAGCCGGTCGGTGTCGTTCAGCGCCTCCGGCTCCAGCTTGCCGTCCGCCGGCATCGGCTTCACGCCGACCAGTTCGCAGCCGTTGAAATGCGCCGCCAGCGCCGCGCGCAAATCGGCACCTTTCGGCTTGCCCGGCAAAGTGTCCAGGTGCAGCGGGATCGACACCAGCATGCCCTGGCGGAAATGCCCGACGGAGGGCACGAAGATCGGCCGGCGGGTGAGGCCGCCGTATAGCTCGGTTTCCGCCACGTGCTTGTGTTCGAGGCCGAGGCCATACAGTTCGAAGGCCGGGCCGTGCGTGGATTCGTGTGCCTGGATCATCGACTTGCCGCCGCCGGAATAGCCACTGACGGCGTTGATGCTGACGGGGTGCTCGGGCGCCAGCAGGCCGGCGTCGATCAGCGGGCGCAGCAGGGCGATGGCGCCGGTGGGGTAGCAGCCGGGGTTGGCCACCTTGGCGGCGGCGGCGATCTTTGCCGCCTGGCCGGGCAGCATTTCCGGGAAGCCGTAGACCCAGGCGGGATCGACCCGGTGGGCGGTGCTGGCGTCCAGCAGCTTCGGCGCGTCACGGCCCAGGCCCTCGGCCAGCGCGGTAGACTCCTTCGCCGCGTCGTCGGGCAGGCAGAGCACGACCAGGTCCACCTCGGCCATGATGTCGCGGCGGGCGGCGGGGTCCTTGCGGTGGGCGTCGGGCAGGCTGCGGATCTCGATCTCGTTGACCGCGCGCAGGCGGTCGCGAATGCCCAGGCCGGTGGTGCCGGCCTCGCCGTCGATGAAGACCGAAGATCTGTTGCCGGCCATGGATGCCCCCTGGGGTTGCGGCTTCGATACCAAATGATCCAACGCTATGGCTATCAGCGTTTGCCATGCGCGGGCAAAAAGGCAAGCGTTGGAAATGGCATGCTGCGTTGCGGCGCGTCGCTTCCGGTCAGATGGGTGCGGTTGGGCGGCCGC
This sequence comes from Rhodospirillales bacterium, assembly GCA_037442565.1. Classification (GTDB taxonomy): domain Bacteria; phylum Pseudomonadota; class Alphaproteobacteria; order Acetobacterales; family Acetobacteraceae; genus PALSA-911. Next base: position 1,513 of record JBBIQA010000227.1, read on the forward strand.
GGTCAGCCGGGCGCCGGGCGGCCGCCGCCCATTCTGGTGACCGACGCGGCCGCACGCGGCTCCGGCCGGCTGACGGTCTTGAAGATGAAGGTCAGCGCAGGCGGCGCCAGCTTGCGCCAGGCGTCGAAATCATGCCCGCCCACCGTCAGATGCCAGCGCGCGCTCCAGCCATGGCGCAGCCAGTTCACGTACAGCTTGGCCATGTGCAGATCGATGCTGAACTGGTCCTTGCTGCCGCAGCCGAGATAGAGCGGCAGCGACAGGTGCTTGGCGAGAAAGCCGGGAATCAGCTTGGGGTAGTTATAGGCGGTCCAGATCGCCGGATCGAACCGGCCATCGGTCTGGAACACGGCGGAGTCGCGCGCGCGGGAATTCACCGGCGGCTCGGGCGTATAGATCGCCGGGCTGAGCAGGGCGGCGGCCTGGAACAGTTCCGGATATTTCAGCGCGAACCGCAGGGTGCCGTAGCCGCCCATCGACTCGCCTGCGATCACCCGCCCGTTGCGGCGGGCGATGGCGTGAAAGCGCCGCTCCACATCCGGGATCAGGTCGTGGATGATGGCGGTCTCCATCTTCTCCTTCCGGTCGATATACCAGCTGTTGCCGACCGAGGGCATCACCACCAGACAGGGAGGAATGGCGCCGGAAGCGATCAGGCGGTCGAGCATGGCCACCATGTCGCCCTTGTCGATCCACTCATCGCCGTCATCGCCATAGCCGTGCAGCAGATACAGCACCGGATAGTCGCGCTTGCCATCGGCATAGCCGTCCGGGAGATAGGTGTTGTAATGCAGGTCCCGCTGCAGGGCGGCGGAGGGAAACTCGACCTGCACGATGCTGCCCGCCCGGGCCGCCAGCGGCGCCAGCACGGCCGCGAACACCGCTGCCAGCAGCAGAACGCCGCCGGCAAGGCGCGCAAGGAACGAACGGCGCTGGCGGGGGACCTGCATCATGTGCCGTGCAGCGCCCCCGCGATGCCGGTGGCGAGCATGGCCGCGAGGCAATCATACAGCTTGCGCGCCACCTGCACCCGCTTGGCCGGGTCCGACGCATCCAGGTCCAGTTCGCCGCTGTCGCTCCAGGCACGCATCAGGTCGGAGCGATGCAGCATCGGCACCTCCTCCATCTCGGCGGCGCCGCGGATGGCGTTGGAGTAGGGCGTCTGGTTCATCACCCGGGCGATGCTGGGGGCGTATTGCAGGTCCATCAGGATGATGTCCGCCTTGGCGCCCTTGGCCGCGTCGATCCCGGCTTCCACGTCCGAGGCGAAGGTTTCCACATCGTCGCCGGCCACCGCCGCGCGCGACCCGGTCTCCCAGACCACGAGGCTGGCGCCGGTATCGTGGATGAGCGCCGGCATCTGCCCGACGGTGGCGTGGGTGCCACCTTCCACCGAGCGGGTCACCACGGCGATATCCTTTCCGGGCAGGGCGGCGCGCAGCCGCGCCTCCAGGCGCATCGGCACGGAATAGGCATGCCCGCCGGCGGCGAGGCCGCCCATGGACGCGCCGCCGACCACCAGCACCACCAGGCGCTTGCCGGCGTCGATCGCCGCCTTACTGCGCGGCAGCGGGAAGCCACTGAATGCCAGACCATCGGGCACCGAGCAGGGCAGGTCCTCCGCCCGCACCGGCACAACGGCGAGCGCCAGCAGGCAGAGCACGGCGGCGATCCGCAGCGGGCCGATGCTCCAGCCCCCCGGGCCACGGCGCCTCATGCCCCCGCCTCCGGGTCCGGGCCGCCGGCCGGGCGCGGGCGCACCGGCAGCTTGCCGCCTCCGTCGAACCATGCCAGCAGCAGCCCGAAACTCAGCATGATGGCGATCCCCGTGAAATTGATGACAACCTGAACCGGCAGCGCGGTGCCATAGATCGTCTGCGCCATGTTCCCGAGCACCGAGAGCAGGATGCTGAGGCAGAAGATCTCCAGCGAGTTCTGCCCGCACAGCACCGCGAGCCAGCCGAGCCGGCTGGTCAGGAAGCGGGCGTTATGCGGCAGGGTCCTGCCTACAACGACCGCGATGGCCAGCATGCTGAACAGCCGGGGAAGCGGCAGGTTGCTCTTGTCGATCGGCCAGAGCTGCCGATAGAGCAATGCCGGGAAGGTGCCGGTCATTTCGTGCAGGGTCCAGGTGATCTCGATCACCCCGCCGACGATCACGAAGGCCAGGCAGGCCCGGAACAGCCATTTGCTGTCGGGCAGCAACTTCCGACCGTCTGCCGTGGCCAGGCCAAAGGCGGCGGCGATGACGAACAGCAATTGCCAGGCGAAGGGGTTGAAATACCAGAACCGGCCTTCCGGGTAGCCGGGCATGGCCAGCCCGAGCAGCCGCGCCGCGGCATAGACCGCGAGCGAGGGACCGAGCGCCAGCCACAGATTGACCCGCAGCGCCGCCAGCACCAGCGGAAACAGGCCAAGCAGGAAGATATAGAGCGGCAGGATGTCCAGATAGCTCGGCTGAAAGCCCAGCGTCAGCACGTGCATGATCGTCGTCGCCGGCTCGTCGAGGAAGGCACCCACCTTCAGTTCATCGGCGAAGAGCGGGTTGTTGAAATGCAGCACCGTGTAGGAAACCTCGGCGCTGAAGATCAGGAACAGGCACAGATGCGCGGTGTAGAGCTGCCAGACGCGGCGATAGATCCGCGCCGAGGCGAGCAGGAAGCCGTCGCGCTTCATCGCCCGGCCATAGACCATCGCCGCGGTGAAGCCGGAAATGAAGATGAACAGTTCCGCCGCGTCGGAAAAGGCGAAGGACCGCAGCGTGACGTAGCGGAACCGGTTGTCGGGAATATGGTCGATGAAGATGAAGAACAGCGCGAGGCCGCGGAAGAAGTCCAGCCGATAGTCGCGCGGCGGCTTCACCTCCGCGGCCGGGCGCGCGGGCCTAGCGGCGGCTTCGGGAAAGCCTCCCCGAACGGTCTGGGGAGTTACGGACGTGTCGGACAAATCGGCACCCGGCGAATTATTTTCTCCACGTTCCCTATCAGAGCGCGGGCACACCGCGCAATCAAACCACGCACCGTGCCAGGGGGGTCGCTGGAACGGAAGGAAGGCCAGGGGCTCCGCCCCTGGACCCCGCCAAAGGGCTCGCCCTTTGGAAACCATTTAATTGTTTGGGAATGGAATGGGGGCCTACCGAGACCTCGCCCGGTCCGTGTAGGCCCCCATTCCATTCCCAAACCAAGTAGCGGGTTCTAAGGGCGAGCCCTTAGCGGGGGTCGAGGGGGCGGAGCCCCCCGCCTTCCTTACTCCACCACCGGCGCCGACACGCCGGCCGG
>JBBIQA010000228.1:0-4737 GCA_037442565.1 Rhodospirillales bacterium
CACGCCCATCCCGAACTCGGCATGGAGGAGCACCGCACCGCCGATCTGGTGGCGCGCAAGCTGGAGGAATGGGGGATCGAGGTGCATCGCGGCGTCGGCGGCACCGGCGTTGTTGGCGTGCTGCGCGCGGGCAACGGGGATCAGGCGGTGGGGCTGCGCGCCGACATGGACGCGCTGGCGATGGGCGAGGCGAACGACATCGCCTATGCCAGCCGCAACCCCGGCAAGATGCACGCCTGCGGCCATGACGGTCATACCACGATGCTGCTGGGCGCCGCGCGGTACCTGGCGGAAACCCGCAACTTCAACGGCACGGTGAACTTCATCTTCCAGCCCGGCGAGGAAGGCGCCGGCGGCGCGCTGGCGATGCTGCAGGACGGCTTGTTCGAACGTTTCCCCTGCAACGCCATCTACGCCATCCACAACCGTCCCAACATGGCATTGGGGAAATTCGCCATCGCGCCGGGCCCGCAGATGGCCGGCGGGGCGTTCTTCGACATCTCGGTGCGCGGGCGGGGCGCGCATGGCGCCCGGCCGGAGGAAAGCATCGACCCGGTGCTGGCCGCCTGCCACATCGCCACCGCGCTGCAATCCATCGTGGCCCGCAATGTCCGCCCGTCCGACACGGCGGTGCTGAGCATCACCAAGGTGATGGGCGGCGACGCCTATAACGTCATCCCGCAATACGCCACGGTTTCCGGCACCGCGCGCACCTTCCGCCCCGACACGATGGATCTGATCGAGGCCAACATGACGCGCGTGGCCGAAGGCGTCGCCGCCGGTTTCGGCGCCGTCGCCACGGTCGATTTTCGCAAGATCTTCGCGCCGCTGGTGAACAACCCCGAGGAGACGCAGATCCTCGGCGACGTGGCGGCGGATCTTGTGGGCGAGGCCAATATCGACCGCAACAAGCCGCCGGGCATGGGATCGGAGGATTTTGCCTTCATGATGGAGAAGGTGCCGGGCGCCTACATCAATCTCGGCAACGGCGACAGCGCGGCGCTGCACAACCAGCTTTACAACTTCAACGACGAGGCGACGCCGTTCGGCTCCGCCCTGCTCGCCGGCGTGGTGGAGCGCAAGCTCAAGCGCGGCACGGACTGACACGGACGGGCGGGGGAGGGGATGCGGGTGCTCGCCTGGAACATCCGCCAGGGTGGCGGGTCCCGCCTCGCGGGCATCGCCGCCGCCATCCGGGCGCATGACGCCGATGTGCTTGTGCTCTCCGAACACCGCGGCGGCGAGGCCGGCGTGCGGCTGCGGGCGGCGCTGGCGGAGATCGGCTATCCGCATGCCAGCCGGGCCGAACCGCCGGCCGGCAAGAACGGCGTGCTGATCGCCGCGCGCGGCCGGTTCCGCGATCGCGGCGTGGTCGATGCCGGGCTGCCGGAGCCGTACAAGATCGTCGACGCGGTGTTTCCCGGCCTGCGGCTGACCGGCGTCTACATGCCGAACCTGCGCGCCAAGGAGCCGTACTGGGACCGGCTGATCGCCACCTTGCCGGACCGCGCCCGCGCGAGTGCGCTGGTGGTCGGGGATTTCAATACCTGCCGGCCGTTCGTGGATGAGCCCGGGGCGTTCGACGTGACGGCGCATTACCTCGACAAGATCGAGGCGATCGGCTTTTCCGACCTCTGGCGCAAGCGTTTCCCCGATGGGCGGGAATATTCCTGGTACAGCCACCGCCGCAACGGCTTTCGCATCGACCACGCCTTCTTCAGCCGCCGCGCCGCCCGCCGCGCCGGCGAAATCCGCTATTCCCACCGCGAACGCGAGGCGGGATTATCCGACCATTCCCCGCTGATCCTGGATGTCTTGCCATGAGCCCCGCTCCCGACGGCCGGATCCGCTGCTCCTGGGCCGAGAACAGCGATCCCGAACGCGCCTATCACGATGCCGAATGGGGCATGCCGCTGCATGGCGACACCGCGTTGTTCGAGATGCTGACGCTGGAGGGCGCCCAGGCCGGGCTGAGCTGGCGCACCGTGCTGGTGCGCCGGGATCTGTACCGCGAGGCCTATCACGGCTTCGACATTCCCCGCGTCGCGGCGATGGCGGATGGGGAACTGGAGGCGTTGCTGGCCGGTTCAGGGCTGATCCGCAACCGGCTGAAGATCTACTCGGTGCGCAGGAACGCGCAGGCGGCGCTGCGCATCATCGGCGAGGCCGGCAGCCTGGACGCGCATCTGTGGTCCTTCGTGGGCGGCGCGCCCATCCGCAACCTTTGGCGCTCCCGCGCCGAGGTGCCGGCCCGGACGGAACTGTCGGACCGGATGTCGAAGGACCTGAAGCGGCGGGGACTGAGCTTTGTCGGCAGCACGATCTGCTACGCGTTCATGCAGGCGACGGGGATGGTGAACGACCATGTCGTGGACTGCTTCCGCCATGGCGCGTAGCGCGGCCGGGTTTCGGCCGGCGGTTAATTTGGCAGCAACCGGAAAACCCGTTCGCTGGGCGGCCAGGCGGCCTGGATCTGCGCCCGGTAGGTGTAGGCGGCGAAGGCCAGTGCGGCCAGGATCAGCAGGCTGGCGACCCAGGCGAGAAGCGGCGCGCCGCCCGCCGGCGTCGCGCGGGTGGGCTCCGGCGCGAACGGCGCCGCCGGCGCGGCAACGGCTGGCGCAGCGACATGCGGCTCCGGCGGTTGCAACTCGGGAGCGGGCGACCCTGGAGCGGGCAGTTCGGCAGCTTGGGGCACCGGAGCCGGCTCGGGTGGTTCCGGCAGAGGCACGGCATCCTGCGTCCCGGCGTCGTTTCCGACGGGTGGGATCGGGTCCTGCACCCATTCCCGGGCGCACCGGCTGCAACGCACGGTCCGCGGCTTGGCGAGCATCTCGTCCGCGATTTCGTAGCGGGCAGCACAGGACGGACAGACGATGCGCATGATCTGGTGAGACTCCGGCGGGATGTGCGACCAAGGGATGTTGCGGTAGCCCGGATAGGCAGGTGATGTCGACAGGTCTTGGCGGTATGGCCGCTCAATCAGCAAGCCCGGGTGCGCGGTGATCCGGCTCGACGGAGTGGGCCTGTCCTACGATCGGCACGCCGGATCGGCGCGTGGCGCGGCGGTGCACGAGGTGCTGCGCGATATCAGCTTCGCGCTGCCGGAAGGCGAGTTCCGCTGGCTGCTCGGCCCCTCCGGTGCGGGCAAGACCAGCCTGCTGCGGCTGATGTATCTGGCGGTGCGCCCGACGCGCGGACATCTGCGCCTGCTTGGGACCGACATCGCCCGCGCCCATCGCCGGGAACTGCCCCGCCTGCGCCGGCGCATCGGGGTCGTGTTCCAGGATTTCCGGCTGCTGAGCCATTTGTCGGTGTTCGACAACGTGGCGCTGCCGTTGCGCCTGGCCGGGCGGGCGGAGGGACAGTTGCGGGTGGACGTGACGGAGATGCTGCGCTGGGTCGGGCTGGAGCCGAAGCTGGAGGTGCTGCCGCAGGCGCTTTCCGGCGGCGAGCAGCAGCGCGTGGCGATCGCCCGGGCGGTGATCGCCCGTCCGGCGCTGCTGCTGGCCGATGAGCCTACCGGCAACCTCGATGACAGCCAGGCCCAGCGGCTCATGATGCTGCTGAAGGAACTGAACCGCCTGGGCACCACCGTCGTGGTCGCCACCCATAACGACGCGCTGGTCGCCCGCCATCCCGCCGCCGCGCTGCGCCTGGCGCAGGGCCGGCTGGTGGGCTGGGAGTAGCGCCGTGGCCCGGGTCAAGCCCGTCTACAGCCGGACCGCCCGGGGCGACGAACTGGGCCTGCGCCGGGCGTTGTCGGACCGGATCCTGCCGCTGCTGGTTGCCGCCATGGCGTTCCTGGCGGCGCTGGCGCTGGCCGGCTTCCTGGCGGCGGCGGGCCTGGCGCGGCACTGGCAGGAAGGCGCGGGTGCCAACCTCACGGTGCAGGTGCCGCAACCCGCCGATCCGGCGCCCGGCGGCGGCACGCGGCGGGAGCGGGCGCTGGCCCTGTTGCGCGCGTCCCCGGCGGTTGCCCGGGCGCATACCCTGTCCGAGGGGGAGCTGTCGGACCTGCTGCGGCCCTGGCTGGGCGGCGCGACCGAGACCCTGGCGGTGCCGCTGCCGGCGGTGATCCGGGTGCGGCTGGCCGATCCGGATGGTGGCCGGGGCGCGGAGGCGGCGAGAGCCGCCGAACTCGACGCGTTGTCGCATACGCTCGGCGCCGCGGTACCCGGTACGCTGGTGGAAAGCCACCAGATCTGGATCGGCCGCCTGTCCGCGCTGGCGCGCAGCCTGCAGGCCTGCGCCGGCGTCGCGCTGCTCGTGGTTGCCGGCGTGGCGGCCGCGGTGGTCGCGGTCGCGACGCGCGCCGGTCTGTCGGCGCGGCGGGAAGCGATCGAGATCGTCCATGGGCTCGGCGCCACCGGCGGCTACATCGCCGGCCGCTTCGCCCGGCGCGCCACCTGGCTCGCGGCCCTGGGCGGACTGGCAGGCGCGCTTGCGGCGCTGCCGGTATTGCTTGGCCTGGCCGAACTGGCGGCGCCGTTCACCGGATTGCAGGCCGCCGACCCCATCGCGCCGCTTGGCGTAGCCACCGCGCTGCCGGCCGCGCTGCTGGCCGGTGTCGCGGCCCTGCCGTTCGCTGCCGGGCTGATCGGCTATCTGACCGCCCAGGCGACCGTTCGCGGCTGGCTGCGGCGGCTGCCATGAGCGAGGCCGTTTCCCCGCGCCGGCCGGTTGCCAGGCGCGTTGCGGGTCTGGCCGCGCTGGTGCTGCTGGTGTCCGCGCTGGCCT
>JBBIQA010000229.1:0-1254 GCA_037442565.1 Rhodospirillales bacterium
GCCGCCCTCGGTGGTTACCTCGGTGCGCTTCTCCGGCACCAGGCACACCGCGTGGGGCCGGGCGGCCAGCGCGATGGCGACCATTTCCTCGGTGGCGGCCATTTCCAGGTTCAGGGGCACGGTGAGTGCCGCCATGAAGCGGGTCAGGTCGGCGTCGCGGATGTGGCGGCGGTCCTCGCGCAGGTGGATGGTGATGCCGTCGGCGCCGCCCTGGATGGCGGCGAGGGCGCCGATGAGGGGATCGGGGTGCTGGCCGCCGCGGGCGTTGCGGATGGTGGCGACGTGGTCGACGTTGATGCCCAGGCGAAGGGGTTTGGGGCGGAGCGGTTTCATGACGCGGTCCTAAGGTTGGCGGCGCGGCTTGCGGCAAGTTCCCCGGCGAGGTCGAGCGCGGCGATCAGGCTGGACGGGTCGGCGATGCCCTGGCCGGCGATGTCGAAGGCGGTGCCGTGGTCGGGCGAGGTGCGCACGATGGGCAGGCCGAGGGTGACGTTGACGCCGTGATGCATGTCCAGCGTCTTCAGCGGGATGAGCGCCTGGTCGTGGTACATGCAGATCGCCACGTCGTAGCGGGTGCGGGCGTCGGCGGTGAACATCGTGTCGGGCGGCCAGGGGCCGGTGACGTTGAGGCCCTCGGCGCGCAGCGCGGCGATGGCGGGGGCGATGAGGGTGCGTTCCTCGTCACCCAGCGCGCCCTGTTCGCCGGCGTGCGGGTTGAGGCCGGCGATGGCGAGGCGGGGGTTGGGCAGGCCGAAGTCGCGCGCCAGGGCGGCGGCGGTGATGCGGGCGGTGGTCTGGATCGTTGCGGTGTCCAGCATCTCGATGGCGCGGCGCAGGGAGACGTGGACCGTGACGGGGACCACGCGCAGCAGCGGGCTGGCCAGCATCATGATCGGGGGGTTGGTGGCGTGGGTCAGTTCGGCGAGGAACTCGGTATGGCCGGGATGGGCGAAGCCGGCGTCATACAGCGCGGCCTTGTTGATGGGGTTGGTGACCATGCCACTGGCCTCGCCGCGCAGGGCCAGGGCGGCGGCGAGGCGGATGGAGGCGAGGATGGCGGGGGCGTTGGCGGGGTCGATGCGGCCGGGGACCGGTGGCGCCGCGAGGCGGACCGGCAGGACCGGCAGGGCTTCGGCGAACACGGCTTGCGCCTGCCCGGCGCTGGCCACTTCGCGGATCGGCACCGGCAGGCCCAGCCGGGCGGCCAGGGCCGTCAGGCGGTCCGGATCGTCCAGGGCGACGAAGACCGGTCCC
>JBBIQA010000229.1:1354-4698 GCA_037442565.1 Rhodospirillales bacterium
AGCGCCGCTTCCTTGACCGCCTCGCTGAGGGTCGGGTGGGCGTGGCAGGTGCGCGCCACGTCCTCGGCGGAGGCGCCGAACTCGATCGCGGTGACCAGTTCGGCGATCAGGGTGCCGGCGTCCGGGCCGAGAATGTGGGCGCCGAGCAGGCGGTCGGTGGCCTTGTCGGCGAGGAGCTTCACGAAGCCCTCGGTCTCGCCCATCGCGCGGGCGCGGCCGTTGGCGCTGAAGGGGAACTTGCCGACGGTGTAGGCGATGCCGGCGGCCTTCAGTTCCTCCTCGTTGCGGCCGACGGAGGCCACTTCGGGGTGCGTGTAGACCACGGAGGGGATGGCCTCGTAGTTGACGTGCCCGGCCTGGCCGGCGAGGCGTTCGGCCAGCGCGACGCCCTCTTCCTCGGCCTTGTGGGCCAGCATGGGGCCGTCGATCGCGTCGCCGAGGGCGTAGATGCCGGGGATGTTGGTGGCGTAGTGGGCGTCGGTTTTGATGCGGCCGCGTTCGAGGGCGATTCCGGCTTCCTCCAGGCCGAGGCCGGCGGTGTAGGGGCGGCGACCGATGGCGAGCAGGACCACATCCGCGGTGATCTGCTCCGCGGTGCCGCCTTTGGCGGGTTCCACGGTCAGGACCACGCCGGCGGCGGTCTTGTCGGCGGCGGTGACCTTGGAGGCCAGCTTGAACTTCATGCCCTGCTTGGCGAGCATGCGCTGGAAGTGCTTGGCGATCTCGGCGTCCACGGTGGGGACGATGCGGTCGAGAAACTCCACCACCGTGACCTGGGCGCCCAGGCGCAGCCAGACGGAGCCGAGTTCGAGGCCGATCACGCCGCCGCCGATGACCACGAGGTGGCCGGGAACCTTGTTGAGCTCCAGCGCGCCGATGGAGGTGACGATGGCGGTTTCATCGACCTCGACGCCGGGGAGCGGGGTGCTCTCGCTGCCGGTGGCGATGACGATGTGTTTGGCGCCGTAGACGGTGCCGGCGACGTCCACCTGGCCGGGGGCGACGATGCGGCCGGCGCCCTTGAGCCAGGTGACCTTGTTCTTCTTGAACAGGAACTCGACGCCCTTGACGTTGGCGCCGACCACCTCGTCCTTGCGGGCCTGCATGCGGGCGAGGTCGAGCTTCACGCCGTCCACCAGGATGCCGTGCTCGGCCAAAGCGAGGCCGGCGTGGGCGAACTCCTCGGAGGATTGCAGCAGCGCCTTGGAGGGGATGCAGCCGATGTTGAGGCAGGTGCCGCCGAGGGTGTCGCGCTTCTCGACGCAGGCGATTTTCAGGCCGAGTTGCGCGGCGCGGAGGGCGCAGACATAGCCGCCGGGGCCGGCGCCGATGATGATGACGTCGAAGGTGTCGGTCATGTCAGAGGTCCAGCAGGAGGCGGCGGGGATCCTCGACGCCTTCCTTTATGCGCACGAGGAAGGAGACCGCTTCCTTGCCGTCGACGATGCGGTGGTCGTAGGAGACGGCCAGATACATCATCGGGCGGATCTCGACCTTGCCGCCGATGGCCATCGGACGGTCCTGGATCTTGTGCATGCCGAGGATGCCCGATTGGGGCGGATTCAGGATGGGGGTGGACATCAGCGAGCCGTAGACGCCGCCGTTGGTGATGCTGAAGGTGCCGCCGGAGAGCTCATCGAGCTTCAACGCGCCGTCGCGGGCACGGCGGCCGAAGTCGGCGATGGCCTTCTCGACGCCGGCGAAGCTCAGCTGGTCGCAGTCGCGGATGACCGGGACCACGAGGCCGTTCGGGCCGCCGACGGCGATGCCCATGTTGACGTAGTTCTTGTAGATGATCTCGTCGCCGTCGATCTCGGCATTGACCGCGGGGAACTCCTTCAGGGCGGCGACGGTGGCCTTGACGAAGAAGGACATGAAGCCGAGGCGGACGCCGCCGTGCTTCTTCTCGAAGGCGTCGCGGTATTCGGCGCGCAGGGCCATCGCCGCGGTCATGTCCACCTCGTTGAAGGTGGTCAGCATGGCGGCGTTGTTCTGCGCTTCCTTCAGGCGGGCGGCGATGGTGCGGCGCAGGCGGGTCATCTTCACCCGCTCCTCGCGCACATCCGGCGCGCGCGCGACCTTCGGGGCTGGCGCGGCGGCGGCGGGCGCGGCAGGGCGGGCGAGGAACTCCAGCACGTCGCCCTTGGTGATGCGGCCGTCCTTGCCGGTGCCGGCGCCGACCTGCGCGGCGGCAACCGTCTGCTCCTCCATGAGCTTCGCGGCCGACGGCATCGGCGCGTGCGTAGCCGGGGCGGCCACCGGAGGGGGCGCCGCTGGCCGCGACACCGGGCCGATCGGGCGTGGCGGAGGATTGACGCCGGGCAGCGGATTGGCGGCCGGACCGGGCGCGGGAACAGCGCCCGCGCCGGCGGTCTCGACGCTGCCGAGCAACGCACCGACCTCGACCTCGCCGCCCTCGGGCACGGCGATACTCAGCACGCCGGCCGCCGGCGCGGTCACTTCCACCGTCACCTTGTCGGTCTCGAGCTCCACCAGCGGCTCATCCGCGGCAACCGCCTCGCCCGCCTGCTTGATCCAGCGAGCGACCGTCGCGGTGGTGACGCTCTCGCCCAGGGTAGGCACCTTGATCTCGGTCGCCATCATTCGGTCCTTGAATTACGTGGATTCGGTCGGGTGGGTCGTTCAGGCGGTCAGGGCTTGGGAGACCAGGGCCGCCTGCTCGGCGGTATGCACCTTGGCCTGCCCGGTCGCCGGGCTGGCGGCGGCCACGCGCCCGACATAGGAGGGGCGCTTGCCCTTGATATCGATCCCCCGCAGCACCGCCTCGATCTTGCGATCGACGAAGCTCCAGGCGCCCATGTTCTCGGGCTCCTCCTGGCACCAGACCACCTCGGCGTTGACGTACGGCGCCAGCAGCCGCGTGAGAGTCTTTTCCGGGAACGGATACAACTGCTCAACGCGCATAATCGCAACGTCTTTCGTTCCCCGCGCGCGCCGTTCGGCCAGCAGATCATAGAAAACCTTGCCGGTGCACAGCACCACACGCCTCACCTGCTCGGCCGGCGCGATCGGGTCGATCTCGGGAATGACGAACTGGAAGGTGCTGTCCCCGGCCATGTCCGCCAGCGGTGAGACCGCCAGCTTGTGGCGCAGCAGGGATTTCGGCGTGAAGATCACCAGCGGCTTGCGGAAGTTCCGTTTCAGTTGCCGGCGCAGCTTGTGGAAGTAATTGGCCGGTGTGGTCAGGTTGCACACCGCCATGTTGCGCTCGGCGCAAAGCTGCAGATACCGCTCCGGCCGGGCGGAGGAGTGTTCCGGCCCCTGCCCCTCATGGCCATGCGGCAGCAGCAGCGTCAGGCCGGACATGCGCAGCCACTTGGTCT
>JBBIQA010000230.1:0-4670 GCA_037442565.1 Rhodospirillales bacterium
CCATCCCCGGTGTCCGGTCGAACCCCAACTCCGTATCGGAGAACTGGCTCAAATCGACCTCAACCCCCAAATCCTCGCATATCCCCAGGACAATCACCCCGATCGGCCGATCGCCAAGCTCATCCACCACCTCCGGATCCTCAAGCCGCTCCGCCAGATCGAGCATCAGCCCCTCGGCATCCCGCGGATCGGCATCGGCCCGGATCGCGTCCACGACATGCCCCCGAACCCGTTCCAGCAGCTTGTGCGTACGCTTCCGCTCGGCGCCCGCCAGCGCGGCCCGAGCCGGCGAAACAAGCCGCGCCGGCGCCAGCGCCTCGGCATCGAACCTGGCTTCCAGCGCCAGCGTCTGGCGCACCGCGCGCGCAATGCGGGCGAACATCAGCGAGGGATCGGGATTTGATCCCGCGCCGCCGATCCACCCGGCCGGCCCATCCGGCCGTGCGAAATCCCCTGGCGCCGCGTCCGCCGCATCCAGCGCCCGCCGCTCCACCTCCCGCGCCAGGCGCATGCCGATCCCGGCCAGCTCCCCCAGCATCGCCAACCGCCGCTCGGCCCGCGCCGCGCGCGCGCCATCGCCCCCGTCGCCGAGGGAAGGCGGGCTCGGTTCCAAAGGATGTGTGTGCGCTGCGAGACTCATGGAACAAACAAAGAACGACAAGCAAAATTCCGCGTCAAGGAGTTTCGCCGCGGACAGTGTCTCGGTTTGCATTTTGATTGTTCTGGCGCCATTCGGTCCGGGCCGTCGGCGTGCCGTGGTTTTTATCGAGAGTCATCCGGACGCAGCAAGGGTGCAGTGCCGCTTGGCACTGCACCCCTTCTTTCGGCTAACCACGACGTGGCAAGGCCGCTCAGCATTATATCATGCCGGGTCACCCAAGGCAGCGGTGCAGTGCCAAGCGGCACTGCACCCTACGCCCGCTAAAATTTTCGGCGCCAATTCACACCCGAACGTGCCTACCTGGTCCCGCTTGTGTCGACGGTTTGCGGTTGAAATCTCTCCAGCTTGATATCATGATATCAAACGGAAGGTTCCCGATGGCCCAACTCGTTGTACGAAATATCGATGACGACCTGAAAGCCCGCCTCAAACGGCGTGCGGCGCAGCATGGCCGCAGCATGGAGGCGGAGGTGCGCGATATCCTGCGGACTGCCGTCAAGCCGGAAGACCAGCCCCCAGGCGGCCTGGGGACGCAGATCGCCGCGCTGTTCGAGGGTATAGGATTAACGGACGAAGAGGTCGCGGCGATCGAGGATCTCCGAACGCATCCCTTCATTCCCGTCAGCTTCGACGAGTGATCCTTCTCGACACGAACGTACTCTCGGAAATCATGCGTATTCGCCCGAATCCCGATGTGATCGGCTGGCTGGATGCGCAAACTCCTTCATCCGTCTGGACGACGTCTGTCACGATTCTGGAAATTGAATCCGGCCTGGGCATGATGCCCGAGGGGCGGCGGCGCTTCGACCGGGAAATGGCATTCGAACGTTTGCTTCGCACCGTTCTGGAGAACCGCATCGCGGCCTTCGACTTTGCCGCCGCCCGCGAAGCGGCGCTTCTGTCTTGCGCGCGTCAGCGGGCGGGCCGGGTGGGTGACTGGGGCGATACGATGATCGCCGGCATCGCCATCGCCCAGCGGGCAACCTTAGCAACCCGCAATGTCCGCCATTTCGACGATCTTCCCACGCCGGCGATCAATCCCTGGGAAGCCCGATCCCAGGGGTAGCGACCCCCGGCCCAAGGTGATACGCACGCGCGAACCGCATACCCGCCGATCCCGGAGACAACCCATGACCGCCATCGCCGACATCACCGCCCGCGAAATCCTGGATAGCCGGGGCAATCCCACCGTGGAGGTGGACGTGGTGCTGGACAGCGGCGCCATCGGCCGCGCCGCGGTGCCATCCGGCGCCTCCACCGGCGCGCATGAGGCGGTGGAACTGCGCGATGGCGACAAGTCCCGCTACGGCGGCAAGGGCGTGCTGAACGCCATCGCCAATGTGGAAGGCGAGATCTTCGACGCCATCGGCGGCATGGAAGCCACCGAGCAGGTGAAGATCGACAACATCCTGATCGATCTGGACGGCACGCCGAACAAGGCGCGGCTTGGCGCCAACGCCATCCTCGCGGTATCCCTCGCCCTGGCCAAGGCGGCGGCGGCCGATCTGGGCATGCCGCTCTACCGCTATGTCGGCGGCGCCTATGCGCGCACCCTGCCGGTGCCGATGATGAACATCATCAACGGCGGCAGCCATGCCGACAACCCGATCGACATCCAGGAATTCATGATCCAGCCGATCTCCGCCGGCACGGTGGCGGACGCGGTGCGCATGGGCGCCGAGATCTTCCACGAACTGCGCAAGGGCCTGCACGACGCCGGCTTCGCCACCAATGTCGGCGACGAGGGCGGCTTCGCGCCGAACCTGAAATCCGCCGACGAGGCGCTCGGCTTCATCTCCAAGGCCTGCGAGAAAGCCGGCTACCGGCCCGGCGAGGACATCACCTTCGCGCTCGATCCCGCTTCCAGCGAATTCTACAAGGACGGCGTCTACGACCTGGCGGGCGAAGGTAAAAAGCTCGATTCCGCCGGCATGGTCGCCTATCTGGCCGACCTGACCCGGCGCTATCCGATCGTCTCGATCGAGGACGGCTGCGCCGAGGATGACTGGGAAGGCTGGAAGCTGCTGACCGACACGATCGGCAAGACCGTGCAGATCGTCGGAGACGATCTGTTCGTCACCAATCCCGAGCGGCTGCGCCGCGGCATTGAACTGGGCAGCGCCAACGCCGTGCTGGTGAAGGTCAACCAGATCGGCTCGCTGACCGAGACGCTGGAGACCTGCGAACTGGCCCATCGCGCCGGCTGGAACGCGGTGATGAGCCACCGCTCCGGCGAGACCGAGGATGCCACCATCGCCGATCTCGCGGTCGCCACCAATTGCGGCCAGATCAAGACCGGCAGCCTGTCGCGCAGCGACCGCACGGCGAAATACAACCAGCTGATCCGCATCGAGGCGGAACTCGGCCCGTCCGCCCGCTACGCCGGGCGGACCATCCTGCGCCGCTGAGGGGCGTGTTCGGAGCCCGCGGCTTCAGCGTATCCCGAAACCGAAGCTGATGAACGGGGCGGAATAAACCGGCGGCGGCGCGTAGACCACCGGCGGCGGATAGTAGGACGGGGCGTAGGCAACCGGCGGCGGGGCATAGTATGGTCGGCCCCAACCCCGTTGTTCGCGCCATTCGTGTTCGCGCCACTCATGCTCCCGCCATTCGTGCCCGCGCCCACGCCCACCGCCGTAACCCCTGCCTTCCCAACCGTCGGCGTGCGCGGGGGGTGCGGCGAGCCCGCCGGCGGTGATGGCGACTGCTGCGGCGATAGCCAATGGGATGCGCTTCATTTGAACCTCCTGGCCGGCGGTCTTGCTTGCCGGCACATCGGATCAAAGCCCCGAAGAATGGCGAAACCCTGGCGTAACTGGGGTCAATTAAGGGAAGACGACGCGCATCCGACGCGATTGGCAGAATCTTCACGCGAGGCGGGTTTTCGTGTAACCTCAATCCGTTGAACGAGGAGATTCGCCGATGTCCGCCGGCAGAACGATCAAGCGACGACTGCGTGGGATGATTGCGCCGGCGGTGTTTCTCGCTCTTGTCGGGTATTTCGGCTGGAACGCCACCCAGGGCGAGCATGGCCTGAAGGCCGAGGCGGATCGCCAGGATCTGCTGAAGCTGGCAAAGGCCGACCTTACCAAGGCCGAGGCCGAACGCGATGCCTGGGAGCGCCGCGTCAGCGGGCTGCGGAGTAACCACATTGATCCCGACACGCTCGACGAGCGCGCCCGCGCGATGCTCAATCTCGCGGATCCGAACGACATCGTGGTGCTCTACCCGCCGAAGGAGCGGCTGTTCTGAACCTGCCCCGGCGGGTTCGCGGGTAAAACCGTCCGGCAATCTCTCTGCGAAATCGCCGGCGGTCGTGAAATTAAATTACACCAGACCGCTGCGGGACGTAATCCGATAAGCGCATCGTCGGGCTGCCTGCGTGTTCATCAAGCGGTTAACCGAAAACCGGTTAACTGCCCCTATTGCGTTGCAGCATAAGGCTTTTCCCCGCCGAACTGCTTGCCCCCGGGGGAGTTGGCGGCTACGTGTCCACGAGGGCGGACAGACAACCGCAGCGGGGGACAGGCATGGCGCAGGCAGCGGAAAAGACCGGACGGGCGAAACCGGGTCCTAAATCAGCCGCAGGCAAATCGGGCAGCGGCAAGCCGGCCGCGCCGAAGGGCCTCACCCCGGAACAGCTGCGCCACGCCTATCACGACATGCTGCTGATCCGCCGCTTCGAGGAGAAGGCCGGACAGCTCTACGGCATGGGGCTGATCGGCGGCTTCTGCCATCTGTATATCGGCCAGGAAGCGGTGGTCGTCGGCATGCAGATGGCGGTTGCGGAAGGCGACGAGGTCATCACCTCCTACCGCGACCACGGCCACATGCTCGCCACCGGCATGGAAGCGCGCGGCGTGATGGCGGAGCTAACCGGCCGGTCCGGCGGCTATTCGCGCGGCAAGGGCGGCTCGATGCACATGTTCTCGCGTGAGCGGAACTTCTTCGGCGGCCACGGCATCGTCGGCGCTCAGGTAAGCCTCGGGGTCGGGCTGGCGTTCTCCAA
>JBBIQA010000231.1:0-4617 GCA_037442565.1 Rhodospirillales bacterium
TCCTTCATGCCGCTGGCCTCCGCCGACCCGTTCGGCGGCGTGATCATCACCGACTGGTACCAGCCGCAGGGCGCCGGTGGGGAACGCTTCAAGGCGACCGCCTATATCCTGAGCCGGGAACTTCGCGCCGACGCGCTGCGCGTCGCGATGTTCCGCCAGGTGGAACAGAAGGGCCAGTGGGTGGACGCCCCGATCAGCCCGGGCACCGTCTCGGAGATCGAGAACAAGGTGCTGTCGCGCGCCCGCGCATTGCGCGCGCAGAGCAACCCGAGCGGCTAGCCAAGGCCGGGCCGGCGAAGCCGCCCGGACCATCCGCGATAATGACGACCCAGAACGATGTTTGGGAACGCTGATGCCTGAGATCCAGACCGAGACCCCCGCCGCCGCGCCGGACGCCCCGCGCTACAACTTCCGCGACGCGGAGCCGCGCTGGCAGCAGGAATGGGACCGGCTCGGCTGCTTCCGGGTCGAGGATGTGCCGACCGACGGCAAGCCGAAATACTACGTACTGGAGATGTTCCCCTACCCCAGCGGCAAGATCCACATGGGGCATGTGCGGAACTACACCCTCGGCGACGTGGTAGCGCGCTACAAGCGCGCGCGCGGCTTCTCCGTGCTGCATCCGATGGGCTGGGACGCCTTCGGCCTGCCGGCGGAAAACGCCGCCCGCGAGCGCGGCGTGCACCCGGCCAAGTGGACCTATGAGAACATCGCCAACATGCGCGCCGAACTGCAGCGCATGGGATTGTCGCTGGACTGGACCCGCGAATTCGCCACCTGCGATGCGTCCTATTACGGCCAGCAGCAGAAGCTGTTCCTCGATTTCCTCGCCGCCGGCCTGGTGGAACGCAAGGAAAGCTGGGTGAACTGGGACCCCGTGGACGGCACCGTGCTGGCCAACGAGCAGGTGATCGACGGCCGTGGCTGGCGCTCCGGCGCGCTGGTGGAGAAGAAGCTGCTGTCGCAGTGGTTCTTCAGCATCACCAAATACGCCCCCGACCTGCTCGCGGCGCTCGATCGCATGGACCGCTGGCCCGAGCGCGTGCGAACGATGCAGAAGAACTGGATCGGCCACAGCACCGGCGCACAGCTCCACTTCCCGCTGGTCGCCCCGGAAGCCGGCATCGAGCGGGTGGAGGTCTACACCACCCGCCCCGACACGCTGTTCGGCATGTCCTTCGTCGCCCTGGCCCCGGAACATCCGCTGTCCGCCGCCATTGCCGCGACGAACCCGGAAGCGGAGAAATTCGTCGCCGAATGCCGCCAGCTCGGCACCAGCGAGGCGGTGATCGAGACGGCGGAAAAGAAGGGCTTCGACACCGGCCTGCGGGTCGCCCACCCTTTCCTGAAGGACAAGACCTTCCCGGTCTGGATCGCCAATTTCGTGCTGATGGAATACGGCACCGGCGCCATCTTCGGCTGCCCCGCGCATGACCAGCGCGACATCGAGTTCACCCGGAAATACGGCCTGGACGTAACCCCCGTGGTGCTGCCGCCGGACGCCGATCCCGCGACCTTCGCGGTCGGCACGGAAGCCTATGTCGGGCCGGGCACGGCCTACCATTCCGGTTTCCTGGACGGGCTGGACGTGGCCGAGGCCAAGGCGCGGGCCATCGCCGAACTGGAACGGCTCGGCGTCGGGCGCGGCGTCACCAACTGGCGCCTGCGCGACTGGGGCGTCAGCCGGCAGCGCTACTGGGGCTGCCCGATCCCGGTGATCCACTGCGCCGCCTGCGGCGTACAACCGGTGCCCGCCGACCAGCTGCCCGTCGTGCTGCCGGAGGATGTGACCTTCGACAGGCCGGGCAATCCGCTCGATCACCATCCGACCTGGAAGCATGTGCCCTGCCCGTCCTGCGGCGCCCCGGCGCGGCGCGAGACGGATACCTGCGACACCTTCGTCGACAGCTCCTGGTATTTCGCCCGCTTCTGCAGCCCACAGGCCAAGGAACCGGTCAGCCGCGCGGCGGCGGATCACTGGCTGCCGGTGGACCAGTATATCGGCGGCATCGAGCACGCGATCCTGCATCTGCTCTATGCCCGCTTCTTCACCCGCGCCATGTCCGCCACCGGCAGCCTGGCGGTGGACGAGCCGTTCGACGGCCTGTTCACCCAGGGCATGGTCACCCATGCCAGCTTCCGCGGTTCCGATGGCCGCTGGCTGTATCCCGAGGAAGTCGACATCCGCGCCGATGGCAGCGCCGTGCACCGCGAAACCGGCGAGACCGTCATTGTCGGCCGGGTCGAGGCGATGTCGAAATCCAAGCGCAACACCGTCGACCCAGGTGAGATCATCGCCCGCTACGGCGCCGATACCGCGCGCTGGTTCATCCTGTCGGACAACCCGCCCGACCGCGACATCGAATGGACGGAAGCCGGCGTCGCCGGCGCCTACCGCTTCACCCAGCGGGTGTTCCGCCTCGCCGAGGCCGCCACCGGCCTGACGGCCGGTGCCCAGCCGGAAACCTTCGGTCCGGCCGCGACCGCGCTGCGCCGCGCGACCCACCGCGCCATCGCCGCGCTGACCGAGGCGCTGGAAAGCTTCGCCTTCAACGTCGCCGTGGCGCGG
Source organism: Rhodospirillales bacterium (assembly GCA_037442565.1). Lineage (GTDB taxonomy): Bacteria > Pseudomonadota > Alphaproteobacteria > Acetobacterales > Acetobacteraceae > PALSA-911. The sequence continues at coordinate 2,570 of JBBIQA010000231.1, forward strand.
CTGTACGAACTGGCCAACGCCATCGCAGAGGCAGCCAGCCTTGACACAAGGAGCGCCGCCGATGAGCCGGGGCTCGGCTGGGCGCGGCTGGAGGCGCTGTCGATGCTGGCGCGCCTCGCCGGGCCGATGATGCCGCATCTGGCGGAGGAAGTGCACGCGCTTCTGCATCCCGGCGAACCGATGGTGGCGAACCTGCCGTGGCCGGAAGCCGATCCGGCCCTGGTCGCCGCCGACAGCGTGACGATCGCGGTGCAGGTCATGGGCAAGCTGCGCGGCGCGATCGTCGTCGCCCCCGATGCCACCGCGGAGGCGGTCATCTCGGCGGCGGAGAACGAGCCGAACGTCGCCCGGCTGCTGGCCGGCAAACGCATCGTCAAGCGCATCCACGTGCCGGGCCGCATCGTGAATTTCGTGATCGCGGCGTAGCAGGGGATGACCGGCCGCCGCACCCTGTTGGGGCGACTGGGCAGCCTGGCCGGGCTGTCCGTCGTCGCGGGCTGCGGCTTCCACCCGGCGTATATGCCGACCGCGTCCGGTGATGCCGGCACCGCGCAGCGCGAGATGGCCGCGGTGTTCATCGGCAATATCGGCGAACGAAGCGGCCAGCTGCTGCGTCAGGCGCTACAGGAACGCTTCGAACGAGCCGGGGCAGGCGAGGCACGACGCTACACCCTGAACATCAGCTATGGGATCGGCGGCGAGGGGATCGCGGTCCTGCCGGACACCAACGTCACGCGCATCCGGGTAATCGGCGACGCCAGTTGGTACCTGATCGCCCAGGATCCGGCGAAAACCCGCCTTGCGGCCGGTCATGCGCGGGCGGTGGACGGCTATAACATCCTGAACCAGCAATACTTCTTCGGCGATCTCAGCAACGAGGACGCGCAACGGCGGCTCGCCGACGCTGTGGCCGACCAGATCGCCATCCAGGTCGCCGCCTGGTTTCGCGCCCGTGCGGCGAACGCTGGCTGAATTGCGATGAAACTGGACGCACGGCGGTTCCCGGCCTTCGTCAAGGACCCGGGCGCCTGCCGCGTGGTGTTGCTGCACGGCGAGGATGCCGGGTTGATCCGCGACCGCGCCGAGGCGCTGGTGCGCGGCGTCGCCGGCAGCCTCGACGATCCCTTCCTGGTCGCCGACCTCACTCGGGAAACCGCCGACCGCCTGGGCGAGGAGGCGTCGGCGCTGTCGCTGACCGGCGGGCGGCGCGTCGTGCGGGTGCGCGAGGTCACCGACACGGCCACGGACAGGGTCAAGGCCGTGCTGGCCGGCAAGGCGCCGGCCCTGGTCGTGCTGGAGGCGCCCGGGCTTGCATCGCGTTCCAGGCTGCGAACCGCAGTGGAAGCGGCCGCCGACGGGGCGGCGCTCGCCTGCTATCCCGAAGAAGGCCGCGACCTCGAACAGACCATCCGCACCACGCTGTCGGAAGCCGGCGTCACCGCCGATGCGGAAGCGCTGTCCTGGCTGGCCGGCCAGCTCGGCGCGGACCGCGCCTCCACCAAACGGGAAATCGAGAAGCTGGCGCTGTATGCCGGGCCGGGCGGCCGCGTGGACCTGGACGCGGCAATGGCCTGCGTCGGGGACCTGGCGGGCCTGTCGATGGATGATGCCCTGTTCGCCGCAACCGAGGGCGACGTGGCGACCGCGGACCGCGCGCTGGAAGTGGCGATGGCGGAGGGCGCGGCGCCGGTGGGGGTGCTGCGGGCGGCGATGATGCATCTGCAGCGCCTGCACCGCGTCCGGCTGGTGATGGAGGAAACCGGCGCTTCGGCCGCCGACGCGGCGCGAACCGCGCGGCCCCCGGTGTTCTTCAAGCGCAGCGCCGCCTTCACCCGCGCCCTCGGGCTGTGGCCGTCCACCGCCCTCGCCGGCGCCCTGGCCTTCCTGTCAGAGGCCGAACGTGCCTGCAAGCAAACCGGCGCACCCGACGATGCCATCTGCCGCAACGCCGTCCTGACCCTCGCGCGCCGCGCGGCCGGCGGGCGCAGGTAGGAAGATTGGGGCTTTGCCCCAAACCCCAGGAGGGCTCCGCCCCTCCACCCCGCAAG
>JBBIQA010000232.1:0-4564 GCA_037442565.1 Rhodospirillales bacterium
AGCCGCCAGAGCTGCGATGATCGCGCCAGCTGCAGCAAGTTTATGGAGTTTCATCGAAAAACCTCTTCTTGGAGAGCGTAACGCATGCATGAACTCGTGAGATGGTTAATTACATGATCGTTAACCATTTAGCAACCCCGAAGCGCCGCTTTTTTGCATGCAAACGTATTTTTGATTCAGCGGGATCCCGCGGCCGGGGCGCCAGGGGAAAAAGCCCGCTGAAGCCGCGGCACCGGCGTTCGGGGCTGGATTTAGCGGTCCTGGCGCTTTATCGCTCGTTGTGTTGTCGTTCACGGGCGGGCCGCCCCTTCAGGAGAGCAGAACAGAATGGACCATATCGAAGCCGGCGGCCTGAAGATAGCCCGTTCGTTGCACGAATTCGTCAATCACGAGGCGATTCCCGGCACCGGACTCGACCCGGCCGGTTTTTGGCTCGAATTCGGCGACCTGGTGCGGGAACTCGCCCCGATCAACAAGATGCTTCTGGCCAAGCGGGACGCGCTGCAAGGCCAGATCGATGCCTGGCACAAAAGCCATCGCGGCCAGAAGTTCAGCGAGACCGAATACGAGAGCTTCCTGCGGGAGATCGGCTATCTGCTGCCCGAGCCCGCGGATTTCGAGGTCACGACCGCGAACGTCGATGCGGAAATCGCCTCGATCGCCGGGCCGCAGCTGGTGGTGCCGGTCACCAACGCCCGCTACGCGTTGAACGCCGCCAATGCCCGCTGGGGGTCCTTGTATGATGCGCTGTACGGCACCGATGCGATTTCGGAAGACGGCGGCGCCACGCGGGCGGGCGGTTACAACCCGTTGCGCGGCGCCAAGGTGATCGCGCGGGCCAAGGAATTCCTCGACCAGGCGGCGCCGCTCTATGCCGGCAGCCATGCCGACGCGGTGGCGTATCACCTCGAAGGCAATCGGTTGATCGTGGAGATGGCGTCCGGCACCCGCGCCGCGCTGGCGCATGAAGACGGGTTTGTCGGCTATCGCGGAGATGTGACGCATCTGTCCGCCGTGCTGATCCGCCACCACAACCTGCACCTGGAAATCCAGATCGACCGCAAGCATCCGATCGGCAAGACCGATCCGGCCGGCGTGTCCGATGTGCTGGTGGAAGCCGCGATCACCACGATCATGGATTGCGAGGACAGCGTCGCGGCGGTGGATGCCGAGGACAAGGTGCTGATCTACCGCAACCTGCTCGGCCTGATGAAGGGCTCGCTGACCGAGAGCTTCGAGAAGGGCGGGCAGACCCTGCACCGACGGCTGCATACCGACCGGTTCTACAACGCGCCCGGCGGCGGGGAACTGGTGCTGCCCGGCCGCAGCCTGATGCTGATGCGCAATGTCGGCCACCACATGTACACCGACGCGATCCTGGATGCCGACGGCGCCGAGATCCCCGAGGGGCTGATGGACGCGGTGGTCACCTCGTTGATCGCCATCCACGACCTGCAGGGCGAAGGCCCGCTGCGCAACAGCCGCGCCGGATCGGTCTATATCGTCAAGCCGAAGATGCACGGACCGGAGGAGGTGGCGTTCGCCAACACGATCTTCGCGCGCACCGAACAGCTGCTGACACTGGCGCCGAACACGCTGAAAATGGGGATCATGGACGAGGAGCGGCGCACCTCCGCCAACCTCAAGGCCTGCATCTTCGCGGCGCGCGAGCGGGTGGTGTTCATCAACACCGGCTTCCTGGACCGCACCGGCGACGAGATGCGCACCTCGTTGGAAGCAGGGCCGATGATCCGCAAGAACGAGATGCGCAACTCCGCCTGGATCAAGGCGTATGAGGACCAGAACGTGGATATCGGGCTGCATGCCGGGCTGCGCGGCCGGGCGCAGATCGGCAAGGGAATGTGGGCGGCGCCGGACCGGATGGCGGACATGCTGGCGCAGAAGATCGGCCATCCGATGGCCGGCGCGAACACCGCCTGGGTCCCCTCGCCCACCGCGGCCACGCTGCACGCGTTGCATTATCACATGGTCAACGTGGCGAACCGGCAGGAAGAGCTGATGAGCCGGCCCCGGGCGAAGCTGTCGGACCTGCTGACCATTCCGGTAGCGACCGGGGTGAACTTCTCGGCCGAGGACGTGCGCCAGGAACTGGAGAACAACGCCCAGGGCATCCTGGGCTACGTGGTGCGCTGGATCGACCAGGGGGTCGGGTGCTCCAAGGTGCCGGACATCCACGATGTCGGGCTGATGGAGGACCGCGCGACGCTGCGCATTTCCAGCCAGCACATCGCCAACTGGCTGCATCACGGCATCGCCACCGAGGCGCAGGTGATGGAGACCCTGAAGCGCATGGCGGCGGTGGTGGACCGGCAGAACGCGGGCGATCCGCTGTATCAGCCGATGGCGCCCAAGTTCGACGGAGTCGCGTTCAAGGCCGCCTGCGACCTGGTGTTCAAGGGCGCGAGCCAGCCGAACGGCTACACCGAGTTCATCCTGCACGCCCGCCGGCGCGAGGCGAAGGCGGCGGGGTAGGGAGCAAGGCTGGGGCAAAGCCCCAGCCTCTGCTCACGCCTCGTCGTCGGCGACCTTCGGCAGGATGCCGATTTTCACGCCGAAATCGAACAGCACTTGCGCCTTCAGGCTGAGCAGCATCATGCCGCCCAGACTGACCATGCCGACGATCGGGCGGATGGTGAGAGCTTCGTCCATCGGCAGGATCTGGCCGAGCCAGAGATAGACGATGGCCTTGAGCAGGAAGTAGGCGGCCCAGAGAAGGGTGAACAGCTTGAAGAAGCGGCGGATGTCCGGGCCGTCCTCGAAGGCGTCGCCCTGCTGCTGTTCGACCAGGCCCTGGATCATTGATTTCTCGCCGCGCGCGCCCCAGGCGAAGGCTCCGGCGATGACGACGCTGGTGATCACGTCCTCGTATTTCAGCATGAACGGGGTCTGGGCGAACAGGTCGATGCAGCCGAACAGCACGGTCAGGCCGCCCGACAGCAGATAGAGCCGGCTGATCGGCAGGCCGCGCCAGCGCCGGTAGGCGGCATCCCCCAGCATCAGGACGACACCGACCGCGATGGCGATCTTCAGGTCCACCGTCCAGAGCAGCACCCAGAAGATCAGCAGCGGGCCGAATTCGATCAGGGCATTGCGCAGGGCGGGGGAGCGCAGGGTTTGCAGAATTCTTTCCATGCGGAAAAGCGCCGCTCCAAGGATTGATGCGGTCAGGTAGCGCAGTTCATGGATGCGGGGCAACGGGATGTTGACGCGGGTTCATCCGCCCATCCCTCGGCACGCGGCCCTTCTTCCGCTATATCTGGTCCCGATATCTGGGCGGCCATTTGCAGGGGAGCGGACGATGCGAGGGAAGATACTTTGCCTGGCGGGGGGCATTCTGGGACTGGGCGCCGCCGCAACGGCCCAGGCTGCGCCGGCCGGCATGGCCGAACGCATCCACGGCACCGTCGAGCGGTTCGACGGCAATGCGCTGGCCGTGCACACGCTGGATGGCCGGGAACTGACGATCGCGATGCCAAAGGACGCTCGGATCGCGGCGCTGGTCAATCGCAAGCTGTCCGACATCAAGCCCGGCGATTTCGTCGGCTCGGCCGCGGTGAAGGGCCGGGACGGCAGGCTGCACGCGCAGGAGGTGCATATCTTCCCCGCCAGCATGCGCGGCACCGGTGAGGGCCACCGGCCGATGGGCGAGCCGGAACAGACGATGACCAACGCCGTGGTGGACGGGATCGCCGGCATCACCGAGGGCGACAGCCGGGGCGGCGACGTGCTGACCTTGAAATACCCCGGCGGCGAGCAGCGGATCGAGGTAGCCCCGGGCACCCGTGTGGTGAAGCTGATCCCGGGCGACGATACGCTGCTGAAGCCGGGCGCGGCGGTGACGGTCGTGGCCGGCAAGTCGGCGGACGGCGCGCTGACGGCGCGGATCGTGCAGGCCGAAAAGGACGGGGTGAAGCCGCTGATGTAGGGGCAGCTTGCCTCGGCGGCGAGGCGAAGGCATTTTCGCCCCTCACCGAGATTGCGAAGAATGCCATGACAGACACCCCTCCCGACCGGCTCTCCATCAACCCGAAGAGCCCGTATTACGACGAAGCCGCGCTGGTGCGGGGCGTCGGCATCCGGTTCAACGGCATGGAGAAGACCACGGTCGAGGAATACTGCGTCAGCGAGGGCTGGATCCGCCAGGCGGTCGGCAAGACGGTGGACCGCAAGGGCAATCCGCTGACCATGATGATGAAGGGCAAGGTGGAGCCGTATTTCCGCACCGAGCCGCAGGCGGAGTAGGCGGCCGAGCCGCAGGCGGGGGCTGCGCCTAACGCGGTGGGTTGCCCAAGCGCAACCCACCCTACATACCCAATGCCTTTGTAGGGTGGGTTGCTCTCGGGCAACCCGCCTACATACCCAAAGCGCGGCGATAGAGGTCGAGCAGGGTCTCCTGCTCCTCGACCTCGGCGGCTTCCTGCTTGCGCATGCGGATGAGCTGGCGCAGCACCTTGACATCGAAGCCGGCCGATTTCGCCTCGGCGTAGATGTCCTTGATGTCGTTGCCGAGCGCCTTGCGCTCTTCTTCCAGCCGCTCGATCCG
>JBBIQA010000233.1:0-4560 GCA_037442565.1 Rhodospirillales bacterium
TACTCGGCCAATATCGACCTGACGGACGTGGTGCCCGATCTTGATCTGTATGACCAGGAATGGCCGATCTGGACCTACGGGGAAATGACCGCGCCGGCTAAATTCGTGCATGACGTGGAGGGGCGGCGCGGCAACGCGATTTCTTCCCTGGTGTCGGGCGGATGCATCGTGTCGGGCGCCAGCCTGCGCCGCTCGCTGCTGTTCACCGGCGTGCATCTGCATTCCTATGCGCAGGTGGAAGGTGCGGTGATCCTGCCTTACGTGGACATCGGGCAGCACGCCCGGCTGCGCAACGTCATCATCGAACGCGGCGTAACGATCCCCGGGGGGCTGGTGGTTGGGGAAGATCCCGAAGCCGATGCCAGACGTTTCCGCCGGACCGACAAGGGCATCTGCCTTATCACGCAGCAGATGATCAACGAGCTCTGATGCATGAGCCGTATCGACGTCCTGGCGGTTGCCTCCGAAATATATCCCCTGATCAAGACCGGCGGACTGGCCGATGTCGTCGGCGCGCTGCCGGCGGCGCTGGCCCGGCTGGATGTTCGGGTGCGAACGCTGATCCCCGGCTACCCGGCGGTCATGACCGCGCTGGCTAAGGCCTGCCCCGTGCATGCCTGGCCCGATCTGTTCGGCGGCCCGGCGCGCCTGCTGGCGGGCAGCACGCAGGAGCTCGACCTGCTGGTGCTCGATGCGCCGCATCTGTTCGCCCGGCCGGGCAATCCCTATGTCGGCCCGAACGGCCAGGACTGGCCTGACAACGCGCTGCGCTTCGCCGCCCTGTCGCGCGCCGGCGCCGATGCCGGCACCGGGGCGATCGCCGGCTACGCACCGGACATTGTGCATGCCCATGACTGGCAGGCCGGTCTGACGCACGCTTTCCTGCATTTCACCGCGACGCGGCCGGCCACGGTGATGACCGTGCACAACCTCGCCTTCCAGGGGCAGTTCCCGGTGCAACTGTTCCCGACGCTGCGCCTGCCGCCGGCAGCCTATGCGGTCGAGGGGATCGAATACCATGGCGGCGTCAGCTACCTCAAGGCGGGCCTGCACTACGCCGATCGGATCACCACCGTTTCGCCGAGCTATGCCGCCGAAATCCGCACGCCGGAAGAAGGCATGGGAATGGACGGCCTGCTTCGCGCCCGATCCGCCGATCTGCTGGGCATCCTCAACGGCATCGATACCGAGACGTGGAATCCCGCCACCGATCCACGGATCGCCGCGCAGTACGATGCAAGGCACCTCGCCCAGCGCCGGGCCAACAAGGCCGATCTGCAAGCCCGCTTCGGGTTGAACCCGGACCCGGCCGCCCCGCTGTTCGCCGTCATCAGCCGCCTGACCTGGCAGAAGGGGCTGGATCTGCTACTGGAGGCCGAGGCCGCGATGCTGGCCGCCGACGCACAACTTGCCCTGCTCGGCACCGGGGACCCCGCGATGGAGGCCGCCTTCCATGCCGCCGCCGCGCGCCATCCCGGGCGCTTCGGCTGCGTCATCGGCTACGACGAAACCCTGGCGCACCGCCTGCAGGCCGGGGCGGATGCGTTGCTGGTGCCGTCGCGCTTCGAGCCCTGCGGCCTGACGCAGCTCTACGCGCTGCGCTACGGAACGGTGCCCGTCGTCGCCCGCGTCGGCGGGCTTGCCGATACCGTGATCGATGCCAGCCCGATGGCGCTGCATGCCGGCGTCGCCACCGGCGTGCAGTTCGCCCCGGTAACGGCGGAGATGCTGCGCTGCGCCATCCAGCGCACCGCCGCGCTGTATCGCCAGCCTCGTATCTGGCAACAGATGCAACGCAACGGCATGGCCACGGACGTGTCCTGGCATCACCCGGCGCAACAATATGCCAACCTGTTCCACGGCCTGCTCGCCTGATGCCGCACGACGTCACGCCGGGCTCGCCCGAACCGCTAGGCGTCACGCTATCGGGCAGCGGCGTGAACGTCGCGGTCTTCTCCGCCCACGCCACCGCCATCGAGTTCTGCCTGTTCGGCGCCGATGACCGCGAAACCCGGCGCATCCGCCTGCCCGAACGCACCGGGGACATATTCCACGCCCATATCGATGCCGTTCCCCCCGGCAGCCGCTACGGCCTGCGCGCGCACGGTCCCCATGACCCCGCCAACGGCCATCGCTTCAATCCCAGCAAGCTGCTGTTGGACCCCTACGCCACCGCCATCGACCGGAAGTTTCACCTGCATCCGTCCATGTTCGCCGTGCGCGACGGGCGCGTCGACGACACCGACAGCGCCGCCGCGATGCCCAAGGCCATCGTCGGTGCGCCGCTTGCGCCCGCGCCCGGCAAGGCGCTGGTGCCGTGGCCACGGACCTTGCTCTACGAGCTGCACGTGCGTGGCTTCACCCAGCGCCATCCGGACATCCCGCCGGAGCTGCGCGGACGCTTCGCCGGCCTGGCGCATCCCGCCGCCATCGGGCACCTGACCCGGCTCGGCGTCACCTCGGTCGAAATCCTCCCCGCCGCCGCCTGGATCGAGGAGCGGCACCTCGCCGCGCGCGGGCTGACCAATTACTGGGGCTACAACCCGGTTGCGCTGATGGCGCCCGATGCCGGCCTCGCTCCTGGCGGCTGGAGGGAAATCCGCGCCACCGTCACGGCGCTTGCTGAGGCGGGGATCGAAACCATCGTCGATGTCGTGCTCAACCACACCGGCGAGGGCGACGCGCTCGGCCCAACGCTGTCGCTGCGCGGCCTGGACAACGCCAGCTATTACCGGCTGCCGCCGGACGACCCCGCCGGCTACATCAACGACAGCGGCACCGGCAACGCGCTGGCCCTGGACCATCCGCAGGTGCTGCGCCTGGCGATGGACGCGCTGCGGGCCTGGGCCGATTTCGCCGGCGTGCACGGTTTTCGCTTCGACCTCGCCACCGCGCTCGGCCGGCGCGCGGACGGCTTCGACCCGGCCGCGCCGCTGCTCGCCGCCATCGCGCAGGACCCCGTGCTGCGGGAGATGAAGCGGATCGCGGAGCCCTGGGACGTCGGACCCGGCGGTTACCGGATCGGCGCCTTTCCGGCAGCCTGGGGCGAATGGAACGACCGCTTCCGCGACACCGCCCGCGGCTTCTGGCGCGGCGACGCGGGCGCGCTGCCCGAGTTCGCCACCCGGATCGCCGGGTCGGCGGACCTGTTCTCGGCGAAGCGGCGGCCCTCCCGCGGCATCAATTTCATCACCGCGCATGATGGTTTCACCCTGGCCGATCTGGTTTCGTACGAGCGCAAGCACAACGAGGCGAACGGCGAGGACAATCGGGATGGATCGAACGCCAATCTGTCCTGGAACCACGGCGCCGAGGGCGCGACGGACGATCCATCCATCCGTAGCGCGCGCTGCCGTGACCAGCGTGCCCTGCTGGCCACGCTGCTGCTGGCTCGCGGCACGCCGATGCTGCCGATGGGTACCGAATTCGGGCAATCCCAGTCCGGCAACAACAATGCCTATGCCCAGGACAACGAAATCGCCTGGCTGGACTGGGCGGCGGCCGACCCAGGCCTGCTGGCCTGGACCCGGCATCTCATCGCCATCCGGAGCACCCATCCGGCCCTGCGCGATGACCGGTTCCTGACCGGCACCGCCACGGACGCCGGCCTGCAGCCGGATGTTCTCTGGCTGCGGCCGGACGGCGGCGCCATGCAGCCGGCCGACTGGCATGAAGTTCCAGGTGAAACGCTCACGATCGTCCTGCATGTGCGCGAGCCGGCCGAGGACCGCCTCGCCCTGCTGTTCAACCGCGGCGCACGGCCGGCGGCGCTGACCCTGCCGCCGCCGGCCGAGGGTCACGCCTGGCACTTGCTGGCCGAAAGCGCCACGGACCAACGCCCGGACAGCCCGCTCAGCGGGACGAGCCTTGAGGCCGCCGCGCGCTCGGTAAGCGTGCTCGCCCAAATGCCGCTCCCGGTCCGGCACCGCGGTGGCGGGACCGATGATGCCGTGCTGCATCGGCTGGCCGGCATCGCCGGCATCGCCGCCGACTGGTGGGACGTGGACGGCACCCGGCATGTCGTTGCCAGGGAGACGAAGCAGGCCTTGCTGGCGGCGATGGGCCTGCCCGCCGGCACCCGGGCCGAGGCGATCGACCGTCTTCAGGCCCTGGCCGAGGCGCGGGACCGCCGGCCGCTGCCGCTGGCCGTCACGGTCTTCGACAACGAGCCGGCGCGCCTGACATTGCCGCTGGAGGCTGGGTTGTCGCCGAGGCCGTTCTGGCTGAACCTCGCGCTGGAAGACGGCAGCGTCCGGCAGCTGCGCTTCGGCGCCGGGGACGGGCAGATTGCCCCCGCGATCGCCGCCGATGCCCGCCCAGGGCAGAGCTGGACCGTGCCGCTGCCGCGCCTGCCGGTGGGCCGGCATCGCGTCTGGCACGACGATTTTCCGGACATGCCATGCCACGTCACGGCGGCGCCCTCCCGCTGCCACCTGCCCGCGGCGCTCGCCGGCGGTCAGAGACGGTTCGGCCTGTCCGCCCAGCTCTATTCCCTGCGCCGCGACGGCGACCAGGGGATCGGCGATTTCACCACCCTGGCCGCGCTGTCGGAAGGTGCCG
>JBBIQA010000234.1:0-4352 GCA_037442565.1 Rhodospirillales bacterium
CCCTTCGGCGTCTTGCACCAGTTCAGCGCGCCCGCACGGTTCGGCGGCCTGCCGCGGGCCATGGACTGATACCCGACCGCCAGGCACTCCATGCCATCGCGCTGGAAGCGGTTTTTCACCGTCAGCGTTCCGGTCGATTTCGTCGCCGGGTTGGTCCAGCTCTCCTTCGCTCCCGCCGCCAGATCAGGGCGGGCCAGCAGCCGTTGGGTCGCCTCGTCCAGCACCTTGAAGTCGCTCGCCGACAGCTTGGTCTTGCTGGAATCGCCGAACGGATTGATCTGCGCGAGCGCCGGGGCGACCACCGGCACGAAGGCCAGCGGCCCCAAAAGCGCCAGGAACCGAAGCGTCCGAAGAAGCCGGATCGAGCGCATCACGCCGTCCGGTCGCCGCCCGCGCCCAGCGCCGCCTGCGCCGCGGCCAGCCGCGCCACAGGGACGCGATACGGGCTGCAGGAGACGTAATCCAGCTTCACTTCCTCGCAGAACGCGATCGACGCCGGATCGCCGCCATGTTCGCCGCAAATGCCGAGCTTGATCCCAGGACGCGTCTTGCGGCCGCGTTCGGCGGCGATGCGGACCATCTCGCCGACCCCTTCGATATCCAGCGACACGAACGGGTCCTTCGGCAGGATGCCCTGCGCCACGTAATCGGGCAGGAACTTGCCCGCATCGTCGCGCGACAGGCCGAACACGGTCTGCGTCAGGTCGTTGGTGCCGAAGCTGAAGAAATCGGCGACCTCGGCGATCTTGTCGGCGGTGATGGCGGCGCGCGGCAGCTCGATCATGGTGCCCACGCTGTATTCCAACCGCCGCCCGGCCTCGGCGAACACAAGTTCGGCCACACGGTCGATTTGCGCGCGGGTGATTTCCAGTTCCTTCTTCATGCCCACCAGCGGGATCATGATTTCCGGCACCGGCGCGTTGCCGGTTTCCTTCGCCACCGCCAGCGCGCCCTCGAAGATGGCGCGCGCCTGCATTTCATAGATCTCCGGATAGGAGACCCCCAGCCGGCAGCCGCGATGGCCGAGCATCGGGTTGGCTTCCGCGAGTTCCCCGGCACGCCGGCGCATCGTCTCGATATCAGTACCGAGCGCCTGCGCCACGTCGGCCAGTTCAGCTTCGGCATGCGGCAAAAATTCATGCAATGGCGGGTCGAGCAGCCGGATGGTGACGGGTAAACCCGCCATGATGCGGAAAAGTTCGAAAAAATCCTGCCGCTGGAACGGCAGCAGGCGGGCCAGGGCGGCGCGGCGGCCGGCCTCGTCGGAGGACATGATCATCTGCCGCACGGCGCCGATGCGCTCGGGGTTGAAGAACATGTGCTCGGTCCGGCACAGGCCAATGCCTTCGGCGCCGAATTTCTTCGCCGTCTCGGCATCCAGCGGGGTTTCCGCGTTGGTGCGCACCTTCAGCCGGCGGACCCGGTCGGCCCAGACCATCAGGGTGGCGAAATCGTCCGACATCGCCGGCTCGATCATCGGCACCGCGCCGACGAACACCTCGCCGGTGGCGCCGTCCAGCGTGATGGTTTCGCCGGCCCGCACGATCTTGCCGCCGGCGGTGAGAATTTGCGCGTTGTAATCCACCGCGATGCCGCCGGCGCCGGCCACGCAAGGCCGGCCCATGCCGCGCGCGACCACGGCGGCGTGGCTGGTCATGCCGCCGCGCGTGGTCAGGATGCCGCGGCACGCATACATGCCGTGAATGTCCTCGGGGCTGGTCTCGATGCGCACCAGGATCACGTCCTCGCCCTTGGCGGCGCGCGCCTCGGCCTCATCGGCGTTGAACACCACCGCGCCGCAGGCGGCACCGGGGCTTGCCGGCAGGCCCTTGGCCATCAGCGTGCGCGGCGCCTTCGGGTCCAGCATCGGGTGCAGCAGCTGATCCAGCGAGGCCGGATTGACCCGCTTGATCGCCTCGTTCTCGTCGATCAGCCCCTCGCGCGCCATGTCCACGGCAATGCGCAGGGAAGCGGCGGCGGTGCGTTTGCCGTTGCGCGTCTGCAGCATGTACAGCTTGTTCTGCTGCACCGTGAACTCGATGTCCTGCATGTCGCGATAGTGCTTTTCCAGCGTGGCGCGGATCGCCATCAGCTCGGCGTAGGCGTTCGGCATCGCCGCTTCCATCGGCACCTCGCCCGGCTTGGCACGCAGCTTGGCCATCGGCTGCGGCGTGCGGATGCCGGCCACCACGTCCTCGCCCTGCGCGTTCACCAGGTACTCGCCGTAGAACATGTTCTCCCCGGTGGACGGGTCGCGGGTGAAGCACACGCCGGTGGCGCAATCGGCCCCCATGTTGCCGAACACCATCGCCTGCACGTTCACGGCGGTGCCCCAGTCGGCGGGGATGTCGTGCAGCCGGCGATAGGTATTCGCTCGCGGGTTCATCCAGCTGCCGAACACCGCCGAGATCGCGCCCCAGAGCTGCGCGTTCGGGTCCTGCGGGAACGGCTTGCCGGTGGCTTCCTCCACCACGCCCTTGTAGCCATCGACCACGCGCTTCCAGTCATCGGCGGACAGCGCGGTGTCCTCGATGGCGCCGGTCTCGAACTTCACCTGCTCGATGATCTCCTCGAACCGGTGGTGATCGACGTTCAGCACCACCGAGCCATACATCTGGATGAAGCGGCGATAGGAGTCCCAGGCGAAGCGCGGGTCCTGCGAGGCGGCGGCGAGCCCCTCCACCGTCTCGTCGTTCAGGCCGAGATTGAGCACCGTGTCCATCATGCCGGGCATGGAGACCCGCGCGCCGGAGCGCACGGAGACCAGCAGCGGCCTGGCCCGGTCGCCGAACTTCTTGTCGACCGCCTTTTCCACCAGCGCGAGCGCGGCGCGCACCTGGCCGTCGAGATCGGCCGGATAGGTCTCGTTGTTCTCGTAATAGGCGGTGCAGACCTCGGTGGTGATGGTGAAGCCGGGCGGCACCGGCAGGCCGATATTCGCCATCTCCGCCAGATTGGCGCCCTTGCCGCCCAGCAGGTTGCGCATGTCGGCGCGGCCTTCGCTGTGTCCGGCGCCGAAGCTGTAGACCCACTGATGCGTGGCGGAAGTGGTTAAGGTCTGCTGCTGTGACATGTTGATATCAGCCCTCGATCTTCGAGAAATCCGCAATGCGATCCATGGTAGCACGAACGCCGGAGAGCAGTCGCAGGCGATTGCGGCGTAATTCCGGCTTTTCCGCGTTCACCGTCACCTTGTCGAAGAAAGCGTCCAGCGGCGCGCGCAAGGCGGCCATGGCCGACATGGCGCCGGCGTAGTCCTCGGCTTCCAGCCTTGCGTCGATCCCCGGCGCAGCGTGGTCCAGCGCATGCGCCAGCGCGGTTTCCTCGGCCTGTTCGAACAGCGCCGGGTCGGGCGGCGCGTCGTGCGGGCCGTCCTTTCTTTCCTCGATGCGCAGGATGTTGGCGGCGCGGCGATAGGCGGCGAGGAGGTTGGCGCCGTCTTCGCTGCCGAGCAGCGCCGCGACCGCCTCCGTGCGGGCCAGCAGGCGCACGAGATCGTCGTCGGCGCCGGCGGCGAACACCGCCGTCAGCACGTCGTGACGGGCGCCCTCGGTGCGGAGTTGAACGCGCAGGCGATCGACGATGAAACCGATGACCTCGGTCTCCAGATCGCCATCGCCGGAGCGCCCCTGCCGAATTTCCTCCAATGCGTCATGCACCAGGCTCGCCAGCCCGAGCCGCAATCCATTCTCCCGGATGATTCGGATGATGCCGAGCGCCGCGCGGCGTAGCGCGTACGGATCGCCGGAACCGGTCGGCTTCTCGCCGACATCGAAGAACGCCACCAATTGGTCCAGCTTGTCGGCTAGCGCGACAGCGATTGTCACCGGCGCCGCCGGCACCGCGTCCCCCGGCCCCTTCGGCGCGTAATGGTCGCGGATCGCGTCCGCCACGAAGAAGTCCTCGTTGTCATGGCGGGCGTAGTAGCCGCCCATGATGCCCTGCAGTTCCGGAAACTCTCCGACCATGCCGGTCAGCAAATCCGCCTTGCACAATTCCGCCGCTCGTTCGGACAACGCCGCACCGGCGTCCACCAGCGGCGCGATGCGCCCGGCCAATCGCACCAGCCGCCGCACCCGCGCACCCTGGCTGCCCAGCTTGGCGTGGAACGTCACATGATCCAGCTTCGGCACCAGGCCTTCCAGCCGTCCCTTGCGGTCCAGGTCCCAGAAATGCCGCGCATCGGCGAACCGCGCCCGCAGCACCCGTTCATTGCCGGCGATGATCGCCGCCCCGCCGTCGGTCGCTTCCACATTGGCGGCGAAGGCGAAATAGGGCGCGGCCGAGCCGTCCGGCTTGCGCAGCGCGAAATAGCGCTGGTTCACCCGCATCGACACCTGCATCACCTCGGC
>JBBIQA010000235.1:0-1905 GCA_037442565.1 Rhodospirillales bacterium
CTTCGGCGGCATCAACCTCGAGGACATCAAGGCGCCGGAATGCTTCATCATCGAGCAGCGCCTGCGCGAGCTGATGGACATACCGGTGTTTCATGACGACCAGCACGGCACCGCCATCGTCGCCGCCGCCGGGCTGATCAACGCCTGCCACCTGACCGGGCGCGAACTGCGCGATACCAAGCTGGTGGTCAACGGCGCCGGCGCGGCGGCCATCGCCTGCGTCGAGCTGCTGAAGGCGATGGGCATGCGGCCCGAGCACGTCATCCTCTGCGACACCAAGGGCGTGGTCTTCCAAGGCCGCACCGAGGGCATGAACCAGTGGAAATCCGCCCACGCCGCGGTCACCCGGGCCCGCACCCTGACCGAGGCGCTGGAAGGCACCGACGTGTTCTTCGGCCTGTCCGCCAAGGGCGCGCTGACGCAGGAGATGGTCGGGCAGATGGCGGCCAAGCCGATCATCTTCGCCATGGCCAACCCGGACCCGGAAATCACCCCGGAGGAGGCCCGCGCCGTCAGCGCCGACGCCATCATCGCCACCGGCCGGTCGGACTATCCCAACCAGGTCAACAACGTGCTCGGCTTCCCCTACATCTTCCGCGGCGCCCTGGATGTGCGGGCTTCCACCATCAACGAACCGATGAAGATCGCCGCCGCCGAGGCCTTGGCGAAACTGGCGCGCGAGGACGTGCCGGACGAGGTGCACAACGCGTCTTCCGGCCGCCGGCTCAGTTTCGGGCCGGACTACATCATTCCGAACGCCTTCGACCCGCGCCTGATCTCCTGGCTGCCGCCGGCGGTGGCCAAGGCCGCCATGGACAGCGGCGTCGCCCGCAAGCCGATCGCCGATCTGCGCCGCTATGCGCGCGACCTGTCGGGCCGCCTGGACCCGACCGCCAACGCGCTCGACGCCATCATGGAGCGCGTGCGCGCCCATCCCAAACGGGTGGTGTTCGCCGAGGGCGAGGAGGAGAAAGTCGTGCGCGCCGCCGTCGCGTTCCGCAACGCCGGCTATGGCACCCCGGTGCTGATCGGCCGCGAGGACCGGGTGCAACGAACGCTCGACGCGCTGGGGCTCGGCATCCCCGAGGGCATCGAGATCCACAACGCCAGGCTGTCCGTCACCAACAGCAAGTATGTGGAGTTCCTCTACGCCAAGCTGCAGCGCAAGGGCTTCCTGGCGCGCGACTGCCAGCGACTGGTCAACCAGGACCGCAACATCTTCGCCGCCTGCATGGTCGCCACCGGTGATGCGGACGCGATGGTCACCGGCCTCACCCGTTCCGCCGCGGTGTGCCTGGAGGACATCGGCCACGTGATCGAGCCCGCGCCCGGCCGTATCGCCTTCGGGCTGACGCTGATGCTCGGCATGCGCGGCTCGGCGATCTTCATCGCCGATACGCTGATGCATTTCCGCCCGAATGCCGAGGAACTCGCCGACATCGCCATCGGCGCCGCCGAGGCCGCCCGCCGCCTGGGCCACGAGCCCCGCGTGGCGCTGCTGTCGCACTCCACCTTCGGCAACCCGATGCACCAGGCGGCGGAAACGATGCGCGAGGCCGTCGCCATACTCGACGGCCGCAAGGTGGACTTCGAGTACGACGGGGAAATGAGCCCGGACGTCGCCCTGGAACCGGCGCTGCGCGCGCTGTATCCGTTCTGCCGGCTGACCGGGCCGGCCAACATCCTGGTGATGCCCGGCCTGCACTCGGCGCACATCACGTCGCGGCTGGCCCCGCGCCTGGGCGGCGGCAGCACCATCGGGCCGCTGCTGATCGGCATGAACGACGCGGCGCAGATCGTGCCGATGGACAGCTCCGTCAGCCAGGTCGTCGACATGGCCTGCCTCGCCGCCTACCAGGCGGCGCAGCGGTAGCGGAAAGGACCGTCAGCCCGCCGGTGGTTCCA
>JBBIQA010000235.1:2005-4308 GCA_037442565.1 Rhodospirillales bacterium
CTGGCGGATCCACTGGCGGATCCACTGGCGGATCCACTGGCGGATCCACTGGCGGATCCACTGGCGGGGCGGTGACCGCGGCCAGATAGCGGCGCACCGAATGGTCCAGCACCGCCTTGGCGCCGGTGACGATCACCCGTTCATGGAACGCGCCGTAGATCGTGTCGAATGCCCACGGCGCCATGGTCTCGGCGATGCGGCGCACCGTGGAGGCGTCGAGCGGGATCATGTTCGGGTAGCTGCGCATGAAGCTCAGCTTCTTGTCCGGCATCACCTGCAGGATGTCGCCCGACAGCACCGCGCCCTTGCCGCGTCCGCCCTCGGCCCAGTGCAGCACGGTGCCGCCGGTGAAGTGGCCGGGGCAGTTGATCAGCGTCAGGCCCGGGGCGATCTCGTGCGTGGCGCCGTCCCAGAACCGGATCGCCGGGTCCGGCCGCGTCACCCATTGCCGGTCGGAGGCGTGCAGCAGGATCGGCGCGTCGAACGCCCGCGCCCAGTCGGCCATCGCCGTGTAGTAATGCGGATGCGAAATGGCGATGGCGCGGATGCCGCCGAGCGCACGGACGATCTCGATCGCCGCATCGTCGATGAAGGGAATGCAATCCCACAGCACGTTCCCGCCCGGTTGGCGCAGCAGCAGGGCGCGCTGGCCGATGGCGAATTGCGGCACCAGGCCGATGCCCATCAGCCCTGGCTCCATCTGCCGGAAGTTGCAGAAATGGTTGCGCCGCATCAGCGCCAGCGTGCTCCAGCCCTGGCCGAGCGCGCCGATATATTGCCGCTCGTCCTGGCAGATCCGGCAGCCCGGCGGCGGCGCGTCCGACGCGGGATACTGGGCGCCGCAGGTGATGCAGAGGTATTCCGCCATGCCAGATCCTTTGCCTGTTCGCTACACGAGGATCGGACGATACACGCCCGATCGGCCGTGTCAGGTAAACATCTTGCCGATCTCCATGGGATCGACATCCTCGATCCGCGCCGGCTGCCATTTCGGCTGACGGTCCTTGTCGACCACCATGGCGCGCACGCCTTCCAGGAAATCCGGATGGGCGGTCACGGTGCGCGTCAGCTTCAGTTCGGCCGCCAGGCATTGCGCCAGATCGCGGTCTTCGCCCTCGCGGATCAGCCGCATCGACCAGAGCAGAGACGACGGCGACATCGCCCGCAGGGTCGCAAGCGTCGCCATGGCCCATTCTCCGCCCTGGTTCTCGAGGCGCTGGAATACCTCCTGCACGCTGCCGACGTTGAAGCAGTGCTCGATCACGGCGTGCTGCGCGACCAGCGTGCCGGTCGGCGCGGTTTCGGCGAATTGCCCCAGCGCCGCCAGCCCTTCCTGAGCCAGCGCCGCCGAGAGCCCGACCATCTTCGAACGCGGCACGAAATGGGTGGCAAGCCCGGCATGCACCGCGTCCGCTCCCAACACCCGCGCCCCGGTCAGGGCAAGATACATCCCGACCGAACCGGGCAGCCGCGGCAGGAAGTAGCTCGCGCCGACATCCGGGAAGAAGCCGATCGCGGTTTCCGGCATGGCGAACATCGCGTGCTCGCTGGCCACGCGATAGGCGCCATGCACGGATACGCCGATGCCGCCGCCCATGCAGATGCCGTCGATCAGCGCGATATACGGCTTGGGATAGGTCGCGATCACCTGGTTGAGCGCATATTCCTCGGCGAAGAACGCCTCCACGTCCTTGTGCCGCTTCTCCATCGAGGCCTGGCGCACGGCGCGGATGTCGCCGCCGGCGCAGAACGCGCGGTCGCCGGCGCCCTCGATCACCACGGCGTGCACGTGCGGGTCGTTGCGCCACTGCTCCAACCCGAGCGCGATGCCGCGGATCATCTCGATATCCAGCGCGTTCAGCGCCTTTGGCCGGTTCATCAAAATCCGGCCGATGCGGCCATCCTTGCTGGCGATCACGGTCTGTTCGGTCATGCGCGGGTCCTTTTTGCCTGCCATGGTCTATACATTCGCTCCACGGATCGGGCTACCGGGCGCGCGGCGGCACGGGCGCGGGCGGCAGCGCCAGACTGAGCACGGCACCGGCGGACATCGCGCAGGCGGCGATCACGATGGCGGCGGTGTAGGCGCCGGTGCGGTCGAACGCGGTGCCCGCCACCCAGGGGCCGGCGATGCCGGCCAGCCCCCAGGCCGTGTACAGCCGGCCGGACATGCGCCCGAACAGGCCGGGACCGAAATAGCGCGCCAGGCTGGCCGCGTAGCTGCCGGACAGCAGGCCGTAGCCCAGGCAGGCCAGCGACATCGCCGCCACCGCCATGCCGGCCGAGGGATACAGCAGCAGCCC
>JBBIQA010000236.1:0-4171 GCA_037442565.1 Rhodospirillales bacterium
CAGGATCTGCTGGCGATGGAGCCGGAGGCGCGCGCGGCGTCCGGGCTGTTCCTGGCGTTCCAATACCCGGTGGAACTGCCGGGCGTAAACAACGCCAATTTCCTGCGCACCGCCCTGAACGCCCAGCGCCGCGCCCGCGGCGAGGCGGAGCTGGACGCCATCCAGTTCCTGAAGCTGGCGCGCGCGGAGATGAAGCGCCTGTCGATGCCCGACGACATGCTCAAGCGCAACGTGAACGTGGGCTTTTCCGGCGGCGAGAAGAAGCGCAACGAGGTGCTGCAGATGGCCATTCTGCGCCCCACCCTGGCCATCCTCGACGAAACCGACAGCGGCCTGGACATCGACGCGCTGAAGATCGTCGCCGACGGCGTGAACGCCCTGCGCTCGCCCAGCTTCTCCGCTCTGGTCATCACCCATTACCAGCGCCTGCTCGACTACATCGTGCCGGACCGCGTGCACGTGCTGGCCGGCGGGCGGATCATCCGTTCCGGCGGCCCGGAGCTGGCGCTGGAACTGGAAGCCAACGGCTACGCGGACGTGGTGGCGCAGGCGGCATGAACGCGATCACCCCCCAAGGTGCCGCCGGCCTGCTGGACCGCTTCGAGGGGCTGAAGGCGCAATTGCCGGGCGATCTCGCCGTGCGCACGGCCGCGGCTGAGATGTTCCGCGCCAATGGCATCCCCGGCGGAACCTCCGGCCGCCGCGCGGAAGCGTGGAAATACACCACGCTGCGCGCCGTGGCCGAGGCATCGTTTCACGAGCCGCTGACGCAACTCGATGATTGCGCCGCGCTGCTGGCGCGCCTGCCGCTGATCGACGCTGCCCGCCTGGTGTTCGTGGATGGCCGGTTCCGCGCCGATCTGTCGGTGCTGCCGGCCGGCTTTGCCGTGGACAGCTTCGCCAACATACCGGATTTTGGCACGCTGACCCGGCCGGACCGGGACAATCTGGTGGCGCTGAACACCATGCTGGCCGAGGACGGCGCGGTGATCGCCGTGCCCGACGGCGTCGACGGCGGCACACTGCAAATCCTCAGCCTCGCGACCGGCGGCCACGGCCGCACCACCGCCTTCCATCCGCGCCACGCCATCCGGCTCGGCCGCGGCTCGTCGCTGCGCCTGCTGGAAATCTCCGCCGGCACGGGCACCTATCTGCACAACGCCGTCCATGAGATCCATGTCGGCGAGGACGCGCATCTGATGCATGTCCGCCTGCAGAACGAGGCGCCGGCCGCATTCCATGTTTCCACCGCCTATGTCGAGATCGCTGCCCGCGGCACCTATGACGGTTTCACCCTGAACCTGGGCGCAAAGCTGGCGCGGTCGGAAGCCCACGCCCGCCTCGCGGGCGCCGGCGCGGCGCTGCACCTGAACGGCGCGCAGCTGCTCTCCGGTTCGCAGCACGCCGACATGACCAGCGTGGTCAGCCACGACGCGCCCGGCTGCGCCTCTCGCCAGACGGTGAAGCACGTACTGGCCGGCCGCTCGCGCGGCGTGTTCCAGGGCCGCATCGAGGTCGCGCGCGCCGCGCAGAAAACCGACGGCTACCAGATGAACCAGGCGTTGCTGCTCAGCCGGGACGCGGAGATCGACTGCAAGCCGGAGCTGGAGATCTTCGCCGACGACGTCAAATGCAGCCACGGCGCCACGGTCGGTGAGCTCGATCGCGGGCAGATCTTCTACCTCCGCTCCCGCGGCGTGCCGGAAGCCGAGGCGCGGGCCATGCTGGTGCGCGCCTTCCTGACTGAGGCGCTGGATGCGGTGGGTGACGAAGGCTTTCGCGCGGTGCTGGAAAGTTCGGTGACGCAGTGGTGGGAAAGGGAAGCGGCATGAACGTGACGACACGTCCCGTGCTCGATGTATCGGCTGTACGGGCGCAGTTCCCCATCCTGACGCAGACGGTGCGCGGCAAGCCTCTGGTCTTCCTCGACAGCGCCGCCTCGGCGCAGAAGCCGCGCGCGGTGATCTCGGCCATGGTCAACGCCATGGAGACGCAATACGCCAACGTCCATCGCGGCCTCCATTGGATGAGCGAGCGCACCACCGAGGCCTACGAAGCCGCGCGGGACGCCGTGCAGGGCCTGCTCAACGCCGCCGACCGTTCCGAGATCGTCTTCACCAACAGCTCCACCGGGTCGATCAACCTACTGGCGCACAGCTACGGCCGCGGCATCCTCAAGCCCGGTCAGGCGGTGCTGATCTCCGGCATGGAGCATCACTCCAACATCGTTCCCTGGCAGATGGCGCGCGACGCGCACGGCATCGAACTGCGCGTCGCCAACATCACCGACGCCGGCGAACTCGATATTGCCGACTTCGAGGCGAAGCTGGCGGACGGCAAGGTCGGGCTGGTGGCGATGACCCATATGTCCAACGTGCTCGGCACCTACACGCCGGCGGAACGCATCGTGAAGATCGCCCATGCGCATGGCGCCCGCGTTATGCTGGACGGCTCTCAGGCGGTGGTGCACCGGCGCGTCGATGTGCAGGCGCTGGACTGCGACTTCTACGTCTTCACCGGCCATAAGCTGTACGGCCCGAACGGCATCGGCGTGCTCTACGGCAAGCGCGAGCTGCTGGAAGCCATGCCGCCCTTCCTCGGCGGCGGCGACATGATTTCGTCCGTCACCTACGAGCGTTCCACCTGGGCCGAGGTGCCGCACAAATTCGAGGCCGGCACGCCGGCGATCATCGAGGGCATCGGCCTGAAGGCGGCGATCGACTGGGTGCAGGCCATCGGCTTCGATAGCATCGCGGCGCACGAGGCCCGCCTCACCGTGCATGCCCTGGCGCGGCTTTCCGCCATCGAGGGCGTGCGGGTCATTGGTCACGCGCAGGATCGCGGCGGCGTGGTGTCCTTCACCCTGGACCAGGCCCACGCGCACGACATCGCCACCCTGCTCGATCGCCAGGGCATCGCCGTGCGGGCCGGCCAGCATTGCGCCGAACCGCTGATGCGCCGCCTCGGCCTGGACAGCACGGCGCGCGCCAGTTTCGGGATTTACACCACCAGCGAGGAAATCGATGTCCTGGCCGATACGCTGGTGCGCGTGCGGGAGTTCTTCGCCTGATGCCCGATCGATCCCCCATGTTCGATGATCTGCGCGATCTCTACCAGGACGTCATCCTCCAGCACGGCCGCAAGCCCTTGCACATGCACCGGCTGGAGACATTCGACGCCACCGCCAAGGGTGACAACCCGATGTGCGGCGACCGGGTGCAGGTGTGGGTCGCCTACGCCCCGGATGGTGCGATCGCTGAAACCGGTTTCGAGGCGCGCGGCTGCGCGATCAGCATCGCCTCGGCCGACCTGATGGTCGAAAGCGTTGCCGGCCTGAAGGCCGACGCCGTGCGCGGCCTGTTCGCCGGCTTCGAGCGGATGGCGCGGTCCGGCACCTGCCCGGACTGCGAACCATTGCTGGAACCGGCGATGCAGCGCCTGAAACCATTATCGGGTGTGCATGAGTACCCCTCGCGGGTGAAATGCGCGACCCTGCCCTGGCACGCCCTGGTGGCGGCGCTGGACGGCGAAAAGGAGGCGAGCAGTGAATGACCTGACACCGCGGGAGACGGGGCCGGAGATGGCTGGAACACCGCCTTCGGGCAGCCATGGCGCCTGGACGCCGGACGGTTCGACCGAGCCGAAGCCCACCGAGGATGGCATCATCGCCGCCATCGGCACCGTCTACGATCCGGAAATCCCGGTGAACATCTACGAACTTGGCCTGATCTACGCCATCGACATCCATGACGACGGCCGGGTGAAGGTGGAGATGACCCTGACCGCCCCGGCCTGCCCGAGCGCGCAGGAACTGCCGGAAATGGTCCAGCAGGCGGTCATGGCCGTTCCCGGCGTGGCATCCTGCGAAGTGGAAACCGTTTGGGATCCGCCGTGGGACCAGAGCAGGATGAGCGAAGAAGCCCGCCTTTCGTTGAACATGTTCTGAGGTCGACAACGCCATGAGCACGACAACAACCACGCCTCGTCCACGCCGCGCCCTGCCGCCGCTGATGACCCTGACGGACGCCGCCGCCGATCGCCTGGCCCGGCTCTATGCCAAAGGCGAGGCCAATGGGCAGGGGGGCAAGCTGCTGCGCATCGGCGTCAAGACCAAGGGCTGCTCCGGCATGTCCTACGACATGTCCTGGGTCGACGAACCGGCGCCGACCGA
>JBBIQA010000237.1:0-3957 GCA_037442565.1 Rhodospirillales bacterium
CCCGCATGGCGACGCCTCGATCTACGACGCGCTGGTGCGGATGGCGCAACCGTTTTCCATGCGCGTGCTGCTGATCGACGGGCAGGGCAATTTCGGCTCGGTCGACGGCGATCCGCCGGCGGCGATGCGCTACACCGAAGTGCGCATGGCCAAGGCCGCCAGCCTGCTGCTGGCCGACATCGACAAGGATACCGTCGATTTTCAGGCCAACTACGACGACAGCGAGCACGAGCCGAAGGTTCTGCCGGCCAGCTTTCCCAACCTGCTGATCAACGGCGCCGCCGGGATCGCGGTCGGCATGGCCACCAACATCCCGCCGCATAACCCGACGGAAATCATCGACGCGACCCTGGCGTTGATCGAGAATCCGGAAACCGGCCTCGAAGATCTGATGAAGATCGTGCCCGGCCCGGATTTCCCCACCGGTGGCATTATCCTGGGCCGCTCCGGCATCCGCAGCGCGTTCGAGACCGGGCGTGGTTCGATCATCATTCGCGCGCGGGCGGAGATCGAGACGATCCGCAAGGACCGCGAGGCGATCGTGGTCACCGAGCTTCCCTATCAGGTCAACAAGGCCACGCTGCAGGAGCGCATCGCCGAACTGGTGCGGGCCAAGCAGATCGAGGGCATTTCCGACATCCGTGACGAGAGCGACCGCTCCGGCATGCGCCTGGTGATCGAGCTGAAGCGCGACGCCACCGGCGATGTGGTGCTGAATCAGCTGTATCGCTTCACCTCGCTGCAGGTCAGCTTCGGCATCAACATGCTGGCGTTGGACAATGGCCGTCCGCGCCAGATGGGCCTGAAGGACGCGCTGCAGTGCTTCATCGCCTTCCGTGAGGAAGTCATCCTGCGCCGCGCGCGGTTCGAACTGAGCAAGGCGCGCGAGCGCGGCCATCTGTTGGTCGGCCTGGCCATCGCGGTGGCCAATATCGATGAGGTGATCCGCATCATCCGCGCCAGCCCGGACGCCACCACGGCACGCGCGGCGCTGATGGCGCAGGACTGGATCGCCGGCGACATCGGCGTTCTGCTGGCGCTGATCGACGACCACCGCAACCAGGTCACGGAGGCGGGCACCGTCCGCCTGACCGAGGAGCAGGCGCGCGGCATCCTGGAACTGCGCCTGGCCCGCCTGACCGGCCTGGAACGCGAAAAGATCCAGGCGGAACTGACCGAGGTCGGTGCCCGCATCCAGGAATTGCTGGAGATTCTCGGCTCGCATATCCGCCGGATGGAGGTCATGCGCGATGAACTCGCCGCCGCGCGGGCCGAAATCGCCTCGCCCCGGCTGAGCGAAATCGCCGACGGTCTGGCCGATCAGGATGATGAAAGCCTGATCGAGCCCGGCCAGATGGTCGTCACCATCACGCGCGACGGCTTCATCAAGCGCACCCCGCTGGAGACCTATCGCGCGCAGAACCGTGGCGGACGCGGGCGCAGCGGCGCGGGTACGCGCGGCGACGACATCGTCATCCGCAGCTTCAACGCCCATACCCATCAGTGGGTGCTGTTCTTCAGCAGCGCCGGCAAGGCGTTCCGCGAGAAGGTGTGGCGCCTGCCGGAAGCCGGCCCGACCGCGAAGGGCCGCGCGCTGGTGAATATGCTGCCCGAACTTGGATCGGACACCATCACCGCGGTGCTGCCATTGCCGCAGGATGAAACGCTGTGGGACAGCCTGCACCTGGTCTTCGCCACCGCCTCGGGCAATGTACGGCGCAACCGGCTGTCGGATTTCCGCAATGTCCGCGCCTCGGGCCTGATCGCCATGAAGCTCGATCCGGCCAGCCTGGGCGGCGATGACAGCCTGATCGGCGTCGCCACCTGCCGGGAGGGCGACGATGTCATGCTGGCCACCCGTCTCGGCCGCTGCATCCGCTTCCAGATCAGCGAGGATACGCTGCGCGTCTTCGCCGGCCGCGACAGCGACGGGGTGCGCGGCATCCGGCTGGGCAAGAACGATCGCGTCATCGGTCTGTCGGTGCTGCGCCATGTCGAGGCCGATCCCGAAACCCGGGCGGCCTATCTGAAGATCGCCAACCAGAAGCGCCGCGCCGGCGTGGAGGAAGACGGCGAGGCGGCGGAAGCCCCGATGGAGACAGACGAGGTCGTCGCCGATGTCGCCCTGCCGCCTGAACGGGTCGCCGAGCTGGAGGCGGCGGAGGAAATGCTGCTCACCGTCACCGATGGCGGCTTCGGCAAGCGTTCCTCGGCCTACGAATATCGGGTTGCCGGGCGCGGCGGGATGGGGATTGCCAACATAACCCTGTCCAAGCGTAATGGCACCGCAGTGGCGGCCTCGTTCGCGGTGCGCCCTGGGGACGACGTGATGCTGATGACCGATGCCGGCCGGCTGATCCGGGTACCGGGCGATCAGGTACGCATCACCGGCCGCCAGGCCATGGGTGTGATGCTGCTGCGGCTGAATGCGGACGAACGGGTCACCAGCGTTTTCCCGGTTCTGGAAGAGGCGGCGGCGGAAGAAGACCCGGACGAGGATACGAGCGGGATCGCGCCGGACGCTCCCCGGGAAGCTGGCGATGGGACGGAGGACGACACCAATGGCTAAGAACGGATCCGCGCAACGGATCGGCCTCTATCCCGGCACCTTCGATCCGGTCACCAACGGCCATATCGACATCATCGCCCGTTCCGCCCGGCTGATGGACAAACTGGTCATCGGCGTCGCCATCAACACCGGCAAGGGCCCGCTGTTCTCGCTGGAGGAGCGGGTGGAACTGGTGCAGGCCGAGGTGAGGGAAATTGCCAACCGCAACGGCAACGTGATCGAGGTGCAGCCCTTTCAGGGATTGCTGATCGATTTCGCCCGCAAGCTCGGCGCCTGCATGATCGTGCGCGGCCTGCGCGCGGTGTCGGATTTCGACTATGAATTCCAGATGGCTGGCATGAACTACCGCATGGCGCCGGACATCGAGACGGTGTTTCTGATGGCGAGCGAGCGCCACCAGTTCATCGCGTCGCGCCTGGTGAAGGAAGTGGCCGCGCTTGGCGGCGACATCACCAGCTTCGTGCCGCCCTTGACGCTCGACCGCACCCTGAAGCGGATCGGCCGTACCTGACCGGCTTCCCCTTCGCCCCCCCGGAGACATCGATGCGCCCACTCACGCGCCGTACTGCCTTGGCTTCCGCTTTCGCCGCGACAACATTGGCGGTGGGCACGAGCGCGCCCGAACGCGCCGCCGCCCAGCCCAAGCTGGACCCGGAGAATACGCTGTACATGGATCTGAAGAATGGCCGCGTGGTCATTCAGCTGTTCCCCGACCTGGCGCCCCAGCATGTTGCCAGGGTGAAGATGCTGGCGCGCGAGCATTTCTATGACGGCACGCCGTTCCATCGCGTGATCGACGGCTTCATGGCCCAGGGCGGCGATCCCACCGGCACCGGCACCGGCGGCAGCAAATACCCCGACCTGCCGGCCGAGTTCACCAACAAGCGGCGGTTCCTGCGCGGCACCGTGGGCGCGGCCCGCACCGCCAATCCCAACAGCGCCAACAGCCAGTTCTTCATCATGTTCGCGCCCGCGCCGAACCTGGACGGCCAGTACACCATCTGGGGCCAGGTCGTGTCCGGGATGGAACTCGTCGACCAGATCAAGCGTGGCTCGGGCAGCGGCGGCACCGTCAGCAACCCCGACAAGATCGTCTCGATGCGCGTTGCCGCGGACGTGAAATAGCGCCGACCCGATCAGCTTCGGCTGTCAACAACCCCCTTTTCAGTGAGACCCGCCATGTCCGACCCAACCGCCACCCAAGCGACGCCCGATCCCGAGAATACCCTGTTCATGGAGCTGAACACCGGCCGGGTGGTTATCCAGCTTTACCCCGATTTGGCCCCAAAGCATGTCGAGCGGGTGAAGATGCTGGCGCGCGAGAATTTCTACGACGGCACGCCGTTTCATCGCGTGATCGAGGGCTTCATGGCCCAGGGCGGCGATCC
>JBBIQA010000238.1:0-3938 GCA_037442565.1 Rhodospirillales bacterium
GGCGGCGCGGGCGCCGGAACGGGCGCCGGCGGGGCCGGTTCCGGGGAAGGCGGTTCCGCGGGCGGGACAGGCGCCGGGGGTTCCGGGACGGGCGGAACCGGCATGGCCACCGGCGGCGCCGGTTGTGGCGGCGGCGGCTGCGGTGGAAGTGGGGGCGGAGGGGCAGCCTCGTTGCCGGGCGGGGGCGGCACCTGCGGCCCTTCCTCCGGCGCGGAGGCGGGCGGCATGCCCTTGGGCAGGTCCTTGCGCGAACTCGGCAGGGCCGGCTCGAAGATCACCGTGACCGGATTGGAGGTGCCCACTTCCTGGCGTGGGGCGGGCAGCATCAGCAGCAGGATGGCCAGCAGCAACAGCAGGTGCAGCAGCCCGGATCCGAGCAGGCTGCGCTCGATCCGGACCCTGGACAGGACCCGTGTTCTGCGCGCGCCGGCTCGGCCGATATCCAGGCGTTGATCGGGCCGGGCGGTGAATACGGTCATGTACCCCATGGTTCAGGCTGGCTGGTCCAAGCCGGATTGGGCAGGATGGCCGGCTGGCGGCATCCGCTGTTCATGCTACCAGAACCGCCCCCGGCCGCTAAGCTTGGCCCCTGCCCGCCTGTTGGAAACCGTCATGCTGCGCCTGACCGAACTGAAACTGCCGCTCGATCACACCGAAGCGGATTTGCGCGCGGCGATCCTGCGGCGGCTGGATATACCGGAGCCGGACCTGCTCGGCTACAGCGTGTTTCGCCGCGGCGTGGACGCCAGGCGGAAATCGATGATCCACCTGATCTACACGATCGACGCCGAATTGCGCGACGCGGCAGCGGTGCTGGCGCGTGCGACGGGAGACCGGCATGTGCTGCCGGCACCCGACATCGCCTACCACCCGGTGGCGCGGGCGCCGGCGGACATGACCAGCCGCCCGGTGGTGATCGGCACCGGGCCGTGCGGCCTGTTCGCGGGGCTGATCCTGGCGCAGATGGGGTTTCGCCCGATCCTCCTGGATCGCGGCAAGGTGGTGCGCCAGCGCACCCGCGACACCTGGGGGCTGTGGCGCCGCGGGGTGCTGAACCCGGAATCGAACGTGCAGTTCGGCGAGGGCGGCGCCGGCACGTTTTCCGACGGCAAGCTGTACAGCCAGATCAAGGACCCCGCCCATCGCGGCCGCAAGGTGCTGACGGAGTTCGTGAAGGCGGGCGCGCCGCCGGAAATCCTGTATGTCAGCAAGCCGCATATCGGCACCTTCCGGCTGGTGACGATGGTCGAGGCAATGCGGAAAAGCATCGAGGCGCTGGGCGGCGAATACCGCTTTCAGAGCAAGGTCGTGGACATCGAGATCGATGAGGCCGAGGCCGAGGGCGGGGGCGGGGGCGGGGGCGGGGGCAGGCGCCAGGTGCGCGGCGTGCGGCTGGAAGGCGGCGAGTTCATCGCCGCCGGGCACGTGGTGCTGGCGGTCGGGCACAGCGCGCGCGACACGTTCGCGATGCTGCGCGACAGGGGCGTGCAGATCGAGCCAAAGCCGTTTTCCATCGGCTTTCGCATCGAGCACCCGCAGTCGCTGATCGACCGCGCCCGCTACGGCGCGCGGGCCGGGAATAAGACCCTGGGCGCCGCCGACTACAAGCTGGTGCACCACTGCGCGAACGGGCGCAGCGTCTACAGCTTCTGCATGTGCCCGGGCGGCACCGTGGTGGCCGCGACCTCCGAGCCCGGCCGGGTGGTCACCAACGGCATGAGCCAGTACTCGCGCAACGAACGCAACGCCAACGCCGGCATCGTGGTCGGGATCACCCCGGCGGACTACCCCGGCGATGCGCTGGCCGGCATCGCCTTCCAGCGGCACTGGGAGGAGCAGGCGTTCATCGCCGGCGGCGGCACCTATGCCGCGCCCGCGCAGCTTGTGGGCGACTTCCTGGCCGGGCGCGCCTCGTCCGCGCTCGGCTCCGTGCTGCCTTCGTACCGGCCCGGCGTGCGCCCGACCGATCTTTCCACCTGCCTGCCGGACTACGCGATCGCCGCGATCCGCGAGGCGCTGCCGGCCTTTGACAAGCAGATTCCCGGCTTCGCCATGGCGGACGCGGTGCTGACCGGGGTGGAGACGCGAACCTCCTCCCCGATCCGCATCCGCCGCGACGACAGCCTGCAAAGCCTGAACACCAGCGGCCTGTTCCCCGCCGGGGAAGGCGCGGGCTACGCCGGCGGCATCCTGTCGGCGGGCGTGGACGGCATCCGCATCGCCGAGGCGGTGGCGCTCAGCATGACCGGACGCCGGCCGGTGGCCGTCGGCCGCGGCGCCGTGGAGGCGCCGCTGATCTACTAGCTCCCGGTTTGCTGGCTCCCGGCCTCAGCGCCCCAGGGTCGGCATGATGAACTCGGCGCCTCGGCGGGCGCCGGTGGGCCAGCGCTGGGTGATGGCCTTGTAGCGGGTGTAGAAGCGTACGCCCTCCATGCCGTGCATGTGGTGGTCGCCGAACATGGACTGCTTCCAGCCGCCGAAGCTGTGGAAGGCCATCGGCACCGGGATCGGCACGTTGATGCCGACCATGCCGATCTTGATGCCGGCGGCGAAGTCCCGCGCCGCGCCGCCGTCGGAGGTGAACAGCGAGACGCCATTGCCGAACGGGTGGTCGTTGATCATGTGCACGGCGGTGGCCATGTCGGGGGCGCGCACGACGGCGAGGACGGGTCCGAAGATCTCCTCCTTGTAGATCGTCATGTCGGTGGTGACGTTGTCGAACAGGCTGCCGCCGATGAAGTAGCCGTTCTCATAGCCTTGCAGCGACATGCCACGGCCGTCGACGACGAGTTTGGCGCCTTCCTTCACGCCGATATCGACATAGCCCTTCACCTTCTCGCGGTGCTCGCGGGTGACCAGCGGGCCCATTTCCGCCTCGGGGTCGGTGCCGGGGCCGACCTTCAGGGCGCGGATGCGGGGTTCGAGCTTGGCGATCAGCCTGTCGGCGGAGTTGCCGACCGCGACGGCGACGGAGATCGCCATGCAGCGCTCGCCGGCCGAGCCGTAGGCGGCGCCCATCAGCGCGTCCGTGGCGTCATCGAGGTCGGCGTCGGGCATCACGACCAGGTGGTTCTTGGCGCCGCCGAGCGCCTGCACGCGTTTGCCGGCGGCGGTGCCGCCGCGATAGATCGCCTCGGCAATCGGGGTCGAGCCGACGAAGCTGACGGCCTGGATGCCCGGGTGGGCCAACAGCGTCTCCACGGCCACGCGGTCGCCCTGAATGACGGAGAACACCCCGTCCGGCAGGCCTGCTTCCTTCAGCAGGGAGGCCAGCTTCAGGCTTGCGGACGGGTCTTTTTCCGATGGCTTCAGGATGAAGCAATTGCCGCAGGCCAGCGCGACGGGGATCATCCACAGCGGCACCATCAACGGAAAGTTGAACGGCGTGATGCCGGCGACGACGCCGAGCGGCTGGCGGATCGACCAGGCGTCGATGCCGGTGCCGACGGCCTCGGTGTATTCGCCGCGGATCAGATGCGGGATGCCGCAGGCGAACTCGACGACTTCCATGCCGCGCTGCAGCTCCCCGTCGGCGTCCGACAGCACCTTGCCGTGCTCGGAGGTGATGATGGCGGCGAACTCCTTCCGGTCGCGCTCTAGCAGTTCCTTGAACTTGAACATCACGCGGGCGCGGCGCAGCGGCGGCATGGCGGCCCAGGCCGGCCAGGCGGCGTTGGCGGCCTCGACGGCGGCGTCGACCTCGGCGGTGCTGGCCAGGGCGACCTTGCCGGTGATCTCGCCGGAGGCGGGGTTGAACACGTCCGCGGTGCGGCCGCTGGTGCCGGCGACGGTCTTGCCGCCGATGAAATGCCCGATTTCGCGCATGGGTTTCCTCCGAGATGCAGTGTGGCGGCTAGATAAAGACCATTCGGCGCCGGCCGCATAGGGGAAAGGCTGGGGCTCCGCCCCAGACCCCGGCGGGCTCTGCCCTGCACCCG
>JBBIQA010000239.1:0-2462 GCA_037442565.1 Rhodospirillales bacterium
TCCACCACCGCGCCGAGCAGCGCGTCGATCTCCATCGGCCGGCCGCGCTCCAGGTCCTGCAGCATCGAGGTCTTGTGCTCGCCTACCTCGGCCGCGCCGTCGATGCGCTTTTCCACATCGATCGCGAAGCGCACGCCCAGCGCCTCGGCCACGGTCTTTGCCTCCAGCATCATCGCCCGGGCGGTTTCCCGCAGGTCCGGCCGGCCGGCGAGGCGATCCAGCGTGGACAGCGTCAGCGCCGATAGCGGGTTGAAGGCCAGGTTCCCCCACAGCTTCACCCAGATCTCATCACGGATCTTCGGCCGCACCGGCGCCTTCAGCCCGGCGGCGATCATCGCCTTCGACAGCGCCTCCACCCGCGGGCTCCGGCTGCCGTCCGGCTCGCCGAGGCTGAAGCGGTCGCCGTAGGTGTGCTCGATCACCCCCGGCGCGATCACCTCGGCCGCCGGATAGACCACCGACCCGATCGCCTGCGACGGCGGCAGGATGTCCCACAGCCTGCCGCCGGGATCGACGGATTCCACCCGCCGGTCCCGCCATGGGCCGTCCAGCCCATAGAAATACCAGTAGGGAACGCCGTTGATCCCGGTCACCAGCGCGGTTTCCGGCCCCATCATCCTGGCGATATCCGGTGCCGCCGACGGCAGCGAGTGCGCCTTCAGCGTCACCACCACATAGTCCTGCACCCCCGCCTCCGCCGCGTCCGCGATGCAGCGCGGGCGGACCACGGTGGTTGCCTCGCCGGATTTCAGCGTCACGCCATTCGCCTGCATGGCCGCCAGATGCGGTCCGCGGGCGATGAACGTCACATCCGCGCCGGCGGCGGCCAGCTTCACGCCGAGCAGCCCGCCGATGGCCCCCGCGCCGAAGATCGCGATGCGCATCGCCGGGGCCTAGGCGGTCAGGCCGAGCTTCTCGGCCAGGCCGATGCGCATCAGCTTGCCGGTCGCGCCCTTGGGGATTTCCTGCAGGAAGACGATCTTGCGCGGCACCTTGAAGGCCGCCAGACGGGTTCCGGCAAAGTCGCGCAGTTCATGGTCGGTCGCAGCCTGGCCCTCCCGCAGCACCACGGCGCAGGCCACCTCCTCACCCAGTTTGTCGTGCGGCATGGCGAAGGTCAGCGCCTGCGCGACGGCCGGATGATCCATCAGGATGGTATCGACCTCGATGGGGCTGATCTTCTCGCCGCCGCGGTTGATCAGCTCCTTCAGCCGTCCGGTCAGGCGCAGATAGCCGAGCTCGTCCAGGTAGCCCTGATCCCCGGTGCGGAACCAGCCGTTGGTGAAGGCGGTGGCGTTGGCGGCGGGATTGTTCTCATACCCGGCCGTCACATTGCGGCCGCGGATCACGACCTCGCCGAGCTCGCCCTGCTTCAGGATGTTGCCCGCCGCGTCCATGATCGCGATCTCCGGCCCGGCCGCCACACCGACCGATCCGGCGAAATGCGGCTGTGGCGGCAGCGGGTTGGACGCCATCTGATGCGCCGCCTCGGTCATGCCGTAAGACTCGATCACCGGCACGCCGAACACCGTCTCCACCGCCTCCATCACCTGCGGCGGCAGCGATGCGGAGGACGAGCGGATGAACCGGAGCCGGCCGCGGGCGATGATCTCCCGGTTCCGCCCCGCCAGCCCCTCGATCGCCTGGTGCATCGTCGGCACGGCGGTGTACCAGGTTGGCTTCACCTCATCGAACTGCGCGAAGAAGCGGAAGGCGTTGAAGCCCGGGGTGCAATACACCGCCCCGCCCGCCGCGATGGACGAAAGCGTGGCCGCGATCAGCCCGTGGATGTGGAACAGCGGCATGATGTTCAGGCACACATCGTCCGGCGTGAGCGCCAGGCTGTCGCCGATGTGATAGGCCGAGGCGGTCACGTTGATATGGCGCAGCGGCACGATCTTCGGCCGCGAGGTGGTGCCGGAGGTATGCAGCACCAGCGCCACGTCCTGCGCCTCCGCCGCGCCCGCAAGCGCCGGGGTGCCGGACAGCGCTGCCATCGGGCTCAGGTTGAAATGCCCGGCCGGCCCCGACGGGATCAGCTCGATCACCGGAATGCCCCGTGCCTCGGCCACCGCGCGGGCCGGGGTTTCCATGCCCTGCTGCACCACCAGCGCCTTCGCATTCAGGTCCGACAGGTAAAAGTCGAACTCCTCCGCCTTGTAGGCCGGGTTCAGCGGCGCCGTGGTCGCGCCGCAGGCGATCGCCAGGAAGCCCGAGGCCATCTCCGGCCCGTTCGGCAGCACCATCGCCACCCGGTCGCCGCGGCCGATCCCGAAGCCGTTCAGATCGGCGATGGTCCGCCGTGCCAGCGCCCGCAGCCCGGCATGCGTCATCGGCTCGCGCGCCGCGTCCCCGGCCTTCGGCGCACCGATCGCCACGGCGGCATCGGCGCCGCGGGCCAGCAAGTCCAGGACCGTATCGGCAGGGTAATGGGTCACGCCAGTCTCCAGCGCATGAGGAAC
>JBBIQA010000239.1:2562-3922 GCA_037442565.1 Rhodospirillales bacterium
GCCGTCTGGCTCGCCGTCCCCGCCACGCGAAAAGGCAACGACCGCGACCGCCGCGCCCATCGGCTCTGCCGCCTGCTCGGCCTCGGCCTGCTCGCCATCACCGCCACCGGCCGCGTGGAGATCCTGGCCGAGCCCGAACCCTACCGCCCCCGCCCCAACCTGCCCGAGCGCCGCCGCATCCTGCGCGAACACGCCACCCGCCGCGGCGACCCCAGCCAGGGCGGCATCACCCGCCAGAAGATCATGACCGCCTACCGCCAGATCGCGCTGGACTGCGCCGCCGCTCTGCAACCCGGCCCCCTGCCCCTGAAAACCCTGCGCGACCAGATCCCCGACGCCGGCAGCATCGTGCAGCGCAACGTCTATGGCTGGTTCGACCGCGAGGCCCGCGGTATCTACCGCCTGACCGATGCCGGCGAAGCCGCCCTGCGCCAATGGCCGCCCAGCCCCGGCCCGACCTGCTGACCAAGGCCCACCCAAAGCCGCGAGCCCGAAGATGCCCGACCTGTTCAGCCCCTTCACCCTCAAGGGCGTCACCCTGCGCAACCGCATCGCCATGTCGCCCATGACGATGTACCGCGCCGTCGACGGCCGCATGAACGACTTCCACGTCATGCTGATGGGCTCGCGCGCCGCCGGCGGCTTTGGCCTGGTGTTCCCCGAACAGATCGCCATCACCCCGGACGGGCGCACCGGCACCAGCTGCGCCGGCATCTACGACGACAGCCAGATCGAGGGCCTCGCCCGCGTCACCGCCATCATCAAGGACATGGGCGCCGTCCCAGCCATCCAGCTCGGCCATACCGGCCGCAAGGGCAGCGAGAAGAAGCCCTGGCAAGGCAAGACCCAGCTGCCGCCCGACCATCCGGATGGCTGGCAGGTCCGCGCCCCCTCCGCCATACCCTATGGCGGGCGCTACACCTATCCGGTCCATGCCCTGAGCGTTGCCGAGATCCACGACCTCCATCGCGCCTACGCCGATGCCGCCAAACGCGCCCTGCAAGCCGGCTTTGAATGGCTGGAGATGCATTTCGCCCACGGCTACCTCGGCGCCAGCTTCTTTTCCCCGATCGCCAACCAGCGCACCGACGCCTACGGCGGCAGCCTGGACAACCGCCTGCGCTTCCACCGCGAGGCGATGGACGCCGTCCGCGCCGTCTGGCCCGAGCGCCTGCCGCTGACGATGCGCCTGGGTTCGGACGACTTCAACGAACACGGCGTGCAGTTCGACGACGCCGTCCACGCCGTCGGCGTGCTGAGAGGCCACGGCCTCGACCTCGCCGACCTCAGCCTGGGCATGAACACCGACGACATGAAGGACGTCCCGTTCAACCAGGTGGCCTTCATGGTGGAGCGCGCC
>JBBIQA010000240.1:0-3911 GCA_037442565.1 Rhodospirillales bacterium
AATGCCTGCTGACGCACGGCCATTACGGCTGGTCGCTCGATCTGCCGCACCAGCAACGCCTGCGCGACGTGATGGGCCTGGAGATCGGCGACGGCACGGCGCAGATCATGAAGATGATCGTTGCCCGTGAAAGGGCCGGCCGGATCGCGGTGCAGCATCTGGCGCGGGCGTAGACGGCAGGATCATCGCAACGGGGCGCGCAAGACGCCCATCGAACGACTGGGAGGAAGAAGCCATGCAGCCAGACCGGGACCGCCTGTTGAAGCGGCGGGCACAGATGATCGCGCGCGGCGACTGGCGCGACGAGACGTTGCTGGACCATCTGGCGCGCGCCGTGGCGGCCGATCCGGAAAAGACCGCCCTGGTGGCCATCCGCTCCGACGGCGTCGGGGATGGCCCGGGTCCGGAAACCCGTCTGACCTACCGCCAGATCGACGAGCTGTCGGATCGCGTGGCCGGCAATCTGCACGCGCTGGGGGTTCGCAAGGGCGATACGGTTTCCTTTCAATTGCCGAACTGGTGGGAGTTCACCCTGCTGCACCTGGCCTGCCTGAAGGCCGGCGCGGTCAGCAATCCGCTGATGGTGATCTTCCGGGAACGCGAACTCGGCTTCATGCTGGCGCTGGCCGAGACCAAAATCCTGGTGGTGCCGGCCCGCTTTCGCGGCTTCGACTATCCGGCCATGGCCGCCAATCTGCGTGACAAGCTACCGGCCCTGACGCACGTGTTCGTCGCCGGCGGCAGCGGGCCAGACGGCTTCGATGCGCTGCTGGCGCCGCCGCCGTCCATGCCCGATGCCAGCGCCCGCCCCGGCCCCGACGACGCGATCCAGCTGCTCTACACCAGCGGCACCACCGGCGAGCCGAAGGGCGTGCTGCACACTTCCAACACCATGCTGTCCAACCTGGTTCCCTTCGCCGAAAGACTGCATCTGAGAACGCAGGATGTGATCCACATGCCGAGCCCCTTGGCGCACCAGCTCGGCTTCATGTACGGCCTGGTGCTGCCGGTGATGCTCGGTTGCACGGCGGTGTTGCAGGACCTGTTCGCCCCGGCGGAAATGGCGCGCCAGATCGTGCAGGAAGGCGCCACCTTCACCATGGGCGCCACGCCGTTCCTGAACGACCTGACGGAACATGTCGAACGCACCGGCACCCACACGCCCACGCTGCGGGTGTTCGTCTCCGCCGGCGCGCCGATCCCGCGCGCATTGGTGTCCAAGGCGCGCCAGGCGCTCGGCTCCGCCATCATATCCGCCTGGGGCATGTCGGAGAACGGCGCCGTCACCACCACCCGTCCGGACGATCCGGAGGAGACGGCCACATCCACCGACGGCTGCGCCTTGCCGGGCATGGAGGTGCGCGTGGTCGATCTGGATGACGCGGTGCTGGCGCCGGGACAGGAGGGGCGGCTGCAGGCGCGCGGCTGCTCGAACTTCATCGGCTATCTGAAGCGCCCGGAACTGGA
The DNA here is from genome assembly GCA_037442565.1 of Rhodospirillales bacterium. Classification (GTDB taxonomy): domain Bacteria; phylum Pseudomonadota; class Alphaproteobacteria; order Acetobacterales; family Acetobacteraceae; genus PALSA-911. The sequence goes on from JBBIQA010000240.1 coordinate 1,468, forward strand.
TAACACCGGCGCCGATGGCTGGTTCGACACCGGCGACCTCGCGCGCATGGACGCCGACGGCTACATCCGCATCGCTGGCCGCTCGAAGGACATCATCATCCGCGGCGGCGAGAACATTCCGGTGGTGGAGGTCGAGGGCCTGCTGTTTCGCCATCCCGCCATCGCCGAAATCGCCATCGTCGGCTACCCCGATTCACGCCTCGGCGAGCGGGCCTGCGCCTTCGTCAAGCTGCGCGAGGGCGCCGCCCTGTCCTTCGCGGACATGGCCGAATACCTGCAGGCCCAGCACATGGCGCGCCAGTACATTCCGGAACGGCTGGAGATCGTGGACGAACTGCCGCGCACACCCAGCGGCAAGATCCAGAAATTCCGGCTGCGTGAAATCGTCGGCGCGTCGCGTCCGGTCAGTCCGTAGCGGCGACCGATAGCGGCCTCGGCAGGCAGTCCGCGACGGTGCGCGTATCCAGACTGCGATAGAAATCCTCGCGCGCGCTGTCCAGGAACCCGCGCAGCCGGCAGCCGGCGCTGAGCGTGCAGCCGCCGCCGTCGGCACGAAAACACTCCACCATCGGCTGATCCCCTTCCAGCTGCCGGATCAGCGTGCCGACGCGAATTTCTTCCGCCGCCACGGCGAGCATCACGCCGCCGCCGGCCCCCCGGATGGTGCGCACCACGCCGAGCGCGGCCAGATCCTGCACGATCTTGTGCAGATGATTCCGCGACAGGCCGCCAAGCTCCCGCGCCAGCGTCTCCACGTTGGACATCTGCTCCGCCGGCTCGACGGCAAGGCGCATCAGGACCCTCAGGGCGATGTCTGTCGAAGCAAGCAGTCGCATGGCTGAACCCCCAAACTGGTATTGACTATACCAATTTTTGGCGTAAGGTTAAGTGGTATCGCAAATACCATTTCATCCCACGCGATGCCGTCTTCGTCCGCGACGATCCGCGAACGTCACGCCCGCGATCGGCGGGCCGGGAGACTGCCATGAACGATGTATCCACTCAGGACGCGGGCCAGGACGCGGGCCAGGACACGGGCCAGGACGCGAGACCGCGCTTCACCGGCAGATCGTTCGCCTGTTCGTCGTCAATTTTTCTTACGTAAGGAACCATCGATGCCTGCCCCGCTTTCCGACACGACCATCGCTCTGATCAAGGCCACCGTTCCCGCGCTCGAGGCGCATGGCCTCGACATCACGCAACGCATGTACGAGCGCCTGTTCCAGGACGAGGAGATCCGCGACCTGTTCAACCAGTCGCACCACGGCGCGGCCGGCTCCCAGCCCAAGGCGCTCGCCTCGGCGGTGCTCGCCTATGCGCGCAACATCGACAACCTGGCCGTTCTCGGCGGCGCGGTGGAGCGGATCGCCCAGAAGCATGTCGCGCTCAACATCCTGCCGGAGCATTATCCGCACGTCGCGAACGCCCTGCTCGGCGCGATCGGCGACGTGCTCGGCAATGCCGCGACGCCGGAGATCGCCCGCGCCTGGGGCGAGGCCTATTGGTTCCTGGCGGAACTTCTGATCGGACGCGAGGCGGCGATCTACCGGGAACTGGCCGCGCAGCCAGGCGGCTGGAACGGCTGGCGGGACTTCGTGGTCGAGAGCGCAACGCAGGAAAGCGCGGTGATCCGTTCGTTCGTGCTGGTTCCCGCCGATGGCGGGCCGGTCGTGGCGCACAAGCCCGGCCAGTATCTCGGCTTCAACCTGGACTTGCCGGAGATCGGCAGGCTGCGGCGCAACTACTCCATCTCCTGCGCGCCGAACGCGCGCGCCTACCGGATTTCGGTGAAGCGGGAGACGCCCGCCGGCTCGCCGCCGGGGCAGGCCTCCAACTGGCTGCACGATCACGCCGTGCCCGGCACCGTGTTGCTTGTGGCGCCGCCCGCGGGGGATTTCTTCCTGGATCAGGCCGCCGCCGGCCCGGTCGTGCTGGTCAGCGGTGGTGTCGGGCTGACGCCGATGGTCAGCATGCTGGAGACGATCGCCGCCGAGCGGCCGGACCGGCCGACCTGGTATGTCCACGCCGCCCAGGACGGCCGCGTTCATGCCATGCGGGATCGGGTGGCGAAGCTGTCGCAGGCCGCCCCGGGCATCCGCCATCACACCTTCTATGCCGCGCCCCTCGCCACGGACCGCAAGGGACAGGACTACGACGAGGCGGGGCTGGTCTCCGCCGGATGGCTGGCCGGCAACACGCCGATCGCGGAGGCGACCTACTACATATGCGGTCCCAAGCCGTTCCTGCGCGCCGTCGTCGGAGGCCTGGCCCGCGAGGGTGTGCCGGCGGACCGGGTCCGCTATGAGTTCTTCGGCCCCGCCGACGAGCTGCTCGACGAGACGCCCCCCGTAGCACCGCCGCCGGGCAAGCTGGCGGCCTGAGGACACAAGATGCCCGCACCCTCCGCCCCCATCCCCGAAACCCCCGAGCGCCGCGCGGAAATC
>JBBIQA010000241.1:0-3817 GCA_037442565.1 Rhodospirillales bacterium
CGATTTCGTCGCCGACCCGGCCCGCGCGCCCGAGGCGGTGGCCGCCGCCACCGGGGTCGACCCCGCCAGCATCCGCGCCGCCGCGCGGCTGTATGCCACCGGCGGCAATGCGGCGATCTATTACGGCCTTGGCGTCACCGAGCACAGCCAGGGCACCACGGCGGTGATGGCCATCGCCAACCTGGCCATGGCCACCGGCAATCTCGGCCGCGAGGGCGTCGGCGTGAACCCGCTGCGCGGCCAGAACAACGTGCAGGGCTCCTGCGACATGGGCTCCTTCCCGCACGAACTGCCGGGCTACCGCCACATCTCCCAGGCCGGGACGCGCGCCATCTATGAGGATCTCTGGCAGGTGAAGCTCGACCCCGAGCCCGGCCTGCGCATCCCCAACATGATCGATGCGGCGCTGGATGGCTCGTTCCGCGGCATCTACATCCAGGGCGAGGACATCGTGCAGTCCGACCCCGACAGCCAGCACATCGTCGCCGGCCTGCGGGCGATGGAATGCGTGGTGGTGCAGGATCTGTTCCTGAACGAAACCGCCGACTACGCCCATGTGTTCCTGCCCGGCGCCTCCTTCCTGGAAAAGGACGGCACCTTCACCAACGCCGAACGGCGCATCAACCGGGTACGCCGGGTGATGGCGCCGCTGTCCGGCAAGGCCGACTGGGAAGCCACCCAGGCGCTCGCCAACCGGCTCGGCGTGCCGATGGCCTATACGCATCCCGGCGAGATCATGGACGAGATCGCCGCGACCACCCCGAGCTTCGCCGGCGTGTCCTACGCCAAGCTGGACGAGGCCGGATCGGTGCAATGGCCGTGCAACGCGGACCACCCGGACGGCTCGCCGGTGATGCATGTGGGCGGCTTCGCGCGCGGGCGGGGGCATTTCGTCGTCACCGAATACGTCGCCACCGACGAGAAGACCGGCCCGCGCTTCCCGCTGCTGCTGACCACCGGGCGCATCCTCAGCCAGTACAATGTCGGCGCCCAGACGCGGCGCACCGACAATATCGTCTGGCATGAAACCGACCGGCTGGAGATCCACCCGCACGACGCCGAGGAGCGCGGCATCAAGACCGGCGACCGGGTGCGCCTGTCCAGCCGCACCGGCGAGACGGCGCTGCCGGCGCTGGTCACCGACCGGGTGGCGCCGGGTGTGGTCTACACCACGTTCCACCATCCCGACACGGAGGTGAACGTCGTCACCTCGGAATACTCCGACTGGGCGACCAACTGCCCGGAATACAAGGTCACCGCCGTGCAGGTGATGCCCACCAACGGCCCGACCGAATGGCAGGCCGAGCGGCGGGAATTCTCCGAACACAGCCGGCGGGTGCAGCACGCGGGAGACGCAACGGTGCCGGCGAAATGATCCCGCCGCCCCGCGTCACCCTGCCGCGCATCGCCTGGCGCGACGGCCATGCCGCCGCCGGCGAGCGTGTGCTGGCAGAGGAAGTGCCGGTGGCGTTCACCTACAACCGCGTCACCTACGCGGTGATGCTGGCAAGCCCGTCCGACCTCGCGGATTTCGCCGTCGGCTTCAGCCTGACCGAAGGCGTGATCGCCAACCCGTCGGAGATCGAGGAACTGGAAATCGTCGAACAGCCGCAGGGCATCGAGTTGCGCATGACGCTGGCCCCGGACCGGGAAACCGCGCTGCATGCCCGGCGCCGCCACCTCGCGGGCGCCAGCGGCTGCGGACTGTGCGGCATCGAAAGCCTGGCCGAGGCGACCCGCGCGCCGCCGCAGGTGCCGCAAGGCCGCGCCTTCACCCACGGCCAGATCGCCGCCGCGATGGCGGTGCTGCCCGACGCGCAGATGCTCAACCGCGTGACCCGCGCCGTGCACGCCGCCGCCTTCTGGACGGCGGCGGACGGCCTGATTGCCTGCGCGGAGGATGTCGGCCGGCATAACGCGCTCGACAAACTCGCCGGCGCCCTTGCCCGGCGCGGGGCCGATCCGGCCGCCGGCATCCTGCTGCTCAGTAGCCGCGTGTCGATCGAACTGATCCAGAAATGCGCGGTCATCGGCATTCCCCTGCTGGCGGCGATCTCCTCGCCGACCGCGCTGGCGGTGCGCATGGCAGGGGCGGCGGGCATCACCCTGATCGGCGTCGCCCGCGACGACGGCTTCGAAATATTCAGCCATCCCGGCCGGATACTTGTGGCCCCCAAGCTGCACGAAGGCCAGCGCCATGTCGCCTAAACGGCTTGCCTACATGGCCAACCAGATCGGCCGGTTCTTCGCCCATCGGCCGGAAGACGCGGCGGCGACCGACATCGCCGATCACCTGCGAAAGTTCTGGGAACCGCGCATGCGCCACCAGATCGTCGCCATGCTGGACCAGGACGCCGGCCAACTCGATCCGGCGGTGCGCAAAGCGGTGGAAAGCCTTCGTGCGTAATCGTTAGATTGTGATATCGGATCGACCCGTCGCGCCTGAAGCGATGGGCGGAAAAAACAGGTTTGGGGACCCCATGAGCGCAACCACAATGCCCGGCTTCCTGCAACGCGAGCGCATCGTCGCCGGCGCCGGCTTCAATCGCTGGCTGGTGCCGCCGGCGGCCTTGGCGATTCATCTCTGCATCGGCATGGCCTATGGCTTCTCGGTGTTCTGGCTGCCGCTCTCGCGTGCCATCGGCATCGACAGGGCGCGCGCCTGCGCCGCCGATTCCGGGCTGCTCAACGCCCTGTTCACCACGAGCTGCGACTGGAAGATCAGCGAGCTGAACTGGATCTTCACCCTGTTCATCTTCTTCCTCGGCGTCTCCGCCGCGCTGTGGGGCGGCTGGCTGGAGCGGGTGGGCCCACGCAAGGCCGGCCTCGTCGCCGCCGCCTGCTGGTCGGGCGGGCTGCTGCTGGGTTCGCTCGGGGTGTATGCGCACCAGCTCTGGATCCTCTGGCTCGGCACCGGCGTGCTGGGCGGCATCGGCCTCGGGCTGGGCTATATCTCGCCCGTTTCCACCCTGATCAAATGGTTCCCGGACCGGCGCGGCATGGCCACCGGCATGGCGATCATGGGCTTCGGCGGCGGCGCCATGATCGGCGCGCCGCTGGCGGAAATCCTGATGCGCAGCTTTCACGGCCCCGCGCAGGCCGGGGTCTGGCAGACCCTGCTGGTGATGGGGGCGATCTACTTCGCCTTCATGGCCGCCGGTGCGCTCGGCTACCGGCTGCCGCCCACCGGCTGGCGGCCGGCCGGCTGGGCCCCGCCCGCATCCAGCGACAAGGCGATGATCACCACCGGGCAGGTGCATCTGCGCGATGCGCATAGAACGCCGCAATTCTGGCTGATCTGGATCGTGCTCTGCATGAACGTCTCGGCCGGGATCGGCGTGCTCAGCATGGCCTCGCCGATGCTGCAGGAGATCTTCGGCGGCCGGCTGCTGCATCTGCCCGATATCGGCTTCACCGCGCTTTCGGACAGCCAGCGCCTGGCGGTGGCGGCCATCGCCGCCGGCTTCACCGGGCTGCTGTCGCTGTTCAACATCGGCGGACGCTTCTTCTGGGCGTCTATGTCGGACCTGCTCGGGCGCAAGGCGACCTATTTCGTCTTCTTCGCCCTCGGCATCGCGCTCTACGCCGCCGCCCCCTGGGCGGCGCATGGCGGCAGCCGGCTGATCTTCGTATCCTGCCTATGCGTCATCCTGTCGATGTACGGCGGCGGCTTCGCCACCGTGCCGGCCTATCTGGCCGACATGTTCGGCACCCAGTTCGTCGGCGCCATCCATGGCCGGCTGCTCACCGCCTGGTCCACCGCCGGGATCATCGGGCCGCTGATGATCGGCTACATGCGCGACGCCCAGATCGCCGC
>JBBIQA010000242.1:0-3814 GCA_037442565.1 Rhodospirillales bacterium
GATCGGTCACCACGCCGTATTCCTTGAAGCAGCGCATGGTGTAGGGATTGTCGCTTTCGAACACCACGAACACCCCCCAGCGCAGATCGTTCGCCACCTGGCTGCCGTCGCGATGCACGGAGGAAACCACCTCCACCGTGCCGCCATGCGACAGCGCCCCGGCATGGTTGCCCGGGCGCAGCATCTGCGCCAGCTCGTGCGTGCCGCAGGGCGGGAAGGCCAGGCCGCTCGGCGGCGGGGTCAGGCCGGTCGCGTTCGCCACCGCCGCCATCTCGATGCCCGACTTCGTGCCATCGAGGAACGAATTGAACATTTGCGGATTCATGCCGCCGGCGCGCGCATCCTCCGGGCTCAGGCCATAATAGCCCCATACCGTGTCCGGGGTGGAGGCATGGTATTCCGGCAGGTATTTCGTGCCCTTCCCCGCCGCCAGCACATTGAAGCCGCAGGCGCGCGCCCAGTCCACCATCTCGCAGATCAGCGCCGGCTGGTCGCCATAGGCCAGGGTGTAGACCACACCCGCCGCCGCCGCCTCGCGCGCCAGCTTCGGGCCGGCCAGCACGTCGGCCTCCACGTTCACCATGACCATATGCTTGCCCTCGGCGATGGCGCGGCGGGCATGCACAATCCCCGCCGAGGCATGGCCGGTGGCTTCCACCACCACTTCAACCTCCGCCATGGCGATCATCGCCTGGGCGTCGTCGACAAAGCGCGTCGCGGCGATGCGTTCCTCGGTCCAGCCGACGCGCCGGCAGGCTTCCCGCGCCCGGTCCGGCGACAGATCGGCGATCACCGCCACCTCCAGCCCCGGCGTCGTCGGCACCTGGGCCAGGAACATCGAGCCGAACTTGCCGGCGCCGATCAGGCCGACCCGCACCGGGCGGCCATTGGCAAGACGCTTCTGCAACAGGCTGAACAGGTTCATGGCCGACTCCTTGATTTTCTGCCCCCTAGGTAGCCGCATCGACGGCGCCGACAAAGCCCCCTCCACAGGCGCGCCCGCGACTGCGATGCTGCGGCAGGCAACCGGGACAGAGGGAAACATCATGGCCGCACCCACCGAAGTCGAATGGCGTAAACTGCGCGCCGACCAACTGCGCGAGCGGGCCGGACAGGACGCCATGGTGATCGTCCCCATCGGCTCGCTGGAACAGCACGGCCCGCATCTGCCGGTGGAGGTCGACTCGACGCTGGGCGAGACGGTCGCCCTGCGCACCGCCCAAGCCATCGCCGAGCGCGGCCAGCCCGTGCTGGTGCTGCCGGTGCTGTGGACCGGCATCTCGGAACATCACATGAGCTTCGGCGGCACCATATCGCTGGACCTGCCGACATTCTCCGCCTTGGTCGCAGGCGTGGTGCGCGCCGTGCACCGGCACGGCTTCCGCCGCATCGTGCTGTTGAACGGGCATGGCGGCAACGAGAACGCGCTGCGCTGCATCACCGACGAACTCACCCCCGCGATGGGTATCCCGATCGTGCAGTTCACCTATTGGTATGCCGCGGCCGAGGCGGTCGGGGCCATCCTGGAAACCCAGTCCGGCCTGACCCATGCCTGCGAGGCGGAAACCTCGATGATGATGGCGGTGCGGCCGGAACTGGTGGCGAGCGACAGAATTGCCCTGGCGAAGGCCAACCGTACGGCGGACGTTGCTGATCTGGTCGGCGGCGGTGTCTATCTCTGGCGCAGCATCGGCGCCCGCTCCGCCTCCGGCGTGCTCGGCAATCCCGCGGCCGCCACCCCGGACAAGGGCAGGCGCTTGTTCGACGCCGTAAGCCAGGCCCTGGCGGAAAAGCTGTGCAACGCCGAGCTGTGGCAGCTGCCCCTGACCTCGCCAAGGGTGGAATGACCGGCGATCTTCTCGGATACCCGTGAGTACGCTAGGTCGGAAGGCACCGCCGATCATCCGCGCGGCCAGGAGGGGGAAACCGAATGCCATACATGACCGGAAGGGCGGCTTTGCTCGCGCTGCTGAAGCAGGAGGGCATCACCCACATGTTCGGCAATCCCGGCACCACCGAACTGCCGCTGATGGACCAGATGGCTGGAGAGCAGGAGATCCATTACGTGCTGGGTCTCGCCGAAGTCGCGGTCATGGCGATGGCGGACGGCTATGCCCAGGCCGGCAACAAGCTGGCCTTCTGCAACCTGCACGTCGCACCCGGCCTCGGCAACGCCATGGGCATGCTGTACGACGCGATGAAGGCCAACTCGCCGATCATCGTCACCGCCGGCCAGCATCCGCAGGATTTCGCGCTGAAGGAGCCTTTGCTCTGGGCCGAACTGCCGGAAATCGCCCGCCCGCTGGTGAAATGGTCCGCCGAGGTGCGCAACCTCGCCGACCTGCCGCAGATGATCCACCGTGCCGCCAAGACCGCGCTGGCTCACCCGATGGGCCCGGTGTTCCTGTCCCTGCCCGGCGACATCATGAACGCGGAGGGCGAGGTCGATCTCGGCACGCCGTCGCGCGTGGGCACCGCCATCCGTGGCGATGCGTCGCACATCGCCGCCGCGGCGGCACTGATGGCCAAGGCGGAAAGCCCGGTTCTGGTAGTCGGCGACGCCATCGCGCAGAGCGGCTCGTTCACCGAGATCGTCGCCCTGGCCGAGGCGTTGGGCGCGCCGGTATTCGATGAAACCGTCGCCAGCCGATCCAACTTCCCCTCCTCCCACCCGCTGTACCGCGGCGCGCTGACACGCCTGGGCGCCTCCGTCCACGCCGCCATGCAGACCCATGACCTGTTGGTTTCGATCGGCGCCGATGTATTCACGCTGTCGGTGCCGAGCGAGGTGGAGCCCCTGCCCGCCGGCATGCAGGTCGTTCACCTCGATACCAACCCGTGGGAGATCGGCAAGAACTACCCCGTTGCCGTCGGCATCTTCGGCGATCCGGTCGCCACTCTGCCGGAACTCACCGCCGGGCTGAAGGCGGCGATGACCAAGACCCAGGCGGCGCGCGCCGCCACCCGCCGGGCGCACGCGGAGAAGGAAAGCGCCACCAGCCTGGCGCATCTGCGCGCGATGGCGGACGCCGCCGCCGACAAGAACCCGATCCAGGCGCTGGCCCTGATGCGCACCATCGGCGACGCGCTGCCGGACAACGCGGTGATCATCGATGAAACGATTTCGTCGGGTGCCGGGCTGCGCCGGCTGCTGCGCACCAACGACCCGCAGGCCTTCTTCGGCCTGAAGGGCGGCGGCATTGGCTGGGGCCTGCCGGCCGCGGTGGGCGCGGCACTGGCCCTGCCGGACCGTCCGGTGGTGGCGCTGATCGGCGACGGCTCGGCGATGTACACCATCCAGGGCCTGTGGACCGCGGCGCACGAGAAGCTGCACATCGTCTATGTGATCCTGAACAACTCCTCGTACCGGATCCTCAAGCAGCGCACCAACGCCATGAAGGGCCTGGCGGCACAGACCGACACCTATGTGGCGATGGACCTGACCGAGCCGCGCGTGGATTTCCTCAGCGTGGCGAAGGGCATGGGCATGACCGCCTTCAAGGCGCACACGCTCGACGAGGTGCGCGACTTCCTGGCCCAGGGCCTGGCGGCCAAGGGCCCGGTGCTGATCGACGTGGAAATCGACCGCAGCTACAAGCCGGTGTGAGGCCGGCCCAAGGGCGGGAAGCGGGCCGCCTCAGCAGCGCCGGTCCGCGCTCGCCTGACGCAGTTCCGGCGGCAGCAGGCGCGCCACCTCCGCGGACCGCGCATCCCACTCGCGCGCGCCCGATCTGAACGTCACGCCCGGCCTGGGGTTGGTGAAACTACCCACGATATGCACCGGAAGATCGAGGGCGAAGAAATTCGTCGTATC
>JBBIQA010000243.1:0-3657 GCA_037442565.1 Rhodospirillales bacterium
GCATGGAAGCCTCCGGCACCGGCAACATGAAGCTGGCCCTGAACGGCGCGCTGACGATCGGCACGCTGGACGGCGCCAACATCGAGATCGGCGAACGCGTGGGCTGGGACAACATCTTCATCTTCGGCCTCACCGCCGAGGCGGTGGAGGAACGCCGGCGCGAGGGCATCGATGCACAGGAGACCATCGCCGCCTCGCCCGACCTGCACCGCGCCATCGACGCCATAGGCTCGGGCATGTTCTCACCCGATGATCCCGACCGCTACCGCGACCTGGTGGACGTGCTCACCTATCACGACCACTTCATGGTCAGCGCCGATTTCGACAGCTACGCCGACAAGCAGCGCGACGTCGCCACACTCTGGCGGTCCAGGCACGGCTGGTGGCGGGCCAGCGCGCTCAACACCGCCAATGTCGCCTGGTTCTCCTCCGACCGCACCATCCGGGAATACTGCGACGAAATCTGGAACGTTCAGCTGCCGGCGGCAAAATGACGTGTTCCCCCTGGCCGAAAGGACCGCTTGCATGACTTCCGGTGGCTGGCAGGCCGACGCTTCCGACATCGCCGCCATCGTCGGCGCCCGCCATCCCGATCCCTTTGCCATTCTCGGCCCGCACAAGACCGATTTCGGCACTGTCATCCGCGCCTTCGTGCCAGGCGCCACCTTGCTGCGCGCCATCGACCCGGCCGGAGGGCTGATCGCCGAACTTGGGCAGCGCGATCCGGACGGCTTTTTCGAGGCCCTGATCGACCGCCCCATCGCGGCCTATCGGCTGTCCGCCAGCAACGCCACGGACACCTGGGAACTGGACGACCCGTACCGCTTCGCCCCCGTGCTCGGCCCGATGGACGAGCACCTGCTGGTCGAGGGCACGCATCGCCGCCTCTATGACCGGCTCGGCGCGCATGTCCTGCGCCATGAGGACGTGGACGGCGTTCACTTCGCGATCTGGGCGCCCAACGCGTCGCGGGTTTCCGTGGTCGGCGACTTCAACGCCTGGGACGGAAGGCGCCACCAGATGCGCAAGCGCATCGACAGCGGGCTGTGGGAGATCTTCGCCCCGGGCATCGCCGAGGGCGCGGTCTACAAATACGAGATCGCCAGCGCCGCCGGCGTGCTGCAGCCGCTGAAAGCCGACCCCATCGGCTTCGCCGCCGAACTGCGCCCTTCCACCGCCTCCGTCGTCGCACGTACCGACGGTTTCGTTTGGTCCGATGCCGACTACCTCCGGCGCGCGCCCGCCGATCCGCGCCAGGCGCCGATATCCGCCTACGAGGTCCATCTTGGCTCCTGGCGCCGTGGCCCGGACGGCGGCTTCCTGTCCTACGACGCGCTCGCCGACACGCTGATCCCCTATGCCGCCGAGCTCGGCTTCACCCATATCGAGCTGATGCCGGTCAACGAACATCCGCTGGACGACAGCTGGGGATACCAGCCGATCGGGCTGTTCGCCCCCACCGCCCGCTTCGGCGACCCGGCCGGCTTCGCCCGCTTCGTCGACCGCGCCCACGCGGCCGGCCTCGGCGTCATCCTGGACTGGGTGCCGGCGCATTTCCCCACCGATGTCCATGGCCTCGCGCATTTCGACGGCGGCCCGCTGTATGAGCATGCGGATCCCAATCGCGGCTTCCATCCGGACTGGAACACCGCGATCTACGATTTCGGCCGCAGCGAGGTCGCCAATTTCCTGGCCGCCAACGCGCTCTATTGGCTCGACCGCTTCCACGTCGATGCACTGCGCGTGGATGCCGTCGCCTCCATGCTGTACCTCGACTATTCCCGCAAACCCGGCGAATGGACGCCGAACGCCGAGGGCGGCAATCAGAACCACGACGCCGTCCGCTTCATCCGGTATTTCAACCAGCTTGCCTATTCCGCCCGCCCCGGCGTCACCACGATCGCGGAGGAATCGACCGCCTGGCCCGGGGTCTGCACTCCCGCGCACGATGGCGGCCTCGGGTTCGGTTTCAAGTGGAACATGGGCTGGATGAACGACACGCTTTCCTATTTGGCGCTCGATCCCGTCCACCGGAAGTGGCACCATGACAAGCTGACCTTCGGCCTGCTGTATGCGTTTTCCGAGAATTACGTCCTGCCGCTGTCGCATGACGAGGTCGTGCACGGCAAAGGCTCCCTGCTCAACCGCATCCCGGGCGACTTCTGGCAGCGCTGCGCCACCCTGCGCGCCTATTACGCCTTCATGTGGGCGCATCCCGGCAAGAAGCTGCTGTTCATGGGCCAGGAATTCGCCCAGGAGCGCGAGTGGAACTTCGCCGCCGGACTGGACTGGCATTTGCTGGAGAACCCCATTCATCGCGGCATGCAGACCTGCGTGCGGGACCTGAACCGCCTGTACCGCTGCCATCCCGCGCTGCACATGCGCGACTGCGACGCCGGCGGCTTTCAGTGGATCGTCACCGACGACGACGCCCAGTCGGTCTATGCCTGGCTGCGGCTGGCGGGGCCGGACGAACCGCCGATCGCGATCATCTGCAACTTCACCCCGGTACCCCGGCACAGCTACCGACTGGGCCTCCCGCGGCCGGGCATCTGGCGGGAAATCCTGAACACCGACGCCGAGCCTTACGGCGGTTCCGGCCTAGGCAATCTCGGCGCCGTGATGGCGACGGATTTGCTTCCCTCGCATGGCTTCCCCGCCTCCGCCGCCGTCCTGCTGCCGCCGCTCGCCACGCTCTATTTCCGCTTCGAGGCCGACTGATACCGCACGCCCGGCCATCCGGGAAAAAGGAGGAGACGATGCCGAACACCCCGCCCGCCGCCCCGCCCGCTGCCCCTTTGGCCCGGCATGCGATGGCCTACGTGCTCGCCGGGGGACGCGGCTCGCGCCTGATGGAGCTTACCTCCGTGCGCGCCAAGCCGGCGGTCTATTTCGGCGGCAAGCTGCGCATCATCGACTTCGCGCTGTCCAATGCGCTGAACTCCGGCATCCGCCGCATCGCCGTCGCCACCCAGTACAAGGCCCACAGCCTGATCCGCCATTTGCAGCGCGGCTGGAACTTCTTTCGCCCCGAGCGCAACGAGAGCTTCGACATCCTGCCCGCCAGCCAGCGCGTCGCCGAGGACAAATGGTATCTCGGCACCGCCGACGCGGTGTACCAGAACATCGACATCATCGAGAGCTACGCGCCGAGCTACCTCGTCGTGCTGGCCGGCGACCATATCTACAAGATGGACTACGAGAAGATGCTGCAGCAGCACGTCAACGCCGAGGCGGACGTCACCGTCGGCTGCATCGAGGTGCCGCGGGAGGATGCCAGGGGCTTCGGCGTCATGCATGTGGACACGGCCGACCGGATCCTGAGCTTTCAGGAGAAACCGGCCGATCCGGCGCCGATGCCGGGCAACCCCGGCATGTGCCTGGCCAGCATGGGGATCTATGTCTTCAATACCGGCTTCCTGTTCGAGCAGCTTCGCCGCGATGCCGCCGATCCGAATTCGAACCATGATTTCGGCCAGGACATCATCCCCTATCTGGTCCGGCACGGTAAGGCGGTGGCGCATCCGTTCGCCCGCTCCTGTGTCCGTTCCCATAGCGAGGCGCAGGCCTACTGGCGGGACGTGGGAACGGTGGATGCGTACTACTCGGCCAATATCGACCTGACGGACGTGGTGCCCGATCTTGATCTGTATGACC
>JBBIQA010000244.1:0-3572 GCA_037442565.1 Rhodospirillales bacterium
ACGGCACGCCGTTTCATCGCGTGATCGAGGGCTTCATGGCCCAGGGCGGCGATCCCACCGGAACCGGCACCGGCGGCAGCCAGTATGATGACCTGCCGGCCGAGTTCACCAGCAAGAAGCACTTCCTGCGCGGCACCGTGGGCGCGGCCCGCACCGCCAATCCGAACAGCGCCAACAGCCAGTTCTACATCATGTTCGCCCCCGCCCCGCATCTGGACGGCCAGTACACCATCTGGGGCCAGGTCGTCTCCGGCATGGAGTTCGTCGACCAGATCAAGCGTGGCACGGGTGGTGGCGGAACGGTCAGCAATCCCGACAAGATCATCACGGTCCGCGTCGCCGCGGACGTGAAGTAGGGCGCCTTCCCTGAAACAGGACGGCGCGACTCTGTCCCGCGCCGCCCTGACTTGACGGGATGCCCGGCCTGTCGTTTTAAGCACGCGACAGGTCGTCGTCGCGTCTGTGCATCCCACGAACACAATGTGGGCCGGTAGCTCAGCGGTAGAGCAGTTGACTTTTAATCAACTGGCCGCGGGTTCGATCCCCGCCCGGCTCACCAAATCCTTTCCGATGCGATCGTGCAGGGCTATCCTGGGATGCGGATCGGAACCGTATCTGGTTCGGTCGGCACATTGTGGCGACCAGGTTCGGGGGCGTGCATGCATAGGATCCTGCTGGCTGGCCTGACCATGTTGAGCGTCACTTTTGCCGTGGCGTCCGCCCAGGGAACGGGCCCGGGCGCTGTTGCAGCCAGCGCCCTTTCCGGTCCGCGCGCGGATCTTCCGGTTTCCGCCGCCGGGGCCAACAATAACAACAACATCTCCGCCGCGCCGTTGCCTGGTCCGGTCCCGGCACCGCATCCGGGCGAGATGGTGCTCCGCTTCGGCGGGCGCGCGAACGTGTCCGGAGGAGCCGGCTTTTCCAGTGTGGATAGCCTCGCCGGCTCGCGTTCGCCGGGACGCTGACGGCTATGCCGGGTGCCAGGGCAGGGGCGTCGTGGCGATCCGCACCAATCGCGCCGGCGGCGGCTATGGCAAACGCGGGATGACGATACCCGCCGGAAATGGCGCGCCATCGGCCCCCCGGCCTCCGGCACGCGCGATCACCGACACCCATGATTTCGCGCCGTTCATACGCACCCTCGGCCGGGGGCCGGGGCGTTCGCGGTCGCTGACCCGGGTGGAGGCGCGCCAGGCGCTTGGCATGGTGCTGCGCGGCGAGGCGACCGGCGAGCAGATCGGCGCGCTGCTGATGCTGCTGCGCTATCGCGGCGAGGCGGCCGACGAGATGGCAGGCCTCGTCGAGGCCGCCCGCGATCATCTCGGGCCGTCCTGGCGGCTGTCCCGCCCCATCGACCTGGATTGGCCAAGCTACGCCGACGGCCGAACGCGCGGATTGCCCTGGTATCTGCTATCGGCGCTGCTGCTGGCGAAATCCGGCCTGCGCGTCGTCATGCACGGTCCGCTGGCGGGACCGGGCCGGGTTCCCCTGGTCGAGGCGCTGCACCTGCTCGGCATATCGCCATGCACGGGCCCGACCTCCGCCGAGGCGGCGCTGGCGGCCAGCCGGTTCGCGTTTCTGCCCCTGGAAACCTTGAGCCCCGAACTGGCCCGGCTGCTGGCCCTGCGTGGCGTGCTCGGCTTGCGGTCGCCGTTGAACACCGTCGGGCGGCTGCTCGATCCGGCCGATGCCGCAGCCTCGATCGACGGAGTGTTCCATCCCGCCTACATCGCGCTGCATATCGGCGCCGCTGCGCTGCTGGGGCGGCGGATCACGGTGCTGAAGGGCGGCGGCGGGGAGGCGGAATGGACCGGGATGAAGCCGCTTGCCGTCAATACGAGCGGTGAGGAACAGGTCTGGCCTGGCCTCGG
Organism: Rhodospirillales bacterium; assembly: GCA_037442565.1. Classification (GTDB taxonomy): domain Bacteria; phylum Pseudomonadota; class Alphaproteobacteria; order Acetobacterales; family Acetobacteraceae; genus PALSA-911. The sequence continues at coordinate 1,872 of JBBIQA010000244.1, forward strand.
CGTGCCCGGCAAGCCCGACAGCCAGGCGCCAGCCGACATGCTCGCGATCTGGCAAGGCAGCCGCCCCGATCCGGCCGCCGAGGCCGCGGTCATCGCCACGGCGGCGGTCGGCCTGTATGCCGCGGGCCGCGTATCGGAGCCGGCCGCGTGCCTCGAATGCGCCCGAAACCTTTGGACGGAGCGCAACGCCAGGGCATGATGGCCCGGTCCGGATCCTCCCCCTGGGGTCCGGTACCGGAGAGGTCACATGACGCGTTACCCGGCGGAGCTGGAAGAACATTGGAGCGCGGCGGGCGAACCGCTCCTGATCCGCCCGATCCGTCCCTCCGATGCCGCCCAGCACGATGCGTTCTTCCATCGCCTGACGCCGGAGGACATCCGCTCGCGCTTCTTCGCCGCGGTGCGCGAACTGACCCCGGCGCAACTCGCGAAGTTCACCCGCCTGGATTACGACCGCGACATGGCCTTCATCGCGGTACGCGAATCCACCGGCGAGACCGTCGGCGTGGCGCGCCTGTCGCGCGAGGAGGACCCGTCGGTGGCCGAGTTCGCGGTGGCCCTGCAGCATGACATGCAGGGCAGGGGGCTCGCGGCGCATCTGATGCAGCGCCTGCTCGCCTGGGCGCCTCGGCACGGACTGCGGGAGGTGGTGGGAGAAATTCTGGCGGACAACGGCCCGATGCTCGAACTCGCGCGTCATCTCGGGTTCAGCCTGCACCATAAGCCGGATGATCCGCAGATCATCGAGGCGAGGCTCAGCCTCCTCCCGCCAGGGGCGGCGATCGCGTCTCCCGAGACCGTGTAGCCGCGCGCCTCGCGCTCTGCGGCATCTTCCTGCTCCCCACTGTGTTCGGGGCATCGCGTGGTCTATCGTGCCGCGCCACCGGAAACAGCGGCGGCGGAAGTCAGAGGCCCAGGGGGAACACCGATGCAAGAAGTGCAGGAAGCGGTCATCGCGGAGCCGCGCGCCGGCTGGATGAAGATCATCCTCAACCGCCCGGACAAGCTGAACGCGCTGAACCCCGCCTTGCACGCGGGCGTGGTCGCGGCGCTCGATGCCGCGGAGGCGGACCCCACCTGCCGGGCGCTGCTGCTGACCGGCGCCGGGCGCGGCTTCTGCGCCGGGCAGGAACTGGGGGCCGAGGTGATGCCCGGACCAAACGGCGAGGCGCCGGACATCCGCGCCATTCTCGACCGCTGGAACCCGGTGGTGCGGCGCATCCGCGGCATGCGCCTGCCCGTGGTGTGCGCGGTGAACGGCGTCGCGGCCGGCGCGGGGGCCAACCTGGCGCTCGCCTGCGACCTGGTGCTGGCAGCCAAGTCCGCACGCTTCATCCAGTCCTTCATCAAGATCGGCCTGGTTCCCGATGCCGGCGGCAGCTTCTTCCTGCCCCGCCTGGTGGGCGATGCCCGCGCGAAGGCGATGGCCCTGCTGGGCGAACCGGTCTCGGCCGAGCAGGCCGAAGCCTGGGGCATGATCCACAAGGCGGTGGACGATGCCACCCTGATGGCCGAGGCCGAAGCCCTCACCGCGCATCTGGCGCTGCAGCCGACCCAGGCGATCGCCCGGATCAAGCAGGCCTTCCTGGCCTCCGGCGACAACGACCTCGCGACCCAGCTCGACCTGGAACGGGAGCTGCAGCAGGCATCCGGCGGCACCGCCGATTTCCGCGAGGGCGTGCGTGCCTTCCAGGAAAAGCG
>JBBIQA010000245.1:0-3513 GCA_037442565.1 Rhodospirillales bacterium
TGATCGATGCGGGGCGGGTGTTTCACTGAGCAGCGGCCGCGCCCGCACCCTCCGTCCGTGCGGCACGGGGCTGGCAGGCGGGCCAGGTGTTCGCGTTCACCGAGACCTGCGTCGTCGCCGATCTGGACACCGCGACCGCACTGGCCGCGGCGGACCTATGTGCCAGGCACCGCCTGCCGACAGCGGACGCCATCGTCTATGCGACCGCGCTCGCGCACGGGGCCGATCTGCTGACCTGCGACCGGCATTTGGAGACCCTGCCCGGCGTGCGTTTCATCCCTGAATTCGGCGGATGAGGGCGTAATGCTAACCGGCGCGATTGCCGACCCTTGGAGCGACCGTCATGGCCGGCCTTGTGCCGGCCATCCACGGCTTTGCCGGCCGCGTGAAAGGCGTGGATACCCGGGACAAGCCCGGGCAAGACGGGTCGGTCTTTCCGCAATTGGGTATAAGCCCGGACGCTGACCGGCTGGCCGGGATGGGCAAGCCAACCGTCACCCATCGTCTAGGCATCTGCCTCAGGCCCCGATCCAACTCGGATTGACCCCGGCCAACGGTCAACCCATCTGCCAGGGGTCGATCAGCGTCACACCGCAATCCACGAAATCCCGGGTGTTGCGCGTGGCAATTCCCTGTGCGCCATAGGCAAGCGCGGTCGCGGCGATCATCGCATCCTCCACGGTGATCGGCTTTCCGGCGGCCTCGCGCGCGTGCCGAACCTCGCCATATGCCGCTGCGCACAGACGATCGAACGCCAACACCTGGTTCGGAAAACCCTTCTCGAAGAACCGATCGATCCGAGCGATCAACTCGTCGTGCCGCCGCTCATCGGCCATCCGCGCCAACCCATAACGGATCTCCGCCTCGCAGACCGATGCCGTGAAGATGGTCTCGGGTGCCAGGCCGTCGATGTATGCCAGGACCGCCGGGTTCGGCTCCGCCCGGACCAGTTCGGAAATGACGTTGGTATCCAGAAGGATCATGACCCGGCGCGCGGACCCTGCTGCCGGGCGTCCTTTGGGCCGTCCTCCGGCCTATCAAAGTCCGGCGGGGTGCTCGCGGGGGCGGTGCCGCGTTCGGGTATCACAAGATCGACCCCGGCCAGCGCACCGAACAACTCTCGCGCAAGCGTGGTCAGGCTTGGCCGGGGAGGGGCCTCCTGACGGGCAATGGCTGCCCGCAACAGTTCGCGGGCCTCTTCTTCCAAGGATCGCCGATGCGCCGCCGCGCTGGCCTTGAGCCGGCTGTGCAGGGCGTCATCGACATGCCGGATCAGTACGCTGGCCACGGTAGTCTCCTGAAAACCATGTGCTAGCATATGCTAGCAGCGACACGCGGTCCACATATCTCGCTGATTTGCCGATCATGGAACCCGCAGGCCGCCACGGCCCGACGCAAGGCCGGGGCATCTTGCATTTTGTGGTATCATAATACCACATCCATAAACCCTTGACGCCACACGCCCATTCCCCCATAAGCGCGCACCCTATCCAATCAAACTCTGTTCCGCTTATCCGAAAGTACCGCTCATGAAGACCACCGTCTCGATAAAGCCCGCGGAGGTGCAGAAGAACTGGGTGCTGATCGACGCCGAAGGCCTGGTTCTCGGCCGCCTCGCCGTCGTCATCGCCAACCGTCTGCGCGGCAAGCACAAGCCCCAGTTCACCCCGCATGTCGATTGCGGCGACAATGTCGTCGTCATCAACGCGCAGAAGGTGAAGGTCACCGGCAACAAGGCCGAGCAGTCCATCTTCTACTACCACACGGGCTATGCCGGCGGCATCAAGGGCCGTTCCATCCGCCAGCGCCTCGAAAGCAAGTACCCCGAGCGGGTGCTGGAAAAGGCCGTGGAGCGGATGATCACCCGCGGTCCGCTGCAGCGTGCCCAGATGAAGCACCTGTACGTCTACGGAGGCCCCGAGCATAAGCATGACGGCCAGCAGCCGGTGAAGCTCGACGTTGCCGCCATGAACCCGAAGAACAAGAGGGTCTGATCCAGATGTCCGAAACTCAGTCCCGCACTTTCGCCGACCTCAAGGACCTCGCCGTCGCCGCCGGCGCCATCGAGGATGTCGCCCCGAAGCGTGAGCCCAAGCGCGACGTGCTCGGCCGCAGCTATGCCACCGGCCGGCGCAAGAACGCCATCGCCCGCGTCTGGATCAAGCCCGGCAAGGGCGAGATCAACGTCAACGGCAAGAAGGTGACGGAATACTTCGCCCGTCCCGTGCTGCGCATGCTGATCACCCAGCCCTTCCTGGTGGCCGATCGCTACAACCAGTTCGACGTGTATTGCACGGTGAACGGCGGCGGCCTTTCCGGCCAGGCCGGCGCGCTGCGCCACGGCATCAGCCGCGCGCTGACCCATTACGAACCCGACCTGCGCGGCATCCTCAAGGTCGCCGGCTTCCTGACCCGCGACAGCCGCGTGGTCGAACGCAAGAAGTACGGCAAGGCCAAGGCCCGCCGGAGCTTCCAGTTCTCCAAGCGCTGAGCCGAAAACACAGCCTACGCCTATCAGGGGCCGCACCATGTGCGGCCCCTTTCGCTTGCCTAATCCTCCCGGATCGGCTGAAGCTTGCGGCAAGGCCGAGAGCCATCATGCGGGGGAGCGACGGGAATGGAACTGACACAGGCGCAGCGCGCGCAATTCGACCGGGACGGTTACCTGATCTTCCCGGACCTGTTCGCCTCGGCCGAGGTCGCGGTGCTGCGCCGGGAGGTTGCCCGGCTGTCGGAAATCCACAGCGAGGAAGTGGTCCGCGAGCATACCGGCGGCGTGAAAAGCCTGTTCCGCGTGCACGAGACCGACGGCGCCACGCGTTCGGCCCCGTTCCGCGCGCTGGTGCGCACGCCGCGCGTGCTGCGCCCGGTGCAGCAGGTGCTCGGCACCGACGAGGTCTATGTCTACCACACCAAGATCAACGCCAAGCCGGCCATCGAGGGCACCCACTGGGCCTGGCACCAGGACTATAATTCCTGGAGCAAGGACGGCTGCCCGCGCCCGGACATGGCCACCTTCAACGTCATGCTGAACGACACCAGCGAATTCAGCGGCGGCCTCTATATCCTTCCGGGCAGCCACCGGCTCGGACTGCTTGAATCGGTGCAGGACCAGTCCACATCGTACAAGCTGTGGTCGATCCCGAAGCGGAAGATGATCGAGGTGCTGCGCGCCTCGCCGCCGCCGGTGCCGGTCACCGGGCGGGCGGGAACGGCGGTGCTGTTCCATTGCAACGTGCTGCACGCCTCGGGCCATAATCTCTCCGGGGAGGACCGCTGGCATATCTATGTCTCGTGCAACGCGGTCGCCAACCGCCCGGCGCTCGGCCCCGGTGCCCGGCCGGACTGGGTGGTGTCGCGCAACTGCCAGCCGCTGCCGGTCGAAGACGACGGCGGCGTAACCCGGGCGGCGTGACCCGCGACCGTGCCAGGGGGGTCTCTGGAACGAAGCAGGCCAGGGGGCGCTGCCCCCTGGACCCCCGCTAAGGGCAAGCCCTTAGAACCCGCTACTGG
>JBBIQA010000246.1:0-3248 GCA_037442565.1 Rhodospirillales bacterium
GCTGCTCCGGCATGTCCTACGACATGTCCTGGGTCGACGAACCGGCGCCGACCGATGAGGTGGTGAAGGACAAGGACCTGACCGTGCTGGTGGACCGCAAGGCATCCCTGTTCCTGATCGGAACGGTGATGGACTATGAGGAAAAGAACCTGACCAGCGGCTTCACCTTCACCAACCCGAACGAAAAGGGCCGTTGCGGCTGCGGGGAAAGTTTTCACGTTTGACGGCAACGAACCGTGCGGCGGGCTGACTACCGGATCTTTTCCCGCGAAAACACGCACACACTCTCCAGCCGCGCCGACCACAGGAACTGGTCGATCGGTGTCGCTGCCAGCAGCCGGTATCCGGCGCCACGCAGCAGCGCCGCGTCACGCGCCAGCGCCGCCGGATTGCAACTGACATAGATCACCCGCCCGATGCCGGAAGCCGCGATCTGTCCGATCTGCTCCAAGGCGCCGCCATGCGGCGGATCGAGAACCGCTACTGCGAACGCAGACAACTCCTTGGCCGATAGCGGCTGGCGCGCGAGATCGCGCCGGCTGGCCTCCACCCGGCCCGCGAGGCCGGCCTGGTTCGCGGCCTGGCGCAGCGCATTGAAGGCCGGTAGATCGCCCTCATACGCGGCGACCCGCATATGCGGGGCCAGCGCAAAGCTCAGCGTGCCGCAGCCGGCATAAAGCTCGGCCACGCGCGACTTCGCGGTCCGCTTCTTGGGCAGGCCGGCGATCACGGCGGCGACGATCGCCGCCTCGGCCGAAGCCGCGGCCTGCAGGAACGCCCCCGGCGGCGGGTATACCGTCACCCCCGACATCGACGTGCCGGCCGGCCGCAGCGCGCAGATCGCCTCGGTCTCGCCGGCGTTCAGCGCCCAGCTGATCCGCGGCAGATCCTGCGCGCGGGCGAATTCCGTCAGCTTGTTGCGATCGCTCAGGCTGGGCGGACCGTCGGTGCGCAGCAACAGGTCCGCCCCGCTGTCCAGCAGATTGACGATCCCCGACCCCTCCCGCCGCAGCGCCGACAGGCCGGTCAGCAGCGTGCGCAGCGGCGCGATCATCGCGGCGATGGCGGGGTCGAGCACCGTGCATGCGGTCAGGTCGATGATCTCGCCACCGCGCGCCTCATGCAGTCCAACCTCCACCCCGCCCTGCACCCGGCGCAGCGCCAGGTCCACCCGCCGGCGGCGGCCGGGCAGGGTGCGGATGGCGGGTGCCATTTCGGCATCGGCATAGCCCGCCCGGCGCAGCGCGCCCAGCAGCAGCCCCGATTTCCAGGCGATGTAGGGTTCGTCGCGCCAATGCTGCAGGGCACAGCCGCCGCAATGGTTGAAATGCGGGCAGGGGGGAACCGCGCGGTCCGGGCTGGGTTCCAGGATCGCGTCGACCGTCGCGGCAAAGCCATTGCCGTGCTTGCCGGTGATGTGCGTGCGAACCAGTTCGCCAGGCAGAGTGAGCGGCACATAAAGGGCCCGCCCATCTCCATCCATCGCCAGCCCGTCGCCGTCGGCACCGATGCGCTCGATGCGCACCGGCTCCGTCCCGGCTGGATCAGGCGCCAAACGCGGAAATGCCGGTCTGCGCGCGCCCGAGGATCAGGGCATGCACGTCATGCGTGCCCTCGTAGGTGTTCACCGCTTCCAGGTTCATCACATGGCGGATGACGTGGTACTCGTCCGCGATGCCGTTGCCGCCATGCATGTCGCGCGCGGTGCGGGCGATATCCAAAGCCTTGCCGCAGGAATTGCGCTTTACCAGGCTGATCATCTCGGGTGCGGCGTCATGCTCGTCCATCAGCCGCCCGACGCGCAGCACCGCCTGCAGACCCAGGGTAATCTCGGTCTGCATGTCCGCCAGCTTCTTCTGGATCAGCTGTGTCGCGGCCAGCGGCCGGCCGAACATCATGCGCTGCATCGTGTAGTCGCGCGCCGCCTGCCAGCAGAACTCCGCCGCCCCCAGCGCGCCCCAGGCGATGCCGAAGCGGGCGGAATTCAGGCAGGAGAACGGCCCGCGCAGGCCCTTCACATCCAGCATGTTTTCCGCCGGCACGAACACGTCCGACATCATGATCATGCCGGTGACGGAGGCGCGCAGCGAGAACTTGCCGTCGATCTTCGGCGCGCTCAGCCCCTTCATGCCTTTCTCGAGCAGGAAGCCGCGAATGTCGCCGGCATCGTCCTTGGCCCAAACAAGAAGCACGTCCGCGATCGGCGAATTGGTGATCCAGGTCTTCGAGCCGTTCAGCAAAAAACCGCCATCCACCGCCTTGGCGCGGGTGCGCATGGAGGCGGGGTCGGACCCGGCATCGGGCTCGGTCAGGCCGAAGCAGCCCACCCATTCGCCGCGCGCCATCTTCGGCAGGTATTTTTCCTTCTGCGCGTCGGACCCGAACAGCGAGATCGGATACATCACCAGGCTGGACTGCACGGAGAACGCGCTGCGATAGCCGCTGTCCACGCGCTCCACCTCGCGGGCGATCAGTCCATAGGCGGTGTAGCCGACGCCGGCGCAGCCATATCCCTCGATGGTGGCGCCGAGAAAGCCCATCTCGCCCATCTCGTTCAGGATCTCGCGATCGAATGTCTCGTGGCGGTTGGCGAGCAGCACCCGCGGGAACAGCTTGTCCTGGCAATAGGCGCGGGCGGCGTCACGAATGGCGCGCTCGTCCTCGGTAAGCTGGCCGTCGAGCTTCAGCGCGTCGTCCCAGGCGAACTGGGTGAAATGGCTTCTGGACGCGGCCGGTGCGTGGCCGGCGGCCTGGGTAACGACATTCATGCCTGGGTCTCCTCATCCTCGATGATCGTCACGTCCGGCAGTTCCACCTCCGGCAGAACCGGTTCGGCCGCGGCGCGATGCCTGGGCCGCGCGCTGATCAGCATGAACGAGGGCACGTCGTCGCCGAAGCCGACAACGGACGGACCCAGGTCATCGTCGCGCCGGCGGAACTCACGGCGTGGGCCGGCGCGGTCGCGGTCACGGCCCACATCATGGCCAGTATCACGTGGCGCGCCGCGGCCGGATGCACGGTCGCGCCCCGGTATGTCGCGCTGGCGCGGGGCGGGAGCGGGCAGGGCAGGTGCCGGCTGCATGGCTTCCGGCGCTTCCATGATCTCGGGGGCGATCTCGGCCCTGGCACGCGATGCGCGTGGCGCACGGGTCCGTGGGGCCTTCGGGGGAGCGCCCGCCTCCGGCTCGGCCTTGGGCGCGCGCTTCGACGCCGCTTTCGCCGGGCGCTCGGGATCGGTCTTCGCAGGG
>JBBIQA010000247.1:0-3226 GCA_037442565.1 Rhodospirillales bacterium
GAAAATCTGGAGCGGGCGAAGGGATTCGAACCCTCGACCCCAACCTTGGCAAGGTTGTGCTCTACCCCTGAGCTACGCCCGCGCAGTGAACCGTTGAGTGGTTCAAATCGCGTCCAGGGCGCGGGTTCTAGGCGGGTTTTCCGGCGAATGCAAGCCATCCAATTTCACTCGCCGCCGTTTAATCATCGTCAGATTATCACCGGGCGCTCTGGACGGCGGGGGCACGGGGCGGCATGGTCCGCTCACCGCCGCCGGATGCTTGTCTTCGCCAGCCGCAAGCAACATCTAATAAGCTCAAGCGCTCAGCCAGGAGACGCCACCATGGACCACGACATCACCCCCAACTCAGGGCAAGCCCCCGCGCAGCCCTTAAGTGACGCCGCCATGATCATCGATGGCGACCAGAAGACCTTCATGCAGGATGTGGTGGACGCATCGCGCAGCCTGCCAGTGCTGGTGGATTTCTGGGCAACCTGGTGCGGCCCCTGCAAGACCCTCACCCCCACGCTGGAAAAGGTGGTTCGCGCCGCGGGCGGGAGGGTGAAGCTGGTCAAGATCGACATCGACGCCAATCGCGGCCTGGTGCAGCAGCTCACCCAGATCGGGCTGCCGTTGCAGTCGGTGCCGACCGTTGCCGCGTTCTGGCAGGGCCAGATCGCCGATGTGTTCCAGGGCGCGCTGCCGGAATCGGAGGTGAAGCGCTTTATCGAGGGCCTGCTCAAGATCGCCGGCGGCTCCATGCCGACCGCGGACATGCTCACCGAGGCCAAGGAAAGCCTGGAACAGGGCGATTTCCAGCAGGCCGGAGAGATATTCTCCGCCGTGCTGGAACAGGATCCGGAGAACCCCGAGGCATGGGCGGGCCTGATCCGCGCCCTGATGGCGCTGGGCCAGGAGGAGCAGGCCAAGCAGGCGCTGGCACAGATCCCGGCTAAGATCGCCGAACACGCCGAGATCGCCGGCGTGCGCAGCGCGCTGGCGCTGGCCGAGGAAGGCCGCGCCGCGCAGGGGCAACTCGCCTCTCTGCAGGCGCGCCTGGAAGCCGACCCCGCCGATCATGCCGCGCGCTACGACCTTGCCACCGCCCTGAACGCAATGGGCGACCACGAGGCCGCCGCCGATGCACTGCTCGAGATCATGCGCCGGCAGCGCGGCTGGAACGAGGATGCGGCAAGGCTGCAATTGCTGAAATTCTTCGAAGCCTGGGGCATCGACGATCCGGTTACCATGGCTTCCCGCCGCAAGCTCTCCACCCTGCTGTTCAGCTAGGGATCCAACCCGCCCGATGGCAGCATTTCACCCAGGCATGAAAGACCTGCCGGCAAGTTTTCCGGTTTTTCCGTTGCCGGGCGCGTTGCTGCTGCCGCGCGGCAAGCTGCCGCTGAACATCTTCGAGCCGCGCTATCTGGCCATGATCGACGACGCGCTGGGTGCCGGGCGGATGCTGGCGATGATCCAGCCGGATGCCTCCGCGCCGGGTTCCACCAACGGTCCTGGCCTGTTCCGCGTCGGTTGCCTCGGGCGGCTGTCATCATTCAGCGAGACCGAGGATGGCCGCTACACGATCACGCTGACCGGCGTGATCCGCTTTCGCGTGGTCGAGGAACTGACGATGATCCACGGCTACCGTAGGGTTCGCGGCGATTATGCGCCGTTCGCCGCCGATCTCGACCTGTCGGCGAGGCCGTCCGGGGTGGATCGCGGCACGCTGTTCACCGCGCTGCAGGAATACTTCTCCCGCCGCAACATCGACGCCAACTGGGAAGCCATTCGCGGACTGCCGGAATCCGCGCTCGGCCTGACGCTGGCCATGGTCTGCCCGTTCGAGCCGGCGGAGAAGCAGGCCCTGCTGGAAGCGCCCTCCGACGCCGAGCGCGACCGTACCTTGCTGGCGCTGCTGCACATGGCGGCGATGGACAGCGACGATGGGACGGGGCGGCCGGCGAGTTGACCCGCACGCAAAAGGCATCACCATGACTGAAACCGAACCCGACGAAACCACCCCCGCCACCCGGCATGCCCCGATCGACCGGCGATTGCTCGAAATCCTCGTCTGCCCGGTCACCAAGGGCCCGCTGGAGTACGACGCCGTGCATGGCGAACTGATCAGCCGCCGCGCCGGCCTGGCCTTCCCGGTGCGCGATGGCATTCCGATCATGCTGCCCGAGGAAGCCCGGCCCCTCGAGCCCTGATGCCGACCGCTGTCGAGATCCGGCTGAACCGGGCCGATCGGGTGCTGCATGTCAGCTTCGATGACGGCACCAGTGTCGCCCTGACCGCCGAGTATCTGCGGGTGGAAAGCCCGAGCGCGGAAGTGCAGGGCCATTCCCCCAGCCAGAAGGTGACCGTGGACGGCAAGCGCGATGTCGCCATCACCGCCATCGAGCCGGTCGGCAATTACGCGGTCCGGCTGAGCTTCGACGACCTGCACGATACCGGGATCTATACCTGGGACTATCTGCATGAACTCGGCGTTGAGCAGCCCCGCCGCTGGCCGGCCTATCTGGCGGCTTTGGCGGCGAAGGGGCTGGCCCGGTAGGGGGAGTGCCCATCCATGGCGGCAAGGCTGGAAGTCCGCGAGGTGGACATCACCCATCTGGACGTCGATGCCATCGTCAATGCGGCAAATTCGTCGTTGCTCGGTGGCGGCGGCGTGGACGGCGCCATCCATCGCGCGGCCGGTCCCGAATTGCTGGCGGAATGCCGGGGGCTCGGCGGCTGTCCGGCCGGGCAGGCGCGGATCACCGCCGGATACCGGCTCAAGGCCCGCTTCGTCATCCACACGGTCGGACCGATCTGGCGGCGTGGTGCGCATGGCGAGCCGGAACTGCTGGCTGCCTGCTACAGCAACAGCCTCCGCCTGGCCGGCGAGCACGGCGTCTCCACCCTCGCCTTCCCCGCGATCAGTTGCGGCGTCTACGGCTACCCGATCCCGCAGGCGGCCCGGATAGCGCTGCGGACCGTCTCGTCCACCCTGGTGGCGCACCCGTCGATCACGGAGATCATCTTCGCGTGCTTCGGGGCGGAGGTATCCAACGCCTATCGCACCGCCCTGGCAGCCTTGCCGGCGGCATAGCTGGGCGCGCAACCGGCAGAATCAGGCGGGCTGGGCGACAATGAGCAGATGGCGGCCGAAGCGCCGCTCCAGCGCCCGGAACATCGCGGCCGGCATGGCCGCGAACCAGGGCTGCAATTCATACTCCCCACGCGCATAGGCCTCCGGCAC
>JBBIQA010000248.1:0-3158 GCA_037442565.1 Rhodospirillales bacterium
CCTACGCCACCTGGTGGATCCGCCAGGCGATCACCCGCAGCATCGCCGACCAGGCCCGCACCATCCGCATTCCCGTGCACATGATCGAGACGATCAACAAGCTGGTGCGCACCTCGCGCCAGATGCTGCACGAAATCGGCCGCGAGCCGGCACCGGAAGAGCTGGCCGAGAAGCTCGGCATGCCGCTCGAGAAGGTGCGGAAGGTCCTGAAGATCGCCAAGGAACCGATCAGCCTCGAAACCCCGATCGGCGACGAGGAGGACAGCCATCTCGGCGACTTCATCGAGGACAAGGCCGCGGTCATTCCGCTCGATGCCGCCATCCAGGCCAATCTGCGCGAGGCCACCACGCGGGTGCTGTCCAGCCTGACCCCGCGCGAGGAACGCGTGCTGCGCATGCGCTTCGGCATCGGCATGAACACCGACCACACGCTGGAGGAAGTCGGCCAGCAGTTCAACGTGACGCGCGAGCGTATCCGCCAGATCGAGGCGAAGGCGCTGCGCAAGCTCAAGCACCCCAGCCGCTCGCGCAAGCTCCGCAGCTTCCTCGACGATTGATCCGCCTTTCGGCCCGAACGGCAATCAGCATCATGGAACCGGTCGCCAAGGTCGGCGTCACCGTCACCTTCCTGCGCATGGAGCGCCGCCCGGCGGACCCGCCGCCCGCCCTGCCGCCGGGCATGGGGGTGGCGCGGCTGGATGCCTGCACGGTGGCGTTCTACCGCTATCTCTACGACACCGTGGGCGCGGACTATGTCTGGTGGCTGCGCCGCACCATGCCGGACCGGGAACTGGCCGACCTGCTCGCCGATCCCGGGGTATCGATCCACGTGCTGTACCAGGGCGGCGAGCCGGCAGGGTTCTTCGAGCTGGACGCGCGGCCCTGGTCGGCGGTCAATCTCAGCTATTTCGGCCTGATGCCGCACGCCGTCGGCACCGGGGCGGGCTACGCGTTCCTGCGCGCGGCCGTAGACGCCGCCTGGGCGCATGACCCGCGGGCGGTCACGGTCAATACCTGCACCGCCGATCACCCCCGCGCGCTGCCGACCTATCTGCGCGCCGGGTTCCGCCCCGTGCGGGAAGTGCGGGAGATCTGGAACGTGCCGCTGCGGCTGGGGCTGAAGATTCCCGCGCATCTGCTGGCGTAGCAAGGCCGGGGCGCTGCCCCGGACCCCGCAAGGGGACTTGTCCCCTTGACCCCGATATTACATCGCCAGGGAGGTGGCAGCGGAGCGCTGCTCCTCGTCCTGCTGCGCCAGCCAGGGGGGGCGGTAGCCGGCGCGGAAATCCGGCGGCAGCTCGCAGGGCCGGGTGTCGAAGCTGGCGAAGCGGGCCGGCCGGCCGCGCACGATGTCGCCCATGTGCGGGCTCAGGATCGGGCTCGGCGTATAGGCGAAACTGTCGGCCGAGGAATAGACCGGTAACAGCAACGGACGCGGCCGGTCCGATCGGTTCTCCAGCGAGCCGTGCAGCGTGCGGCAGTTCAGCAGCAGCGTGGTGCCGGGCCCGCCGGTGGCGATGGCCACCCGGTCCTCGGTGATGCCGGCCACCACCTCGTCCGGCGCCCGCACCACGAACGCTCCGGCGGCGTCGTACATACTGTGCAGCGGGCCGTTATGGCTGCCCCGGACGAACGACAGCGGCCCCTGTTCCGCCTCGCAGCCATCCAGATAGATGCCGATCGTTACCGGGCTGTAGTCGGTATGCGGCCAGGCCTGGATGTCCTGGTGCCATTTGAAACCACGCGTGCCGCGCTCGGATTTCACATTCAGCTTGGCATGGTGGAACTTCACGTCGGGGCCGACGACGTCGGCCGCCAGGTCGGTCATGAGCGGATCGCACATGAACTCCCAGAATGCCGGGTGCTGGTCCTGCGGGCTGGTGACGCGATGCAGCCGGGGATGCGCGGCACAATGGCCTTCCTCCAGCACAAACACCGGGCCGGAGCGGGTTTCCGCCCGGCTGCGGTCCATCAACCCGGCCGTCGCCGCGCGCAGCCGGTCCAGCCATGCCGCCGGCACATAGTCCGGCAGGACCAGGAACCCGTCGCTGAAATAGGCCGCGCGCTGAGCCTCGGTCAGCACCAGCGCCGGATGGCGCAGAACATCCTCGGTCCGCATTCCGTCCTCCCCTTGCGTCGTTTGCGCGAGCTTGATCCGCCCGCCCGCCGCTGGCAACTTGCCCGGCAAGGCAGCATCCAACCAGACCAGGGAAGACGGCAGGAATGAACTTCGAAGGCAAGGTAGCGCTCATCACCGGCGCGGCGAACGGCATCGGCCTCGCGGTGGCCAAGGGCTTCGCCGCGCGCGGAGCCAAGGTGGTGATGGTGGATCGCGACGCCGAAAGCGGCGCGGCCGGCGCCGAGGCGATCCGCGCCGCCGGCGGCACGGCGATCTTCGTGGCCGCCGACGTTACCAAATCCGCCGATGTGCGCGGCTACGTGAAGGCGGCGCTGGATGCCTATGGCCGCATCGACTGCTTCCATAACAATGCCGGCATCGAGGGCAAGCTCGCCCCCACCGCCGAATACGACGAGGACATGTTCGACACCGTGATGGCGGTGAATGTCCGCGGCGTCTTCCTCGGCCTGCGCCACGTGCTGCCGGTCATGCTCAGGCAGGGCAAGGGCGCGGTGGTGAACACCGCCTCCATCGCCGGCATGGTCGGCACCGCCGGCATGCCGGCCTATGTCGCCTCCAAGCACGCGGTGATGGGCCTGACCAAGGTCGCCGCCGCCGAGGTTGGCAAGTCCGGCATTCGCGTCAACGCCATCTGCCCCGGCCCGATCGACACCCGCATGGTGCAGGACCTCGCCAGGCAGGTGTCGCCGAACAATCCCGGCGCGGTGCAGGAACGCTACGGCGCCAGCCTGCCGCTCGGCCGCTACGGCACGGCGGAGGAGGTGGCCAATCTGGTGCTGTTCCTCTGCTCGGACCTCGCCAGCAACATCACCGGCGCGCAATACCCGATCGACGGCGGCCGCACCGCGGCCCCGGCCGGCGTGTCGGCGCCGGTGGTGGAGTAAGGCAAGGCCAGGGGCGCTGCCCCTGGACCCCGCTAAGGGCTCGCCCTTAGAACCCCATACTGGTTTGGGAGTGCGAGGAGGGCCTACCCGGACCTTGCTCGGTCTCGGTTGGCCCTCCTCGCGCTCCCAAACAA
>JBBIQA010000249.1:0-3107 GCA_037442565.1 Rhodospirillales bacterium
GCGTCGGCGCCGATGGCGCGCAGCCGGTCATGCACCTCGGCCAGCCGGTGCGGATCGGCGTGCTCCGCCTCGTGCAGCAGGGCCAGGCGTTCCTCGTCGCCCTGCAGCACGATGTCCAGCAGGGACAGATCGCCGGACGGGGCTTCCTGCCGCACCTGCGCCATGCGCGCGCGCGCGGCCAGCCGGATCTCGCCGCCATCGGGCGCGAGTTCGCCGGAGATCGCTTTCAGCAGCGTGGACTTGCCGGCGCCGTTGCGCCCGACCAGGCCGATGCGCCGGCCGGGATCCACCGTGAAATCGGCATTGTCGAGCAGCAGGCGCCCGCCGAGCCGGATCGTCAGGCCGGAGATGGTGAGGAGGCTCATGGCGGAGGTTTACGGCGAGACCCGGCCCCGCCGCAATGCGGCAATCAGTGCGCACGCCTCGGCTGGTGGCACGCCCTGGGGGTTGCCGGCATGGGTCATCCAATCTAAAGCCCCGCGCGACACCGACCCATTTCCCAAGGACCGCAGACATGGCCATCGAACGCACCTTCTCCATCCTCAAGCCCGACGCCACGCGCCGCAACCTGACCGGCAAGATCAACGCGGTGCTCGAAGGCGCCGGCCTGCGCATCGTCGCGCAGAAGCGCCTGCACATGACCACGGCGCAGGCCGAGGCGTTCTACGGCGTGCATCGCGAGCGGCCGTTCTTCCGCGACCTGGTGACCTTCATGACCTCCGGCCCGGTGGTCGTGCAGGTGCTGGAAGGCGAAAACGCGGTGCTGAAGAACCGTGACGTGATGGGCGCCACCAACCCGGCCAACGCCGCCGAGGGCACCATCCGCAAGCTGTTCGCCGAGAGCATCGAGGCGAATTCCGTGCACGGCTCGGACAGCCTGGAGAACGCGGCGACCGAGATCGCCTATTTCTTCGCCGGCACCGAGATCGTCGGCTGACCTGAACCGTTGAAAGGGCCAACAGCCACGCTGACCCATCTGGCGCTGCTGTTGGCCCGCGTTCTGCTGAGCGCACTGTTCATCCAGTCGGGCTTCGCCAAGCTCACCTCCTACGCCTACATCGTCGGCTATTTCCACAAGCTCGGCCTGCCGTTCCCGCCGGCTGCCTGGGCGGTGGCTGTGGCGATGGAATTGGGCGGCGGCCTGCTCATCCTGGCGGGCTATCGCGCCCGCCTCGTGGCGCCGCTGATGGCCGTGTTCACCGTGGCCACCGCCTTCATCGCCCATTACCACCCCGGCGACAGCGCGCAGATGCTGCAGTTCTACAAGAACCTCGCCATCGCCGGCGGCTTCCTGCAACTGGCCGCCTCCGGTCCCGGCCGTTTCGCCATCGGGCGCGGCTGATCC
Source organism: Rhodospirillales bacterium (assembly GCA_037442565.1). Lineage (GTDB taxonomy): Bacteria > Pseudomonadota > Alphaproteobacteria > Acetobacterales > Acetobacteraceae > PALSA-911. The sequence continues at coordinate 1,346 of JBBIQA010000249.1, forward strand.
TCAGCCCGCCCGGTTTGGGCTGGACAGCCGTTCCGCGGACAGACTATTTCAGTTCGATGGCATGCATCCGGGCATGCCGGCACCCGGGGCTTCGCGGCGCGGTTCCCATTTTGCGGGTCGGAGGTTGACCATGCACCCGATTGGCGCGGCTCTGGCCCTGACGGCATCGGCCTGGCCGGCACTGGCCTACGCCGCGTCCGATGCGGGCAGCCAGGGCGGCCTTTTGATCGTTGGTGTGATCGTTGGCCTGATTTTCCTGGCGATCTATTTCCTGCCGGCGCTGATCGGCCGCAAGCGCGGCATCAGTTCTGGCGGGGCGTTGTTCGTCGTCAATCTGCTCTTTGGCTGGAGCGGGATTGGCTGGTTCATCTGCCTGCTTTGGGCGGCCACCGGCGCAACAAGGGCGCAGGATGCGTATTACCGGCAGCAGGATCGGACGCCCGGCGCCGACCCGGCCGCCGATCGGGCCTATCGGGAAGCCTACGCGAAGGAACGCGCCCGTCTGGACCATGAAGCGCAACAGCGCGCCAATCGGGAAGCATAGGCCCTATCAGCCCGCCAGCAGCGTGAAAAGCCGGGTCAGATCCTCCTGCGCAGGCAGGGAGCGCACCAGGGCCGCGATCTCCCGCGCCGCCGCTTCGCCCACGCGCGGGGCGGCGTTGGCCAGGAACTTGGCCTCGATCTCCTCGGGCGTCAGCTTGTCCTGTGGGTCGCCTTTCGGGAAATAGCGGGTCGCGGTCAGCTTGCGGCCGTCCTTCAGGGTGATCGTCACCCGCGCGGGGAACTTGTCCGGATACAGCTTGTTCAGCTCCGCATCCGCCACCGTCTCGGTGCGCGCCAGCAAATCCTGCACCGCCGGGTCCATCACCCGGTCCGGCGCGAACTGCGCCTGCCCCACCGCGCGGTCGGTCGCCGCGATCGCCACGCAATACGGCACCGACACCCGCGCCCCCATCGGCGTCTTTACGCTTTTGTTGCTGAAATGGGTTTTCACCGTGTTGTAGGTCTCGTTCACGATCGAGGCGATCTCCGCCGGCTTCACATCGTGCTTACTCACGATGTCCAGCGTCGCCTGGATCGGCGCATGGCTCGCCAGGATCGAGGGGAACCATTTGAACCCGTTCTGCAGGATCTCCCACTCCGTGCCCAGGCCGCGCGTGGGTGCCGCCAGGTCCGGGATTTCGGAAAAAGCGCGGGCGTAGCCCTTCTCGTGCTCGATCATCTCCGGCGGGCTGGTGGCCCCCAGCGCCGCCAGCCGGGCGGAGAGGATGCCGTTCAGCGCCGCCTTGCCCGGATGCAGGCTCTTGGTGAAGTCGCCGAAGCTGAAGAACGTGTTCAGCCCCGCCGCCTGGGTGCCCGCGAAACCCAGCGCATAGGTAGCACCTTCCGCGTCCAGCCCCAGCGCCGAGGCCGCGGCGGCCGCCGCGCCGAAGGTGCCGTTGGTCGCGGTGGAGTGCCAGAACCGGTAATGGTTCGGCATCACCGTCATGCCGATGCGCACCGCCACCTCGTAGCCGGCGACGATGGCGGTGATCACCTGCCGCCCCGTGAGTTTCCGCTCCTCCGCCAGCCCCAGCACCACCGGCACGATCACCGAGCCGGTGTGCAGCAGCGCGCGCTTGTGCGTGTCGTCGTAGTCGGCGGCATTGGCCAGGATGCCGTTGGCCAGCGCCGCCAGCCCCGCATCGGTGCGCGCCCCGCGCGATCCCCAGATGCCGGCGACGGGCGCCGCGTTGAACGTGGCGGCGAGTTGCTGGGCGAT
>JBBIQA010000250.1:0-3080 GCA_037442565.1 Rhodospirillales bacterium
CGGTGCGCCACGTCATCGGCCATCTGCTGCCCGATCTGATGATGGGCTGCCTGCACCAGACCATACCCGCCCGCGTCGCCGCCGAAGGCGCGTCCTGCCTGTGGAACCCGCCCCTGCGCGGCGGCTCGGGCATTTCCGGCCAGGCGCGCGGCAACAAGCCGGTGCTGCCGGATTTCGAGATCATCACCTTCAACTCCGGCGGCACCGGCGCCCGCCCGGCGCTCGATGGGCTGGACGCGACGGCGTTTCCCTCCGGCGTGCGCACCATGCCGGTGGAGGCGACGGAGAACGTCGCGCCCATCGTTATCTGGCGCAAGGAACTACGCGAGGACAGCGGCGGTGCGGGGCGCACCCGCGGCGGGCTGGGGCAGATCATGGAGATCGCCGGCAAGGGCGATCTGGAATTCGCCGTCAATGCCAGCTTCGACCGCATCGCCAATGCGCCGAAGGGCCGGGAAGGGGGCCTGCCAGGCGCGCCCGGCGTGGTGGCGGAGAAGGGCGGCAAGACCTTGCGCACCAAGGGGTTGCAGATCATTCCCGACGGCGAGCGGCTGATCCTGCAACTGCCCGGCGGCGGCGGCCTCGGCCCGCCGGAGGCGCGTGATCCGGCCCGCGTCGCCGCCGATGTGCGCGCGGGGCTGGTGTCGGTCGCCAATGCTCGCGCGCTGTACAAGGTCGCGGTAGATACCGACGGCATCATCGACGACACCGCCACCAAGGAGTTACGCGCATGAGCCTGCGCTGCGACCTGATCCTCCGCGACGCCACCATCTTCGACGGCTCCGGCAATCCCCGCTTCCAGGGCGATGTCGGCATAACCGGCGATCGCATCGCCGCGATCGGCGATCTGGGGTCGGCCACCGCGGAGCGGGAGGTGATCGCCACCGGCAAGGCCCTGGCGCCTGGCTTCATCGATGCGCACACGCATGACGACCGCGCCGTGCTCTGCGGTCCCGAATGCATGCTGTGCAAGATGTCGCAGGGCGTGACCACGGTGGTGGTCGGCAATTGCGGCATCAGCCTCAGCCCGGTGCGCATGAAGTCCCGCCCGCAGCCGCCGCTCGATCTTCTGGGTGACGAAAGCTGGTGGAATTTCGACAGTTTTGCCGAATACGCCGAACGGCTGCGAACCGATCCGTCGCCGGTCAACACCTACGCCCTGATCGGCCACATGTCGTTGCGGGTGGAGGCGATGAACGCCGACACGCTGCGCGCCGCCACCGACAGGGAAGCGGCCCATATGCAGGCCCGGCTGGCAGCCGCGCTGGCCGAAGGCGCCTCGGGCTTCTCCACCGGCCTCTATTATCCGCCGAACATGCATGCGCCGACCGCCGAGGTGATCGCGGTCGCCGAGGCGCTGCGCGCCGCCCGCGGCATCTACGTCACGCATATGCGCGACGAGGCGAACGACGTGATGCTGTCGATCGAGGAGACGCTGAAGATCGGCCGCGACGTGGGCGCGCCGGTGCTGATCAGCCATCACAAATGCTCGATGCCGGAGAATTTCGGCCGCAGCGTGGAAACCCTGCCGGCCATCGACCGCGCCGCCTTGCGCCAGAAGGTCGATTTCGACGTCTATCCCTATCCCGCCGGCTCCACCGTGCTGATCCCCGAACGGGTCCGCCCGGACGTGCCGGTGCGCATCACCTGGTCGGTGCCGAACCCGGACGTGGCCGGGCGTTTCCTGGCCGATCTGGCCGCCGAGTGGGGCCTGACCCTGAAGCAGGCGGGCGAGAAGATCTCGCCGGCCGGGGCGATCTTCTACCAGATGGAGGAGGCCGATGTTCAGCGCATCCTCGCCCATCCGCGCGCCATCGTCGGCAGCGACGGCCTGCCGCATGACAGCTACCCGCATCCCCGCCTGTGGGGCACGTTCCCGCGCGTGCTCGGCCATTATTCCCGCGATCTCGGTCTGTTCAGCCTGGAGGAGGCGGTGCGCAAGATGACCTCGCGCACGGCGGAGGTGTTCGGCATGACCGATCGCGGCACCATTCGCGTCGGTGCCTATGCCGATCTGGTGCTGTTCGATCCGGCCACGGTGCGCGACGCGGCGACGTACGAAAACCCGATCCAGGTCTCCGACGGCATCCTGGAAACCTGGGTCAACGGCCAGTCGGCCTATGTCTACGGCGCGGGCGCGACTTCGGCGCGGGCCGGGCGGCTGGTCTCGCGCAACCAAGCATGACCGCCGACTTCTGGCCGCTGGTCGGGTTCTCGGTGGCGATGACCATCACGCCGGGGCCGAACAACCTGATGGTGGCGGCGGCGGCGGCCAATCACGGCATCACCGACACGGTGCCGCACATCGCCGGCATCGCCATCGGCTTCACGCTGATGTTGGCCATCGTCGCCGCCGGCTTGGGCGGGGTGGTGACGCAGGCGCCCTGGCTGCATCCGGTGCTGCAATGGGGTGGCGCGGTGTGGCTGCTCTATCTGGCCTGGAAGATCGCCACCGCCGCGCCGGTGACGGTGGATGGCCGCAAGCGCCCGCCGCTCGGCTTCATCGGCGCCGCGCTGTTTCAGTGGGTGAATCCGAAGGCCTGGATGATCGCACTGGCCGCGGCCGGGGAGTTCGTGGTACCGGGCCGGCCGCTGGGGCTGGAGGCGGCGCGCATCGCCGGCGTCTTCTTCATCATCGCCATTCCCTGCATCCTGCCCTGGGCGATGCTGGGCAGCGGCACGGCCCGCATACTGAACGCGCCGCACCGGCTGCGGGCGTTCAACGTGGCGATGGCGGTGCTGCTGGTGGCCTCGATGGTGCCGCTGCTGCTGGAGTGATCGCCCGGCCGGCGCACCGGAAGCGGGAGGGCTGAGTTGAGGATTGGCGACAGGCTCGCACGGCTCGGCTTCGATCCCGCGCAGTCGCGTTTCGCGCTGCGCACGGCGCTCGCGGCGTGTCTGGGGCTGCTGGTTTCCTGGCGCCTGGGGCTCGAACATCCGCAATGGTCGGCGATGACGGTGTGGGCGGCATCGCAGCCGATGCGCGGCATGCTGCTGGAAAAGAGCTTCTTCCGCGCCGCCGGCACGGCGGCCGGCGTGGTGGCCGGGGTCGGGCTGATGCTGATCTCCGCCGGGCAGCC
>JBBIQA010000251.1:0-3062 GCA_037442565.1 Rhodospirillales bacterium
TCGCCTTTGGCGGGGGTCCCAAACTGGTAGCACGGGGGGCGGAGCCCCTCGCCTTGCTTCCTTCACCCGATTGTCCCGCCGGCCCGGATCACGCCGGTTGCGGCGGAAAACGGGGGAAGCTAGGGTCCGCCGTCTTCATTGGAGCGATGCATGATCCGGATTTTGTTCAATCTGGCGGATGTGGTTCTCAGCCTCTACAGCTGGGCGATCATCCTGGCGGCCGTGTACAGCATGCTCGCATCCTTCGGCGTGCTGGATACCCGCAACCGGATGGTGTGGACGATCGGCGATTTCCTGTATCGCGTCACCGATCCCGTGCTGCGCCCGGTGCGCAACCTGCTGCCGAATTTCGGCAATATCGATATCTCTCCGGTGATCGTGCTGCTGCTGATCCAGTACGCGGCCCGCCCGCTGCTGGCGAGCCTCTACGCCGCCATTCAGTATGGCGCCTGGCAGGGGCTGTTGTTCTGATGCAGTTCTGGCGCGCCGCCGCCGATGGCGTCAGCGTCGCGGTGAAGGTGCAGCCGAAATCCCGCCGTCCCGGCCTGCAGGGCACGGCGCCCGATATCGATGGCGTGCGCCTGCGCATCGGCGTGACCGAGGCGCCGGAGGACGGCCGCGCCAGCCAGGCCGCCTGCGCGGTCCTGGCCGGTGCGCTGGGGCTGCCCGCCTCGGCGGTGCATCTCCTCACCGGCGCTACCTCGCGCCAGAAGACCCTGCATGTCGCCGGCGATCCGGCGGTGCTGGCCGAACGCCTCGCCCATTGTCTGGATCCCAAATGACCGCAACGATCATCGACGGCAAGGCGATCGCCGCTGCCGTGCGCGCTCGGCTGGCCGAACGCGTCGCCGGCCTGTCCTTTCGCCCCGGCCTTGCCGTGGTGCTGGTGGGCGACGACCCGGCCAGCGCGGTTTATGTGCGAAGCAAGGACCGCGCCGCCAACGCCGCCGGCATCGCGGCGCGGACCATCCGGCTGCCGGCCGACATCCCGGAAGCGGCGCTGATCGCCTGCGTCATTGGGTTGAACGACGATCCGGCGGTGGACGGCATCCTGGTGCAGATGCCGCTGCCGCCGCATATCCGCTCGCAGGCGGTGATCAACGCAATCGATCCGGCGAAGGACGTCGATGGCTTCCATCCGCTGAACGTCGGCAGGCTGGCCGGTGGCCATCCGTTCCTGGTGCCTTGCACGCCCCTCGGGGTGATGCGCCTGCTGGCCGAGGCCGGGGTTTCAACGGCGGGCACCCGAGCGCTGGTGCTGGGCCGCTCGCCGATCGTCGGGCGGCCGATGGCGGCGCTGCTGCTGGCGGCGGACGCGACCGTGACGATCGCCCATTCCCGCACCCGCGACCTCGCGGTCGAGTGCCGCCGCGCCGAGATCCTGATCGCCGCGGTGGGCCGGGCGGAGATGGTGCGCGGCGACTGGATCGGCACCGATGCGGTGATCATCGATGTCGGCATCAATCGCACGCCCGATGGCCGGTTGGTCGGCGACGTCGCCTTCGATGAATGCCTGCCGCACGCCGGCGCCATCACGCCGGTTCCCGGCGGTGTCGGCCCGATGACGATCGCCTGTCTGCTGGAAAACACGGTCGCGGCCGCACTTGCCCGCCGCCGACCGTGACGGTTGTTTTGAATAAGCGAGGAAACGGGATGGCGCAGCGCGGTGTTTCGGAATGGATCCGCCGGTCGGTCAAAGCTCTGGCCGCCGGTTCGCTTGTCGTCCTGCTGGCGGCCTGCTCCGTGGACCGGCTCGATGCTCCTCCCGCGGACCAGGCCAGCAAGGTGCAGGTTCTCGGTATCCCGAACGTGCGTTTCTGGGTCGATGAGGGCACCGCCGCCATCACGAAGGAGATGCAGCTGTCGTCGGCACGTGAACAGGCTGCCGCACCCGCCGGTGCGACCGGTATGGCGTCGAAGCCGGCGCAATTCCTCGCCCTGTCAGGTGGGGGGGACAATGGCGCCTTCGGCGCGGGCCTGATGGTCGGCTGGACCGCGAGCGGCACGCGCCCGGAATTCAGACTGGTGACCGGTGTTTCGACCGGCAGCCTGATCGCGCCCTTCGCCTTCCTGGGACCGGCCTACGACAACCAGCTGCGCGCCGTCTTCACCAAGGTGACGCAGCGGGATATCTTCCGCAACCGCTTCCTGACCGCCGCCGTTACCGACGACGCGCTGGCCGATACTTCGCCGCTGTTCAACCTGATCAGCAAATATGCCAACCAGCAAATGCTGGACGACATCGCCCGCGAATACGCCAAGGGACGGCTGCTGCTGATCGGGACAACCAATATCGACGTGCAACGCCCGGTGCTGTGGAACATGGGGGCCATCGCGGCCAGCGGGAAGCCCGGCGCGCTGGATCTGTTCCGCAAGATCCTGTTGGCGTCTTCGGCGATCCCCGGGGCCTTTCCGCCGGTCATGATCGACGTGGATGTGAATGGCGAGCACCGCCAGGAGATGCATGTCGACGGCGGGGCGGCAGGGCAGACCTTCCTCTACCCCGTTGGGATCAAACTGCAGGAAACGTCGCGAAAGGCGGGGATCGAGCGCGAACGCACGGCCTACATCATCCGCAATGGCCGGCTGGACCCGGACTGGGCCAACACCGACCGTCAGTTCCTCAGCATCAGCGGGCGCGCGATTGCAACCATGATCCATTACAGCGGCTTGAACGATATCATCCGCATCTACTTCACCACCCAGCGCGATGGCGTGAAGTTCCGTCTCGCCTATATCGGCAAGGACTTTCCCGACGAGCCGCATGAACAGTTCGACCCGAAATTCATGCAGGCACTGTTCGACTACGCGTACCAGAAGGCCCGCAACGGCTATCCGTGGCATACCGCGCCGCCGGTGTTTGAGGAAGGCGGTGCGGGCGCTGGGAAATGAGCCTGGCCGGCTGCCATAGCGTGATCGCTTCAGGTAGACGAAGCGATCACGCCATAGATTTTTATTTTCAAGCGAATTTTCATCGCTCATTGGAGCCAACTTCAAGCGATATTTCTCTAATCTTGCTGTGTCATAAAGCACGATGGTGTGTTTTTGCTCTGGCAGCAGGG
>JBBIQA010000252.1:0-2608 GCA_037442565.1 Rhodospirillales bacterium
TTAGACCAGGACCAGGTCGTCACGATGGATGATCTCGTCCCGCCCGCGCCAGCCCAGGATCGGCTCGATCTCGTCGGAACGATGTCCGGCGATCTTCTGCGCATCGGCGCTGGCATACGCGCACAGCCCCCGCGCCAGCAGCTCGCCATCCGGTCCCACCACGATCACCGGGTCACCACGCTCGAAGCTGCCCTCGATGGCGCGCACGCCGGCCGGCAGCAGCGACCGGCCGGTCGACAGCGCCTTGGCCGCACCCGCATCCACCCGCAGAGTGCCGAGCGGCGCCAGCGCCCCCGCGATCCAGCGCTTGCGCGCCGACCGTCCCTCCGGCGCCGGCAAAAACCAGGTGCATCGCGCCCCCTGCTCCAGCGCCGCCAGCGGATGCGCGACATGGCCGACCGCGATCGCCATCGCGCAGCCGGCCTGGGTGGCGATCTGCGCCGCGACCAGCTTGGTGCGCATGCCGCCGGAGGAATACCCGGGCGGCGGCTCGCCTCCCATCGCCTCGATCTCCGGCGTGATCGCCGCCACCACCGGGATGTGCGCGGCGGCCGGATCGCGGCGGGGATCGGCGGTGTACAGCCCGTCGATATCCGACAGCAGGATCAGCTGGTCCGCCTGCACCATCTCGGCCACCCGCGCCGCCAGCCGGTCGTTGTCGCCGAAGCGGATCTCCGCCGTCGCGATCGAATCGTTCTCGTTGATCACCGGTATACAGCTCAGCCCCAGCAACGTGGTCAGTGTGGAACGGGCATTGAGATAGCGCCGCCGGTCCTCGGTGTCGTCCGGCGTCAGCAGCAGCTGCGCCGCGGTCAGTCCGTGCGCGGAAAGCGCCACGCTCCAGGCCTGCGCCAGCCGGATCTGCCCGACGGCGGCCGCGGCCTGCTTCTCTTCCAGCCGCAGCCGCTTGCGCGACAGGCCCAGCGCGCGCCGCGCCAGCGCGATGGCGCCGGAGGAAACCACGATCACGTCCACGCCGCGTGCCCGCAGCGCGGCGATGTCCTGCGCCACACCGTCCAACCAGGCGGCCCGCGGCTCGGTCTTGTCGACGACCAGGGCGCTGCCGATCTTCACCACCAGCCGCTGGGCCCGGGAAAGATGGGGCAGCACGATCATGCCGCCTTGCCTCGCCTCTCCTCGTTCACCGCGTTCTGCAGCGCGCGCAGCACCTCGGGCACGCCCTCGCCGGTAACGCCGGACAGCAGCAAGACCGGCCGCCCCGATGCCTTCGCCAGCGCGGCACGGCGGGCGGAGGTTTCGCGCGGGGTCATGGAATCGCATTTGTTCAGCCCGATCAGTTCCGGCTTGCCCGCCAGGCCGCCGCCATAGGCGGCCAGTTCCTCGCGCACCATGCGCCAGGCCTTCACCACGTCGCCGGCGGCGCCGTCGATCAGGTGCAGCAGCACGGCGCAGCGCTCGACATGGCCCAGGAACCGGTCGCCGAGGCCGGCCCCCTCATGCGCGCCCTCGATCAGGCCGGGGATGTCGGCGATGACGAATTCCTCGGTCGCGTTCAGCCGAACCACGCCAAGCTGGGGATGCAGGGTGGTGAACGGGTAATCGGCGATCTTGGGCCGCGCGGCGGAACTCGCCGCCAGCAGCGTCGACTTGCCGGCATTGGGCAGCCCGACCAGCCCGACATCGGCGATCAGCTTCAGCCGCAGCCAGACCCAGCGTTCTTCCCCGGGCCAGCCCTTGTCGGCGCGGCGTGGCGCGCGGTTGGTCGAGCTTTTGAACTTCGCATTGCCATAGCCGCCATCGCCGCCGCGCAGCAGGGTGATGCGCTTGCCCGGCACATCCAGGTCCGCGAGCATGGTTTCCTGGTCGTCGTCCATGATCTGCGTGCCGACCGGCACCTTGATCACGACATCCTCCGACCCCGCGCCGGTACGGTCCGAACCCGCGCCGTTGCCGCCCTTGCGGGCGCGGAAATGCTGCGTGTAGCGGAAATCGATCAGCGTGTTCAGGTTCTGCACAGCCTCGAAAATGATGTCCCCGCCCTTGCCGCCATCGCCGCCATCGGGTCCGCCATACTCGATGAAACGCTCACGCCGGAACGCGACGACACCGTCGCCGCCGTCGCCGGACCGCAGGTAGATCTTGGCTTGGTCGAGGAATTTCATTTTCTTCTACAACAAAAAACGGGGGCCGGCTGCTGCCGACCCCCGTCGTCATCCAGGCGTGAGGGTGCGGCGCGTTACTCGGCGGCGATCGGAAGCGGCTTGACGGAAACGAACACCCGGCCTTGGGCCTTGGTCTGGAATTCCACGTTGCCATCCACCAGAGCGAATATGGTGTGATCCTTGCCGAGACCAACATTGGTGCCGGGCTTCCAGCGCGTGCCGCGCTGGCGGATCAGGATGTTGCCGGCGACGACCTTCTCGCCACCGTATTTCTTGACGCCGAGGCGGCGGCCCTCGGTATCGCGGCCGTTGCGCGACGAGCCGCCAGCTTTCTTATGTGCCATGGGTGGGTCTCCTGCTCAGGCGGCCGAAATGCCGGACACGCGCAGCACGGTCACGTGCTGGCGATGGCCGTTGCGACGACGGCTGTTCTGCCGGCGGCGCTTCTTGAAGATGATGACCTTGTCCAGCCGGTCCTGCGCGAT
>JBBIQA010000253.1:0-2606 GCA_037442565.1 Rhodospirillales bacterium
GCGGCTACGCGCCGCTGACGCTGTGCCGCGCCTGCGGCCACCGGATGCAGTGCCCGCATTGCACCGCCTGGCTGGTGGAGCACCGCGCCCGGCGCCTGCTGCAATGCCATCATTGTGGCCACACGATCCCGATCCCCGAGGCCTGCCCGCAATGCGGTGCCGCGCACAGCCTGACCCCGGTCGGGCCGGGGGTGGAGCGCATCACCGAGGAAGCGGCGGAAAAGTTCCCCGACGCCAGGGTTCTGGTGATGGCCAGCGACACGATGCCCGGCCCGCACGCCGCCACCGAGGCGGCCCGAGCGATCTCGGCGCGCGAAATCGACCTCATCATCGGCACACAGATTGTGGCGAAAGGGTGGCACTTTCCGCATCTGACCCTGGTCGGCGTGGTCGATGCCGATCTCGGCCTCGCCGGCGGCGACCTGCGTGCCGCCGAACGGACCGTGCAGCTGCTGCACCAGGTCGGCGGCCGGGCCGGGCGGGCGGAGGCGCCCGGCCGGGTGCTGCTGCAAACCTTCTCGCCTGAGCACCCGGTCATGCAGGCCCTGATCGCCGGCGATCTGGCCGCCTTCATGGAGCGGGAGGCGGCCATGCGCCGCCCCGGCCACTGGCCGCCCTACGGCAGGCTGGCGGCGCTGATCGTCAGCGCCGGGGAGATGGAGGTGGCGGACCGCCTGGCCCGCGACCTCGGCCAGGCGGCGCCGCGCGGCGAGGGGCTGGAGGTTCTCGGCCCCGCCCCGGCGCCGCTGGCCATCCTGCGCGGCCGGCACCGCCGCCGTCTGCTGCTGAAGACGCGGCGGGATGTGGCGGTGCAGCCGATCCTGCGCGACTGGCTGGCGCGGGTGCGCGTGCCGCACGGCGCGAGGGTGGACGTGGATGTGGACCCGGTGTCGTTTCTGTGAGCCGGCTGGGAGCTGAGGCAAACGCTGTTTCGTCGGATAAGTCGTGGGTCTCCGCCACAACCTGTCACAAAACTTCCCCGGCCGTGTTGCGCACCCCAAAACCCCATGCTAGACGCCGGGCGCCGGTTGGAGAGAGGATCTTTCCAGCGGGTTTTCACGGTCGCGCCAAACGCGGCTCCTCGGATAGATGCGGTCGCGCGCTGCGCGGCCTTGGGATGGAACAGCAATCGTGGCGGATTCTTAATCGTGGCATCGGGCGGCACGACGATTTCATCCGGCGGGGGAGTGATCGACCGTTATGCGGCGGCGCTCTATGCCCATGCCGAGGATGTACACCAGCTCGACCAGGTGGTCCTTGAAATGACCAACCTGGGCAAACTGATCGATGAAAGTGCGGATTTCCGCCGCCTGCTGGAGTCACCGCTCATCGATATCAACCAGGGTCGCGCCGCCGCTTTCGCGGTGATGGACTCGTATGGGTTCGGCAAGCCGGTGCACGATTTCGTCGGCGTGATCGCCAATAATCGCCGGCTGCGCATCCTGCGCTCGATCGTCAACGCCTTCGCCGAACTGGTCGCGCAGAAGCGCGGCGTGGTCGTGGCCCGCGTCGCCTCGGCCCATCCGCTCAGCGATTTGCAGCGCCAGCAGCTGCGCGCCCGGCTGATCGAGGCCGGCTACGGCAACGTCAATATTCTGGAGCAGGTCGAGCCCGACCTGCTTGGCGGACTGGTCGTTCGGATCGGTGCCCGTCTGTATGATACCAGTCTCAAATCCCGGCTGCAGCGCCTGCAGTACGCCATGAAGGGAGCCGCCTGATGGACATCCGCCCCGCCGAAATTTCGGAAATCCTCAAGAAGCAGATCGCTGCGTTCGATACCGAGGCCAACGTTGCCGAGACCGGCCAGGTCCTCAGCGTCGGTGACGGCATCGCCCGTGTGTTCGGCCTGCAGAACGTGATGTCCGGCGAAATGGTCGAGTTCCCCGGCGCCGGCCTGCGCGGCATGGCGCTGAACCTCGAAACCGACAATGTCGGCGTGGTGATCTTCGGCGACGACCGAACCATCCGCGAAGGCGACACCGTCAGCCGCACCGGCTCGATCGTGGACGTTCCGGTCGGCAACGGCCTGCTCGGCCGCGTGGTCGACGGCCTCGGCACGCCGATCGACGGCAAGGGCCCGCTGACCGACGTGACCCGCATGCGCGTCGAGGTGAAGGCGCCCGGCATCATTCCGCGCAAATCCGTGCATGAGCCGATGCAGACCGGCCTGAAGGCGATCGACGCGCTGATCCCGATCGGCCGCGGCCAGCGCGAGCTGATCATCGGCGACCGCCAGACCGGCAAGACCGCCGTCATCATCGACACCATCATCAACCAGAAGCTCGCCAACTCCGGCACCGACGAGAGCAAGAAGCTCTATTGCATCTATGTCGCCATCGGCCAGAAGCGCTCCACGGTTGCCCAGCTTGTCCGCACGCTGGAGGAAAACGGCGCGATGGAGTACTCCATCGTCGTCGCCGCCACAGCGTCCGACCCGGCGCCGATGCAGTTCCTCGCACCGTACACCGGCTGCACCATGGGCGAGTTCTTCCGCGACAACGGCCGCCATGCGGTCATCTTCTACGACGATCTGTCCAAGCAGGCCGTCGCTTATCGCCAGATGTCGCTGCTGCTGCGCCGTCCGCCGGGCCGCGAAGCCTATCCGG
>JBBIQA010000254.1:0-2447 GCA_037442565.1 Rhodospirillales bacterium
ATTCCTCGAATTTCAGCGGCCGGTTGTCGATGCAGGAGGGCAGGCGGAAGCCGAAATCCGCCAGCACGGATTTGCGGTTGAAGTCGCCCTTGTACATGCCGCCGATCTGCGGCACCGTCACATGGCTCTCATCCACCACCAGCAGGGCGTTTTCCGGCAGATATTCGAACAAAGTGGGCGGCGGCTCGCCGGGGTTGCGGCCCGAAAGGTAGCGGGAATAGTTCTCGATCCCTTTGCACGAACCGGTGGTCTCCATCATCTCGATGTCGAAGTTCGTGCGCTGCGTAAGGCGCTCGATTTCCAGCAGCTTGCCCTGGGCGGTCAGTTCGGCCACACGCTCCTTCAGTTCGGCCCGGATCTCGATGATCGCCTGCGCCAGCGTCGGGCGCGGCGTCACGTAGTGGCTGTTGGCGTAGACGGTGATGGCGTTCAGCGCCGCGGTCTTTTCCCCGGTCAGCGGGTCGAATTCGTGGATCGCCTCGATCTCGTCGCCGAACAGGCTCACCCGCCAAGCGCGGTCCTCGTAATGGCTGGGGTAGATATCGACGATCTCGCCGCGCAACCGGAAGCTGCCGCGGGCGAACGCCACGTCGTTGCGGCGGTACTGCAGGTCCACCAGGCCCTTGGCCAGCTTGTCCCGGTCGATCGCCCCGCCGACCTCCAGCTTCACCACCATCTTGGCATAGGTCTCGACCGAGCCGATGCCGTAGATGCAGGATACGGAAGCAACGATGATCACGTCGTTGCGCTCCAGCAGCGCCTGGGTGGCGGCGTGGCGCATCCGGTCGATCTGCTCGTTGATCTGCGCGTCCTTCTCTATGTACGTGTCGGTGCGCGGCACATAGGCTTCCGGCTGGTAGTAGTCGTAGTAGCTGACGAAATACTCCACCGCGTTGTCGGGGAAGAAGGATTTCATCTCCCCATACAGCTGCGCCGCCAGGGTCTTGTTCGGCGCCAGCACCAGCGTCGGCTTCTGCACCGCCTCGATCACCTTCGCCATGGTGAAGGTCTTGCCGGAGCCCGTCACGCCGAGCAGCACCTGGTCCATCTCGCCCGCGTTCACCCCCGCCACAAGCTCCGCGATGGCCGCCGGCTGGTCGCCGGCGGGCTCGTAGTCGGACACGACCTTCAGCGCGCGCGTGACCGGCTTGGCCGCCTGCTTCTGCGGCATGAACAACCCGCCCGGAGGCAGGTCGGCGGGGCGGATCAGCGTTTGCGACATCTACCGTTTCCTTGGGGACAGGTTCCTTGGGGCGGGGTCCTGGGAGCCCCAGAGATGGTTCCGTACAGCCCGCTTCGCCAGCCCGGAACCGCCTGTCAGCTTGGCATACCAACCAAGCCGAATGCACGCCCTGATCCAGTCTCACGCCCCGTGTGGCGCGACTGAATCCCATTACACGAGAAAATCCCGAGCGGCGGTTTTCAACCGGTCACGTCAACACCGGTCTCGATCCCGTCTCACGCCGCGTGCCACGCGACAACGTCCCGTCCGTTGAGACGGCCAGCCGCGCGGCAGCGCCGAACTGAGGATCATGATACCGTTAATCAACCTAACTGGCAACGGCATTCTTCCGCATGCCTTGCCGGCCCCGCGGCTTCGACCGCAAACTCTCCCGTACACGGGAAGGCGCCGCGCCATGACAGCGCCCCGCCAAAGGGAGAGAAAGCATGGAGCTCAAAGGCACGGTCGCCCTGGTAACCGGCGGCAATGGCGGCCTCGGCCAGCGCATCTGCCACGCCCTGGCCCGCCAAGGCGTCCACATCGCCGTCATGTACGCCCAAAGCCGCGACCAGGCCGAAGCCGTCGCCCGCGACCTCGCCGCGCGCCACCAGATCAACGCCGCCGCCTTCGCCTGCGACATCACCGACGACGCGGCCGTGCAGGCCCTCGTGGCCGGCGTGACAAGCCGCTTCGGCCGCCTCGACATCCTCGTCAACGACGCCGCCTACAACAAATCGATCCCATTCGCCGATCTCGATGACCTGACGCAGCAGGAATGGGACAAGATCCTGGCCGTCAACCTGACCGGCCCGATGCGCCTGACCAAGGCGGTCGCCCCAATCATGAAGGCCCAGGGCCAGGGCCGCGTCGTCAACATCTCCTCCGTGGCCGGGCTCACGCCGACCGGCTCGTCCATCGCCTATGCCGTGGCGAAAGCGGGCCTCATCCACCTCACGCGCTGCATGGCGGTGGCGATGGCGCCCGAGACGCTGGTCAACTGCGTCGCACCGGGCCTGCTGGAAGGCACCCGCGCCACCGCCAACCTCCGGCCCGAGATGATCGAGCGCTCCGCCTCCGCCTCGCTGCTGAAAAAGGCCGCCGACAAGGACGACTGCGCCGACATGGTGGTCACCATGTGCCGCACCGACACCATGACCGGCCAGACGATCGTGATCGATGCGGGGCGGGTGTTTCACTGAGCAGCGGCCGCGCCCGCACCCTCCGT
>JBBIQA010000255.1:0-2288 GCA_037442565.1 Rhodospirillales bacterium
CGGCCGCACCGACGTGCCGCGCATCGTGGACTGGTACATGGACGGCAAGATCAACATCGACGACCTGATCACCCATGTGCTGCCGTTCGAGCAAATCAACGAAGGCTTCGACCTGATGCGCCGGGGCGAGAGCATCCGGACGGTGCTGACATATTAGGAAGGAAGGTTGGGGCTTCGCCCCAAACCCCAGGAGGGGCTCTGCCCCTCCACCCCGTGAGGGGACTCGTCCCCTCAACCCCATGGACCGGTTTGTTGGGAAGAGGGCCTAACCGACGTAGC
Source organism: Rhodospirillales bacterium (assembly GCA_037442565.1). GTDB lineage: Bacteria > Pseudomonadota > Alphaproteobacteria > Acetobacterales > Acetobacteraceae > PALSA-911. Next base: position 280 of record JBBIQA010000255.1, read on the forward strand.
CGTTGATCGGCAACGTCATGGCCCTCTTCCCAACAAACCAATTTAATAGGGTCAAGGGAACGAGTTCCCTTGCGGGTGCAGGGCAGAGCCCTGCCGGGGTCTGGGGCGGAGCCCCGGCCTAGCTCTTGCCTGCCAGCGCCGCGCAGGCCATCTACGTCCGCATGCAACACACATCATCGAACGACCCCGTGGGCTGGCATGGGACAACCATCCTGTGCATTCGCCGCAACGGGAAGGTGGCCATGGCCGGCGACGGCCAGGTCAGCCTGGGCAACACCGTGATCAAGGGCAACGCCCGCAAGGTCCGCCGCATCGGCGCCGGCGGCACCGTGCTGGCCGGCTTCGCCGGCGCCACCGCGGACGCCTTCACTTTGCTGGAACGGCTCGAGGCCAAGCTGGAGCGCTTCCCCAACCAACTCGAGCGCGCCTGCGTGGAACTGGCCAAGGACTGGCGCACCGACCGCTATCTGCGCCGCCTGGAAGCCATGATGGCCGTGGCCGACGCCGAGCGCAGCTTTACCCTGACCGGCAACGGCGACGTGCTGGAACCCGAGGACGGCGTGATCGGCATCGGCTCGGGCGGCAACTACGCGCTGTCGGCCGCCCGCGCGCTGATGACGGTGCCGGGCCTGGAGGCGGAGGAAATCGCCCGCCGTGCCATGCAGATCGCCGCCGATATCTGCGTCTACACCAACACCAACGTCATTCTGGAAACGCTCGGTGCCACCCCGGGGGAGGGAGCCGTCTGATGGAAGTCCCGACCTATTCCCCGCGTGAGATCGTCTCCGAACTCGACCGCTTCATCGTCGGCCAGGGGGATGCCAAGCGCGCCGTGGCCATCGCCTTGCGCAACCGCTGGCGCCGCCAGCAGCTGCCGGAAGGAATGCGCGAGGAGGTGGTGCCGAAGAACATCCTGATGATCGGCCCGACCGGCTGCGGCAAGACCGAGATCGCCCGCCGCCTGGCGAAACTCGCCCAGGCGCCGTTCCTGAAGGTCGAGGCGACCAAGTTCACCGAGGTCGGCTATGTCGGCCGTGACGTGGAAAGCATCGTCCGTGACCTGGTGGAGGCCAGCCTGACCATGCTGCGCGACACCCAGCGCCGCGAGGTCCAGGCCAAGGCGGAGCTCGCGGCCGAGGAACGGCTCATCACGGCTTTGGTGGGCGAGGGGGCGGCCGCCGACACCCGCTCCAAATTCCGCCGGATGTTGCGCGCCGGAGAGTTCGAGACCAAGGAGATCGACATCGCGGTGTCCGATGCCCAGGGCGGCATGCCGATCGGCCAGTTCGATATCCCCGGCATGCCGCCAGGCCAGATGATCAACCTCGGCGAGATGATGAAAGGCATGATGGGCAACCGTCCCGCGCAAAATCGGAAAATGACGGTGGAAGCCGCCCGCCGCGCGCTGGAACGCGAGGAGGCGGACCGGCTGCTCGATGCCGACCAGTTGGCCAAGGACGCCGTGACCCATGCCGAGAACAACGGCATCGTGTTCATCGACGAGATCGACAAGATCTGCGCCCGCACCAGCGAAGGCGGCTTCCGTGGCGGCGACGTGTCGCGTGAGGGCGTGCAGCGCGACCTGCTGCCGCTGATTGAGGGCACGACGGTCAGCACCAAATACGGCCCGGTGAAGACCGACCATGTGCTGTTCATCGCCTCCGGCGCGTTCCATCTGGCCAAGCCGTCCGACCTGCTGCCAGAGTTGCAGGGCCGGTTGCCGATCCGGGTGGAACTCGCCCCGCTGTCGCGCGCCGATCTGCGCCGCATTCTGACCGAGCCCGAGCATTCCCTGCTGAAGCAGTATTTCTCGCTGCTGGGTACCGAAGGCGTGGTGCTGGAATTCACCGAGGACGCGATCGACGCCCTGGCGGAGCTGGCGTCCGACATCAACGACCGGATCGAGAACATCGGCGCCCGCCGGCTGCACACGGTGCTGGAAAAGCTGCTGGAAGACATCAGCTTCTCCGCCACCGACCGGTCCGGGGAGACAGTGACCGTGGATGCCG